>NZ_FRAF01000022.1 GCF_900142255.1 Alicyclobacillus tolerans | reverse complement strand
GCTCAGACCCGTAGTGTGTTCGAGGACTTAGACAAGTGGATACGTCACCGATTGAGAATGTGCTTCCTTAAGCAATGGAAGAAACCTAAGACAAAGCGACGAAACCTCGTCGTCCTTGGGATTCCCGAGGAATGGGCAGTCCTGATAAGCGGTTCACGCAAGGGCTACTGGAGACTCTCAAATACCCCACAAATGAATAAAGCCCTCGGTCTTGCCTATTGGCGTGACCGAGGACTGGTTAGCTTAGTTGAGCGATACGATGTGATTCGTTCCACAACATGAACCGCCGTATACCGAACGGTACGTACGGTGGTGTGAGAGGACGGGGGTTAGTCACCCCCTCCTACTCGATTTGTATTATGATGGCGAGGGAAACTATTGTCGGGGAGAGACGTTTGTGGCTGACCATCTCGCGGAACAGGTAACTTCGTATATCGAATGGATTTATCAATCTTACAACCAGGCAAAACCATATTTACCTGAAGGGTTTGATCGTGATCGGCGGCACCCGGAGTGGACGCGTGCACTTTTAGATCAACTTGGTTCTCCAGATCGAACGACTTGTAATATTGCTGTGACTGGGAGCAAGGGAAAAGGAACGCACGCTATCCTATTAGCGGCTGTATTGGAGCGAATGGGATTATCAGTCGGTCTGTTTACTTCTCCTCATTTGGTCGATTTTCTCGAACGTATACGACTGAACGGACAAAAAATTTCCGAAAAAGATTTTGTGCGTTATGCACAACGTATTCGCAATGCTGCCGAAACCTTGCAATTGCCTGCTCATCACTATTTTGGTCCAGTGGGATACGTTGCGGCAATTGCGGCAGAATTTTTTCGCGATCATCAAACGGATGTCAATATTTTTGAACTGGGGCGAGGAGCGCGTCATGATGATGTGAATCAGATTGTGCATCAGGGTGCACTGATGACGCCTGTTTTCCTAGAGCACAAAATGCAATTGGGACCAGAGTTACGGGATGTTATATGGGAAAAAATAGGTATCTTAACGTCTGATACACGCTGGTGGGTTTTACATCCTCAACCTCAAGAAACCGGACAAATTCTTGAAACCATCCGTGCTGAGTTGCATCTTCCCGAGCCTATCCGGGCACAAATGAATCAATGTCAGCTTGTCTGCCGTAAAGATAACATCGATGAATATCGTGTGACGACTTCGGGTCCCATTTTTACCATTTACGGACCGACCGTTTTGGAGGCGTTTCGCAGTAATCTGGTGGTGGTTATGGAGGCCGCATGGCAAATATGGCGAATGTTGCGCCCCTTTAGCGAAGCATCTCTGGAGTTGCATATTGAAGATCTTGCGCTTCCTGGTCGCATGCAGTATCTTCCTAACCTTTCCGTACCAACATTGTTAGATGGAGCAATCCACAGGGAAAATGCGCGACGAGTATTGAATTATTTGGATGCCATTGGTCAATTGGGGAATAAGAGGAGGGGAGCTATTGTCTGTTTGCCGGATGATAAAGATGGCGAAGGATTGCTCAATGAATTGCATGAGTATCTAGATTGGATTATATTTTGCAGAGCTCAAAATCCGCATCTGCAATTTTCCCGCCATTGGGTAGGTGTATGGCAACAGATGGGCAAAATAGGGAAAGAAACTCATTCTTTTGCAAGCGCCTGGCAAATGGCTTTGGATCATCTTTCTGTCGATGAAATTTGGCTGCTGGGAACCCAGTCGTTTTTAACGGACGTTTTTCAATATTTGAATATCGATACGGGTTCGATATGGAATCAACCGACTAAACAGAAAGGTGATGGTAAGTCACTGACGGCTAAAGAGTAAGGAGGATTCTTGTGTTTTTGAAACTGGTGCTGGCTGGTGTTGTTTTGGCAGCCAATAATGCCGCCGCCGCCGTAGGAATCGGTGCTGCTGGCATACAACGACGACAACAGTGGCGGACTGCTTTGCTGTTTGCCCTTTTTGAGGCTGTGATGCCAGCAATAGGTCTGTTGCTGGGGCATCAGTTGTCTGTCTCGTTGCATCAAAGTGCCCATTGGTTTGGAGCTATTTTGCTGGCTTTAGTCGGTGTATATACCTTCTTTCAGAAAGAAAACGAAGAAACGGAAAAAACGACAAACGGATCGACATGGAAAACTTGGCTTTTAGCTATCATTCTTTCCCTCGATAATTTAACGGTGGGTTTTGGGCTGGGTGTCATGCGTGTTCCTTGGATTGATGCCAGTTTAACTTTTGGAGCCATCTCGCTTTTGATGACTATTTTGGCGCTTGAGACGGGCCGCTGGCTAGGACGTTCTTTGCGTATGCCTGTTCATCAGTTTGCTGGAGCGCTTTTGGTTGTTATAGCTTGTGTTTTTGCCCTTTAGGAATCGGCGTTTCTCTGAGACACCGGAATCCGCCTCATGCCATAGACTGTGCTATTGGCGATGGGAGGGAATCGGTAGATGGAATCTTTGCCTTGGAACGTCTGGTATACAGCCCAGTTGCCCAAACGTGCGGAAAAACCAAGATTTCGCGGCATCACAGTCGCTATGGATACTGGGATTCCTTTTAGTTTCATGCAGGCAAGTTTACAAAATGTACATCCATATATAGACTTTTGGAAGTTTGCTTACGGCAGCCCTGTATTCACTACACCTTCCATTCTGCAAAATAAAATTTCCCTTTGTCACGAGTATCATATTCGGCCTCTATCTTCTGGTATTTTGTTTGAGTATGCGGCGCTGCGTAATGAATCCGGAGAATTTTTGGACGCGCTTCATGAAGCAGGTTTCGATGCGGTGGAAATCAGTTTTCGTCTAGCTGACGCAAAAAACAGCCATTGGGTGACACGAATAGAAGAAAGTAAAAATAAAAATTTTACAGTTTTTACAGAGTTGGTACTTCCTTCTTCGCCAGATTCTGTTCCTTCTTATCTTGCTTTGATTGCTGCTCATTTGATGGCTGGAGTTGATTACATTCAGTTGTTAGCAGAAGATCATCGTACATCCGCTTTTACCTTTTACAAAGAGTGGCAACCTATTCTGGAAGAGGCTTTTGGAGAACGAATACATCATTTGGTTTGGCCAGTGCCTGACGCGGAAGAACTTTCTCGATTGCCGCAACTGGCTTTGGGGAATCTAAATATGCATCTTGTGCGTCCGCAGCAACTGATGATTGTTGAGTCTGCCCGAAGAAGATTGCTTGGAGAATGCTCTGCAAAACCCAAGGAATGGATGCTTGGGAATGAGATAGACATATACGCTCCTTCCCAGCGACAAGAAGGGTTAAAGACCAAATTGAATCAGGGCTTATGGATGCCTCCCGAGAAAAAATGATGGCATGTCAATTTTTTTGTCAGCCTCATTTGTAGTATACTCAAATTAGGATGGACGATCTCGTTGCACGGGTTTTTGCAACCAATGTTTGATCAAAGCAGGAAACATATCTGGGAGTGGAGGGATTATCCATGGCAAACGATTCAACCGCATTTGTTGCCGGGTTAGAAGATGTTGTAGCTAATACATCCAATATTTGCTTTGTGGATGGTAAAGAGGGACGGCTTGTCTACCAGGGTTATGATATCCACGATTTGATTGCAGGCCATGCGACTTTCGAGGAAGTTATTTATCTTCTTTGGCACGGTAAATTGCCCAATAAAACTGAATTGCAGCAATTGACTCAAGAAATAGCGAATGAGCGTAAGTTGGATGAACCTACGCTGAAACTGTTAAAATCGTTACCGAAAAACTCCAATGCTATGGAGGTATTACGTACAGCAGTATCTTTTCTTGGGCTGTACGATCCAGACGAAGGTCATGAAACTCTGGAAGCCAATCTTCGCAAGGCAACTCGCTTAGTGGCTAAAATTCCTGCTCTTGTTACTGGATTTGAACGGATTCGTCAAGGTCTCGAACCTGTTCAGCCCGATACAACGCTCAGCGCAGCGGCTGATTTCTTTTATCAGCTAAATGGAAAAAAACCTACAGAATTTGAGGAAAAAGCGTTTAATATCGCTTTGATTTTGCATGCTGACCATGAATTGAATGCTTCTACATTTTCAGCTCGTGTCACGGCGGGAACACTGTCTGATATGTACTCAGCAATTACGTCTGCTGTTGGAACGCTCAAAGGCCCACTGCATGGTGGAGCGAATGAGCAAGTCATGAAGATGTTGTTGGAAATCGGTGACATAAATAAAGCGGAAGCTTGGATTGAAAATGCTTTGGAGCAAAAGAAAAAAATTATGGGCTTTGGCCATCGCGTTTATCGTACGGAAGATCCGCGTGCGACTCATCTGCGCCAGTTGAGCAAGCAAGCAGGAGAACTAAAGGGTGAGACGAAATGGTTTGAAATGTCGCAAATTGTCGAGCGCGTTGTCAAAGAGAAAAAAGGTCTCAACCCAAACGTCGACTTTTACTCAGCATCCATGTATTATTCGCTTGGATTACCCACACATCTTTATACACCGATTTTTGCCTGCAGTCGCATCGCGGGTTGGACGGCTCATGTGCTTGAACAATATCAAAACAATCGCTTGATTCGTCCGCGAGCAGAATATACTGGGCTCACTCATGCCCAATTTGTCCCTATCGAACAACGGTAACAACGGTAATATGTGTTTGTCTAACACCTTCTCCTCAGGGCACATTAAGATTGCAAGTTCATCTAAGACTCTCTGAGGAGGCGTTACACATGACGCAGAATAGCTCATCGAATCCATTGCTGATTCAGCAGGCTACCCAGGCTCTACAATCGCTGAAATATGAGGTTGCCTCAGAACTTGGCATTACCCCACCAGCTGACGGTTATTGGGGAGCTGTTTCGTCTTATGAAAATGGTTCTATTGGTGGAAGTATTACCAAAAAATTAGTTGCCTATGCACAGCAAAGACTAGCTGCGACTGAATCCTCGGTTGAATAATTGGGTTTGAACAATGGGGCTATCCTATAGGTCACCTTTGATGACGATAGGAATAGCCCCGTTAAGTATGAGTTTTTTATATTTTATTGTGGGAAGAAAAAGCTTTCTAATCGTCCCTAATTTCGCTGAAATGGATAAATTTTTTCTGTTCCTCATCCCACAAACGATAGAATAGGGAATCTAAACTCTGCCTCAACCCAATATGTCGAACCTGTCGAAAAGCATCAACATTTTCGTGTGCTTTTTGCAACTGATAATTGGGAATACGGGGACCAAGATGGTGTACATGATGGAATCCAATATTACCCGTAAACCATTGTAAAATGAGTGGGAGCTTGTAAAATGAACTCCCCTGCAGAGCGGCGTCAAAATAATTCCACTTATTTTGTTCTTCAAAATAACTGCCATCAAATTGATGCTGAATATAAAATAACCAAATACCGATGATACCAGAACCATAAAAAATGGTTCCTTGTACCACCAGTACCACTTGCCATCCCCAATAGCTTCCCAGTACCAGAAGAGAAGTTAAAATGAAAATTGTTGTTCCATACGTGTTCCATCGTTCTTTTCGTTCTGCTCCTTTTCGGTTCATGCGTGCTTTGCAAAAAAGATATATAGGTCCTAATCCAAATAAAATAAGTGGATTACGATACAATCGATATATCATTTTTTTCTTAGGAGAGAGTTGCCGATATTCGTTAACTGTCAATATCCAAATATCACCTATCCCTCTATGGTTTAAATTTCCGCTCGTTGCATGATGTAAAGCATGTTCGTATCGCCATTTGTAATAAGGAAACCCTGTCAAAAATCCTGTGAATAATCCAACCCATTCGTTAGTTTTGGGATGCTTGAAAAATGAGTAGTGACCACAGTCATGAAAAATGATAAATATTCTCATAAAAAAACCTGAAGCAGCCAATGCCAACAGAGGAGTTAGCCAGATCCAATGATCAAGCATACTTTTAGCAGACAGATACCATAATGCTAAATAGGGAATACTGCTGTTTATCAATTGCCATGTAGAAGTTTTCCAATTGGCTTCTTCAAAAGGTTCAATTCGTTTTTTCCATTTTCGCGCGTGTTCTTGAGTGCTAATTGCTCGTCATCCTTTCCAGCCTTTTGTCTTCGAATTCGGTGATTCTTGATAAAACGCTGTAATGCTGAATCTATTCACAAAACACTGCAAATGACACAGAAAATTGACTCAAACATGTATTTACCCAATAGAAAACGCCTTCACGTTCACACTAAAGTGTGATGTGAAGGCGTATGTGTATGGGTTTGAAATGTTTAGTGTACGCCTGCTGCTGTACGACACTCGGAGATTTTGCTCAATGCGTCGCCAGCTTCGTTAATATGAATATCCACGGTTGCTAGGTCGCCAATCGAACAAATGCCGCAAATTCGGCCTTGAGCATCTACAACAGGCAGTCGGCGTATTTGGTGTTGAGCCATGATGTCAGCCGCTTCATGAGCGTCAGTATCTGGTGTGCAGGTGATGACTTGATTGGACATACAATCTTTGACGGTAGCCTGAAGATTGCCTTTGGCTACAGCGCGCAAGCAAATATCGCGATCGGTAATCATACCCACCACTTTATTGTCTTTGCAAACTGGTACGGAGCCACAATCCTCGCTAGCCATGATTTGCGCAGCTTGCTGTATGGAATCATTTTCCTGGCAACATTGCACATCAGATGTCATGAAGTGTTTGACCTTCATTGCGCATTCGCCCTCCTCAAGATAAAGTGTGGTTCTCCTTTATCGTCTCCAGCAAAGTTGATTTTAAGCAATTTTGCGCCAAGCAAGTAGTTCCGCAATTGCCAAATAAATTGTCCAAGCTCCTGTCAAGATTCGCACAAGCAGTTCAAGAGGATGTGGAGAATGCAAATAAGGCATGGTAGAAAGGTAGGGAAGGCCGGACCAAGAAAGAAGGATCAGTCCTAACAGAGTACCACCTGACAGACGATATCGAGATCGACATCTGGCAAGTCCAATGAAGAGGATGCCTAATCCAAGCAAAATAAAATTGTCTTGGCTGGACAGTTGCATATAATCTCCAAATTGGTGAAATATAAATCCCCAAACGCCAAGGATGATGTAACACCATCCAAAGACGCGATAGACGACCTGTGTGGACATGCAGACAACCTCCCGAATTCTCATGGTTTACCTTATGATGGATTGTCCCATGCTTATGAATAGACTGAGCTTGAAGGAGTGAAGGAATTTGGACTTGCTTGAACAAATTTCCCAATTGTCACAGCGCTTGCGCGAAGCAGTACGGATGTGTGAGTATTTGCAAATGCAACTGAACCATCATCAAGAATCTTTACGCCCTCAAGCCAGAGAGCCGCAAGTTCATAAATCGGATTCTCATGTCAAGCGCAATCCAGCCACTTACACGTATGCGCCTACATCAGCAGTGGAGTCTCATCTTTTATCACCCATTCAAGAGTCTTTCTCGCTTCAAGCAACAGAAACGACTTCCGTCATGATGTCACCTCGTCAATCTGAGTATTCTATCTATGGGAGAGTCTGAATACACCTTCCCAATAAGCCATCTTTCTATAAAGTTTGTCTATGGTAAAATAATGCTATCTCCATTGACGGTTTATGAGGTGTACGTGTGCAAAGGCGCAGATTTTGGCGGCATTATGGTTGGTGGCTAGTCATTTTATGTCTGGTTTGTCTGTTGACGGTAGCCGGATGGTTGCTCTGGCAACGTCAGAAACCAGTGCGATTGCAGTGGACTGAAGTGAGTAAGCATAATCTTTCCAATGCTATTATGGAAAGTGGCACCGTTAAACCTGTGCAGCGTCAGTTGGTTTTTCTCAATCAGCTGCCAGGTCCTATTGAAAATACGTATGTCCATCCAGGTGAAGTGGTCAAAAAAGGACAGGCACTGTTTACGTCTGGTGGTGTGTCTTGGCCAGCCAGCATAACAGGGCAAGTTCTTTTTGTGCATCCACAAGGAGTCGATTCTTCAGGTCAGCCCGAACCCGTCATCGAAGTTGCCAGTCTGCAAAAACAAATTGTCATTGAAGTATCAGAAGAAAATGCGGTTCATGTCCATGCTGGTCAGCGAGTCCTATTGACTGCGGACGCTTATCCAGGTCAGACGTGGAGAGGTACAGTCATCAGTGTAGCTCCATATGCTGCTGAGAATGTCAATGGTTCTTCTCAAGTAGAAGTCGATATAAAACCACATACTCCCTTTACCGTTCCTTATGGATTTACTGTACATGCAGAATGGAACACGGTTATTGCGCAGCATGTCCTGACAATTCCATACTCTGCGCTCGTTCAAGATGGAACTCAGTATGCTGTGTTTGTATATCAAAATCATCGTGTTCAAGAAAAAATCGTTTCATTAGGACAGACGGACAATTCATTGGTCCAGGTCCTTTCCGGATTGTCAGACGGACAAAAAATCGTGAACAATCCACCTTCTTCTCTACAATCCGGTGAGGTGGTAGTTCAGCCATGATTCGCGTTAAAAATTTGCAAAAATCATATCAAATGGGGAAGGAAAGTTTAACCATACTGCATCAGGCTACGTTTACCATTCGCCAAGGAGAGTTTGTAGCAGTGGTGGGTCCTTCTGGGAGTGGTAAATCTACTTTGATGCATATTCTTGGTTGTTTGGATCGACCGACAAGTGGTGAGTATTGGTTTCATGATCAGGATACGTCACAACTTACGGGCTACGAATTGGCTCAATTGCGCAATCGAAAAATTGGTTTTGTGTTTCAAAATTTTCATCTACTCCCCAGAATGACAGCACGCCAAAATGTCGAACTCCCCATGATGTATGCAGGAATGAAACGCGCTGAACGACGCAAACGGGCAGAAGACTTACTCGAAACATTGGGACTTTCTGAACGCCTCCATCATCTTCCCAATGAATTGTCAGGGGGGCAGAAACAGAGAGTGGCGATTGCCCGCGCGCTTGCCAATCGTCCAGAACTATTGCTCGCAGATGAACCTACTGGTGCTCTGGATTCAACAACCAGCCATGAAATTTTAGAGATTTTTCAAGAACTCCACCAGTCGGGAGTGACCTTGCTTATCATTACCCACGATTATCGTGTTGCCCAATATGCGAAACGCCACCTATTTGTAGAAGATGGGTTTGTCAGCGAACGAACTTGGGAGGATATTCATGAACGCAACTGAACTTCTTACTTCTGCGTTTCTTTCCATGCGAGCACATTTACTTCGATCGCTGCTGACGATGCTTGGAATTTTCATTGGCGTCGCTTCGATTATCGCTATCGTTGCCATTGGTAAAGGCGGACAAAATGCTGTTGTATCGACCCTTGAAAACAACCAGTTGCGGCAAACCATTGAGATTGTACCTCGTGAATTGGTGGTTCCAGGCATTCCTCAGCCGGGACAAATACTTTCATTTTCAAATGAAGATTTTGACATTGCTCGTCAATTTCAGGGAGTTTTGCAAGTAGCAGAAACACTTTACGGGCAGGCTGCTGTCAGTGCAGGCAGACAGTCAGCGAATTTGATGTTGGAGGGTGGACCTGATTATTTAAACGGTTTGGCTAATTTTTCTGTTATCCAAGGAAGAATGTTTACAAACGGAGATGTGCTTACCCATCAGAATGTGGCGTTGCTAAGTCAGCAAGCTGCGCTTCAGTTGTTTGGACGAGAAAATGTTGTCGGACAGTCGCTTGTAGTGGGCGGGCAAACTTTACAGGTCATTGGTGTGACAGCATCCACAGAACCCTCTTTATTGAACGGCATCCTGGGAGGCGGTGCGGTCTATTTACCCTATACTACTTTAGAAGGCATATTCCCGAATTGGACGGCTTCAGAAATGGATATTGCCGTTCAACCAGGAGTATCCGTGCCAGAATTGTCGCAACGAATTGTTACAGCACTCAATATTCATGCACATAGCGCAGAGGCGTTTGAAACGTCGGCTGGATTTTTGCAAGGCATTGAGAAATTGATAGGGACCATCACTAATATTTTAACGCTTGTCATTGGGGCGGTTGCAGGTATTGCTTTAGTGGTTGGTGGAGTAGGAGTCATGAATATTATGCTTGTATCCGTGACAGAAAGAACACAAGAAATCGGTATTCGTATGTCTCTTGGAGCCACAAAATCCGCCATTGTATGGCAGTTTTTGTTTGAATCTATGATGCTTACCGCAACAGGTGGATTATTAGGCATTGTTTTTGGTGTGTTGGTGACTATTATAGTTCGGGCGGCTTTTCATTTTCCGGTTGCTGTATCTTGGCAAGTATCTATTGGAGCATTTTTGTTTTCTGCGCTTATTGGTCTTGTTTGTGGATTGTATCCAGCTTTAAAAGCGTCCCGTCTGTTGCCAGTCGATGCTTTGCGTTATGAATAAGTCACAGGTCACGACGCGATGTTTGTTCCATAGAGTTCCTTTTTGTATACTGAAACTATGGCTAGTGGAAAAGGAAGTGATTGAGCGACATGAAATTGGGTGTCAACATTGAATATGAAGGAAAAAACTATGACATTTTAGAGTTGCCATCTGAAGCATTCACCTCGCTCATCCCTGGGTTAACTGTTGAGCAATTTCAGCATCTGGACAAAATGTTTCAACCCTATTGGCACGATCCAACTGTGAGGAGAAATCATATTTTACAGTTTGCAGCCGAGATTTTAGGAACCTCCTTGGATTATTTGTTTATGAATCAAGAAACCGTTCGTTTTACCAAACATGACGTTGAAGAATATATTGAACATTACACCAAACAGGGGAATCGACCTTCTTGAATAGGATTGCACCCAATACAAAGTTACGTGTTTATGTCTTAGCTGCTGGAAACGAGCGAGGCGGTGCTGCGACTCATCTTTTGACGCTTGCCCGTTACGCTCAACAAGCGCGAATGGAGTATCATTTTTTATTATGGGGCAATGGTCCTCTCAGTACTCAATTGAGCGAGATTGCCGTAGAGCAGACCTGTTTAGAGATTTCCTCTTTACGTCATGCTAAACAACGCATTTGTCAGATGCTGCAATCGGATCGTTCGGCCATTTTACATTCTCATGGTCCAAGATTAAATGTGATTGCTGCACAAATAGCAAAACAAACAGGCGTTCCATTCACGAGTACCATTCATAGTAACCCTTATCTCGACTATCTTGCATCACGATGGAAATCAATCATTTATCCACAGTTGCATTTATACAGTTTGCGCAGGGCTATGGGTTTATTTGTTGTTTCCGAAGCTTTTGCACCTTTATTGCCTGTTAAAGATGTGGCTTTTGTACCCAATGCTCTGGATTTGCAAATCATGCCAAGCGCCTCTACGGAATTGAGATCGATCTTACGCAAGAAAATTCAAATACCGCTTGATACTCCACTGGTTGGAATTGCTGCCCGGTTTGATCCGGTTAAAAATATACCCTTGCTCTTGCGTGCTTTTGCACAAATGAATAACGTTTCTGCTCATTTGGTGATTGCAGGGGATGGTCCCTTACGCAAGGAATACGAGCAAATCGTTGAAAGCTTAGGTTTGCAGCAGCGTGTACATTTTCTCGGATTTTGGGAGTCAATGAAAGATTTTTACGCTGCTTTGGATTGGCACGTGCTACCTTCTAAAAGTGAGGGCTTACCGTCGGCTATTTTAGAGGCTGGAGCTACGGGCGTACCGACCATCGGATCGGACATAGCTGGTATTCTTCAACTGATTGAACACGAGAAAACAGGTTATATTGTAAAAGAAGGAGACAGTAAAGCGCTGGCTGTAGCGCTCGATTATTGTCTGGAACATCCTCAATTACGCCGGCGTTTGGTTGATGCTTTTCAGGCTGAAGTTTTGCCGAGATATCGGCCAGAGAAGATGCTGGAATCATATGCGCGAGGGTATGAGTGGTTCTTAGGATGGAGTCCAGTGACTTATATTCATAGGCGGAGGACTGGCCTATGAAGACCACGCTGTCCGTAGGCTTGCCAAGTTACAAGGAAGTGAGGACGAATCTAGGAGTTGCCTGGAGGAATTCGCCTGCAACAGTACTTCTTGTGGCATGTTGTGTGGGCTGGTTTTTACTGATGCAGTCTATTACGGGACATACTCCAGTTGGGGATGTACGGGCAGGTGCGCTGGTGGTGGGGGCTGTTTGGCGAGGCCATATTTACGAATTCGTCTCCAGTCTTTTTGTTCACGCATCATGGTTGCATTTGCTTGTCAATATGATTTCTCTCTGGTCTTTGCGTATTGTGGAACAAATTTTTCGCTGGCGTTTTTTTCTTGTGGTTTATGTTCTTGCGGGTATTGTGGGTAATTTGATTTCCGTTTTTTTCTATTCTCCAGGAACGATTTTGCTCGGTGCGTCGGGTGCGATTTTTGGAATCTTTGGTGTTATTCTTGTGATGTCCTATTTAGGGCTTTTTACAAAGCGTACAACTTATTGGATTTGGTTTTTGCTAGCTGTCAATCTTTTGTTTGATCTCGTTCAACCCCAGATAAACATTTTGGCTCATTTAGGAGGTCTTATCTGTGGGGCGGGATTGCTCTTTCTGTTTCGCAACTTCGGAAATCGGCATATGGTATGGAAAGGTGCTTCCTATGTTTGTATCGTGCTCATTGGCCTTGCTTGGATAGGAGTTTGTGCCCGTCTTTGACACACTCTGCTAAATTCCGCAATTGACAGGTATTTCAGTGTTGCAAATTGTCGGGGTGAGACTTATACTATCCCTCGTAATCTTAACCAGAACCATTTTGGATGAAAACGGAACAAGTGCGGCCTGCACTTAAAGGGTTAGGACCTCTATGGACTAACTTTCCCCCGTGGTGTAGGTGGGTTCCGTATGCCGAAAGGCATGGAACTTTTGGATGGAGGGGGATTTTGCAATGGATACAATGGGTCGTCATGTCATCGCAGAACTGTGGGGTTGTAGCGCAGAAAAGCTGAACGATGTGCAGGCAATTGAACGACTGATGGTTAATGCAGCACTGGAAGCAGGAGCAGAAGTGCGAGAAGTCGCTTTTCATAAATTTGCTCCGCAGGGTGTGAGTGGTGTGGTTATCATCTCAGAATCTCACCTGACCATTCACAGTTTTCCAGAACACGGTTATGCGAGTATTGATGTTTACACCTGCGGAGATCGCATTGATCCAAATGTAGCGTGTGATTACATCACCCGGTTTTTGGGAGCTAAACGCCTCGAGTCTATTGAGGTGCCGCGCGGTGTAGGACCTATTCAATTAAGTGAGGTAAGAACACGAGCCATTTCTTAAAGCAGTAAGTCGATTGGCTAGGAATAGGTTCATATTGTTCAGATGAAAATGACAATAGGTTTGTTTGTATGAGCTTTATTGGGATTCGGACAGCCCATGACAACCTCAGCAAGTGAAGAACGCTTCAATAAAGTAAAAGGGATTAGTGGGATGTCTATTGTTTGCATGAAAAAGAAGACACTGGGTTCTTTCGAATATACCCAGTGTCTTTTCCGTGCTTTCATACGTTTTCTGAAGTCTGGCAGTTGTTAATGATTTGCAATCCATTGACTTGCCTTACTCGCCACTTCCCGCGAATACTTTTGTATGGTGGGTTGGCAGCGGTTTGTCCATAAGAATTTTTCCATTTCCTGCGTCGACTACGACCAAATACTTGTCTTCATCGTCTTCAATAATAGCCATATAGACAAGACTTGTGCGAATGTTGCGTAATTGCAGTTCTGCAACTTTCATACCGGGATGTTCACTGATAACTACTTTTTGTGCTTGTGCGGCTGAGATTTTAGCAAATTTCTGCAGCTTCTCTGTATAGGCTTTTTGACTGGCTTCGAATGCTTGACGAAGTGCGTCCCGCGGTACTTGGACAGAAGATTGAATTTCAAAACGGCGTCCCGGTTCTGGAGCGTCGGCTGGCTGCATGGCAGCATTAATAGGATAAAGCGTTTGATGGATATGTTGTTTACAAGAATTGTGTTGGCATGCGCTTTGAGCCAATACTGTAGACATCGGGGCGAACGTCAGCATTGCCGTCATACTTGTTGCCATCAACCATTTTTTCATGTTTTACTCCCTTTCGTGAGGTGCAACATTTTATATGTAAGATGTCCAACGAATTCCAAGTTATACATCTTAAAAGGATTCTATAGAGAAATTTGGATAACTGTTTCTGATGAAATTGTCGCGTTGCTAGTTTAGAAAAATCAAGTTGAGGTACAGCCACTGCTTGCAATAGAGAATAAAACGCGATATAATCCAAAACGTTCGCTGTTTGTAAAGGGCAAGGGACCGTAGCTCAATGGGAGAGCACTGCGCTGGCAGCGCAGGGGTTGTGGGTTCGAGTCCCATCGGTTCCACCATTCTTGTATGTTACACATCGGTAGTTGAATGGTTGTTGAAATGGCTCGGTAGCTCAGTCGGTAGAGCAGAGGACTGAAAATCCTCGTGTCGGCGGTTCGATTCCGTCCCGAGCCACCAGTGTCGTGTAAGGCAGAGCGTAAGAGATGAAATGTGCGGAAGTGGCTCAGGGGTAGAGCATCGCCTTGCCAAGGCGAGGGTCGCGGGTTCGAATCCCGTCTTCCGCTCCAAAAGCAGTCGCGGCAAGCAGGATTCTTACCCAAGGGTTCCCCCCTTCGGGGTTGATAATTTGTCATTCAACATCGATGCATTTGATATGGCGCCATAGCCAAGTGGTAAGGCAGAGGTCTGCAAAACCTTTATCCCCGGTTCGAATCCGGGTGGCGCCTCCAAAAGTAAAATCAGTTGTGACGCAGTTTCTCGAAGCATGAGAGATTGCGTTTTTTATTTCTGTTGGTTTTTATCAATTGTCTGTGTTGGCACCGCAATTTTTTCTTGTAAGCTGCTTCAACCTGAAGGGATGACTAAAATGATGATATTTGATTCGGAGTATTTCTACGTATGTCCGATTGAAATATCTGACGTAGATAATGTTGTTGAAGTGTATAACTCCAATATGATTTTTTTGGAAAAACATACGAAAAATTATCCAGTTACATTTGAATGGGTTACTGAAGAACTGAAGTCAATGAGGAATGCGGGATTTTGTTCATGCAAGGTGGTTGACAAGCGTACAGGGAAAATGGTTGGAATCATTGACTATAAAATCGAGCAAGAATCCTATTTGTCGCTGTTAATCGTTCATCAAGATTATCAAAATATGGGATATGGTAAGCAAATCTATAGAGCATTCGAGGATTATGCCAAATCGAGAAAGAGCCAATGTATCAGATTGGATGTCGCCAATGGTTACAGCGACAAAGTAATCAATTTCTGGATTGCAAACGGATTTGAAAAGTTGGAGGACATAAAACTGAATTGGGCAGGGGTAACTTTGTCTGCCGTAATAATGAAGAAGTACATTTTAACTTAACCATGTCATTCTCAATAGTTTTTTCGATAGGCAGAAATGAAAAATAAGGTCGATCATTATTTTACGAAAAAACTAATGAAAGCGGTTTACAACTATCTTCTATTCATGTACACTCCAATCAAGTTAATCTTTTGCCCGTGAGTTTAGGAGACGGCGGCAGTGTCAGCCAAAAGGCTTACATGCCACTGTCTTTTTTTCATGGGTGATTGGATCACAAGTAAGAGAGGGGGGAATTGGGATTTTATAAAAGTAATTCAACTAAAAAGATTTCTAATAAAGGGGGATTTATTTTGTCAATAGCATTTCAACGAAAGAGTTGGCGCTGTACATTAATGGGAGAATTGATAGCAGAATTTTTTGGTACACTTTTATTGATCGCTTTTGGCGATGGAGGAGTTGCGGTAGCAGTAGTGGGACTATCTGAATCAGGAAGAACACCTCCAAATTTGGGAGGAAATTGGCTGTTGATAACGTGGGGATGGGCATTTGCCGTAGCTCTTGCTGTATACGTAACTGGTGGTGTAAATGGTGCCCATATGAATCCTGCTGTTTCTTTTGCAATGGCTATAAAAGGAGACTTACCTTGGAAAAAATTCATTCCGTATTCTATCTCGCAAATAGTAGGTGCATTTTGTGGAGCGGCTATTGTCTATTGGGACTACTATAGAGCTATTGATGCATTTAATGTGCAACACCATATCACCTCTTTAGCGGGAATAGGTGGGAGTGCTACTTTTGGTATCTTTGCCACTAGTCCTGCTCCCTATTTTTCACATCTTTGGGGTCCGTTACTGGATCAGATTTTAGGAACAATGTTCTTGTTGTTATTTATTCTTGGAATTACTGATATGAAAAACATGGGTGTTCAAGGGAATTTGGGTCCATTTATGATTGGTATCGCTGTTGCGGCGATTGGCATGTCATTTGGTGTTGATGCGGGTTATGCAATTAATCCAGCGAGAGATTTTGGTCCAAGATTGTTTGCATGGATTGTAGGTTATGGGCATAATGCTTTTCCTGGTCCATTAGGTTATTGGTGGGTACCTATTGTAGGACCTATTATAGGGGGCGGACTTGCAGTTTTTGTATACCGTTGGTTCATTGAAAAGACACTCATTGAGCGAGCCTCTATAAAAGCAAACCTCAAAGAGGGAGTTGTTTCATCAGAAAATATAACGGAAAGAGTCTAATCTGTTATTTCTATCTAAAATACTAAGAGAGGATGAATAATTGTGGAAAAATCTTATGTTCTGGCGTTTGACCAAGGAACCACAAGTTCAAGAGCGATTTTGCTTGATCAAAGCGGCAATCTATACAGCGTAGCTCAGAAGGAGTTTCATCAAATCTACCCCAATGCTGGTTGGGTTGAGCACGATCCTATGGAAATCTGGGGCAGTCAAAGTGGAGTCGCTCGTGAGGTGCTAGAAAAGGCTGCTGTCTCTCCAGAAGAAGTAGCTGCTATTGGTATTACAAATCAGCGAGAAACAACCATTGTTTGGGATTCGGGGACAGGAAAACCGATATATAATGCCATTGTTTGGCAAGATCGCAGAACAGCCTCTATCTGTGACGAACTAAAAGCACGTGGATTAACCGAGATCATCCGTCAAAAAACGGGTCTGGTAGTGGATGCCTATTTTTCAGGGACCAAAATTAAATGGATTCTCGATCACGTTGAAGGTGCAAGAGAAAGAGCTGCTCGTGGTGAACTGCTCTTTGGTACGGTAGACAGTTGGCTTGTTTGGAATCTGACGCGGGGTAAAGTGCATATGACAGACTATACCAATGCTTCCCGTACGATGTTGTTTAATATTCATACTTTAGATTGGGATGAGGAATTGCTCAAAGAACTAGATATTCCCAAAGCTATGTTACCAACAGTGCGTCCGTCAAGTGAAGTTTATGGATATACAGATGAACGAACTTTTGGTGGAGCCAATATACCTATTGCAGGTATTGCGGGAGATCAACAAGCGGCACTATTTGGTCAGACGTGTTTTGAGCCTGGTATGGTTAAAAATACCTATGGAACTGGCTGTTTCATGTTAATGAATACAGGTGAAAAACCGGTAGATTCAAAATCTGGATTGCTGACGACTATCGCTTGGGGAATCGACGGTAAAGTCACCTACGCGCTGGAAGGAAGCGTATTCATCGCCGGTGCGGCGATTCAATGGCTCAGGGACGGTCTCAAGTTTTTCGATAGTGCAGTAGACTCGGAGTATTTTGCCTCCAAAGTGGAAAGTTCCGACGGAGTTTATGTCGTTCCGGCTTTTGCAGGGTTAGGAGCACCTTATTGGGATATGTATGCGCGAGGAGCCATTTACGGGTTGACACGCGGTACTACGAAAGAGCATCTCACGCGTGCCACATTGGACTCATTAGCTTATCAGACAAAGGATATCATTGATGCCATGCAGTCGGATTCCGGCATTTTGTTGAAATCGTTACGGGTTGATGGAGGTGCAGTAGCCAATAATCTCCTCATGCAATTTCAAGCGGATATTCTTGGTGTACCTGTGGAACGTCCACGCATCACTGAATCGACAGCGCTTGGTGCAGCTTATTTAGCAGGTATAGCTGTAGGATTTTGGACAAAGGAAGAAGTGACTAAAACGGTCGATCTCGATCGAGTATTCAAGCCAGAAATGGCGGAAACAACGCGATCGAACTTATATAAGGGCTGGCAGAAAGCAGTGAAGAGAACCATGCATTGGGAAAGTGATGAAGAATAATGTGATGAATTTTGGTTGAGAGACGAATGAGCCGCAACCAGGTAACCGACTTTTGTCAAGGGTACAGGTTTGCGGCTTTCTTTGTGAAAGCCAAATTGCAGTTGAATTAAAAAGGGCTTTGTGATATGTTTGTAAAGTCACTCTAAAAGGCTCGGTAGCTCAGTCGGTAGAGCAGAGGACTGAAAATCCTCGTGTCGGCGGTTCGATTCCGTCCCGAGCCACCAGTGTCGTGTAAGGCAGAGCGTAAGAGATGAAATGTGCGGAAGTGGCTCAGGGGTAGAGCATCGCCTTGCCAAGGCGAGGGTCGCGGGTTCGAATCCCGTCTTCCGCTCCAAAAGCAGTCGCGGCAAGCAGGATTCTCACCCAAGGGTTCCCCCCTTCGGGGACTAGCGTGGACTGTGACCACGCGTCGGAATCCCGTCTTCCGCTCCAAAAGAATAATGCTCGTTATGACTCCCTACAGCTTCTTGGACTCAGGAAGCTGTTTTTTATTTCTCTCCCATAATGACCCATATATGCCTAGTGTCTGTTTTCCATTTTGCAGACAATTGAGTTAGAATTATGACTAGGTCATAAAAAAGAATAGGATTCATAGGATGAAGTAGTGCAAATGATTGGGGGAAGTATGAGTGCACGACCGTAATGTAACGTATGATGTGGTCGTGGTGGGCGGTGGCTCGGCAGGAGTAGCGGCAGCGGTAGGCGCAGCGCGAATGGGTGCATCCACTTTGCTTCTGGAGAAAAATCCTTACTTTGGCGGTGCCGCGACGCATAGTTCCGTGTTAACCTATTGTGGTTTCTTTGCTCAGCAAGATCCTCTATTGCAAGTCGTAGGTGGAGTAGGAAATGAATTGCTTGAACGGCTGCGTAGATATGGCGTATATCGGGAGCCTTATCGCAATCCTCGCACTGGAAACGTTATAGTTCCACTCGATAGTGAATTAACGAAATTGGCATTGGACGATCTCGTTCTTCAACATCGTGTGACGCCCTTACTACATTGTCAGGTAATTGAAGTAGAGCGCAGTGGAGACTGCGTATCAACGGTTATTGGCTACGATCATGCGGGCAAATTGAGGATATCAGCGCAGGCGTTTGTCGACGCAAGTGGTGATGCTGACTTGTCAGCCTTGTCTGGAGCAGAAGTTGTTCAGGGTAGTCCGGAAGGCATGGTACAAGCAAGTACATTGGTGATGCGTATTGGTGGAGTCCATCCATCAGTTTCGCTGGACAAGTCCATATTCGAGCAAGCTATTCAGAAGGCCAAGCAAGAAGGTTATCATCATTTAAGTAAAGAGCGTGGTATGCTTTTGCGTCTGCCTAAGTCTGGGGATGTTTTGGCGATGTTTGCGGATGAGGACGTGGATGCCTTGCAATCTGCTCAATTGACCAAAGCAGAAATTTCTGCAAGAAAACAGGCGTGGGAGTATATGGACGTCTTCTGCAAGTATATCCCAGGATTTGAGAACGCTTATTTAGTGCAAACAGGTCCAGCTATGGGAGTGCGTGAAACCAGACACGTACTTGGCAATTACATACTTTCCGGTGAAGATGTTGTGAACGGTATTCGACATGATGATGCAGTAGCACGGGGCGGCTGGCCCATTGAGATTCATCGACCGGGAAAACCGGCGGAATATCTTTCCATTAAGAATCAAGCATACTACGACATACCTTTGCGTTCACTCACCGTACGTGGTTTCAAAAATCTTTGGTGTGCCGGCCGAATTATTTCTTGTGATGCATTAGCTTTTGCATCTGTTCGAGTCATGGGTACCGCATTTGCCACTGGTCATGCTGCCGGAGTAGCAGCTGCCTATTACGCGGCTACAAAGAAGTATGATGTCACTGCTATTCGTCAGGAACTGATTCAGCAGGGAGCTTCGATATAATCCCGTTGAGGCTAGCAAGCTAGCAAGACTATCTGCAGAACGTCAGGAAATGGGGGAATTCGCTGTGCGCAAAGCTAAAGTATACGTGCCTGATACGGTAGCAGTAGAAGCGATTGACATGCTGCGGCAAGATTTTGAAGTTGTCTATACCCCCAAAGAAAATGCTGTTACGCCTTTGTCTGAATTGCTGGAACGATTGCAAGATGTGGATGGCCTGCTTGTATATCCACGCGTTCCGATTGACAAGAATTTATTGGATCAAGCACCAAATTTAAGAGTAGTAAGCAACATAGCTGTAGGGTATGACAATTTCGACTTATCGGAAATGGCGAAACAGAAAGTGGTTGGCACCCATACTCCTGATGTTCTGACTGAAACTACAGCAGATTTAGCCTTTGGCTTACTTCTCGCCGCAGCAAGACGCATACCTGAGGCGGATGCTTTCGTCAAATCTGGGCAATGGCATGCTAACGTTCCGAATTTGCTGGCGGGTACAGATGTGTATGGAAGGATAATAGGAATTGTAGGCATGGGACGAATCGGCACCGCTGTAGCACGCCGAGCGTTGGGTTTTGGTATGCGCGTTCTGTATTACAATCGGAGACGCCGGTCGGATATTGAGAACACCATGCATGTGCACTATGTTCATTTAGACCATCTTTTGCAGACGAGTGATTTTGTAGTTGTATTGACCCCACTGACTGAAGAAACGGTTCATTTGATTGGTCGATCACAGTTAGAGCAAATGAAACCAGATGCATATTTGATTAATGTAGCCCGAGGGAAAGTAGTAGATGAACAGGCTTTGATTTTCGCTTTACAAAATGGTTGGATTCGCGGAGCAGGTCTTGATGTTTATGAGAACGAACCCTTGCCATCAAATCATCCATTTTTACATATGAACCAAGTTGTCACTTTACCTCACATCGGGAGTTCGACAGTGGAAACACGCAAAGCAATGGCACTATTGGCAGCAGAAAATTTACGCTGCGCCTTGCTTGACGAAAAGCCACCGCACATGGTTAATCCAGAAGTATGGGATGGTAAATAGTCACTGTCCAACAGCGATCAATCCAACTTCTTGATGGCTCTTTCTTCTTGTCCAATCAAGGCAAGTCTATTTAAATAGAAAAAAATTTTCATGAGGTGGCTAATTTATGGTAAAAAGGATTGACCAACCAAGCGATATTTCGGTATACTTCCGCCAGACGTCGACATAAAACGCCGAACCCTCTTGGCGTCGGGGGACGGGGGACATTCTTTTTTGGGGCGAATCCTAAAGAGCTGAATATTCTATTTTTTCTATGCTTTTTTGGTAGGGCGCTCACAAGCTGCGGCCCGAGCCCGTCAACTAACCTCGTAGGTGCACAGGGAGCTTAAGTGTGAAAAAAACAGTTAAATTTGCGCTGTCTTTTGCTGCGTTTGCAGCCATGAACACGTCTGTCGTTTTTGCCGCCACCACATCTTTCACAGTTCAACCCGGAGATTCCCTCTACCTTATTGCTCAACGCTATCACACATCTGTTGCCAGCTTGAAAACTTTAAATCATCTCAGTGGAGACCTGATTTTTCCTGGTCAGCATTTGGAAGTAGAGACCAGTGATGTTGCTGGTGACTTGCAACCTGCAACAGTTTCTACACAAGTGGTAACCGTTCAACCCGGACAGAGTCTTTGGTCCATCAGTCAAGCGCATGGTGTTAGCCTCAGTCAGCTTGAGCAATGGAATCACCTCACCAACAATTCCATCTTGCATGTAGGAGAAAAAATTCAATTAAACGGCCCATCTTCATCTTATGCTACGGATAATCTCAGTGCTCGTAGTGGTGGACCCATGTCGACCAACTTGTCAGAGGCCGTATTAGGAGAAGAGATTGCCCAGTACGCCAGGCAGTATGTCGGCTACCCTTATGTGTATGGTGGAATGAGTCCCAGTGGCTTTGATTGCTCTGGTTTTGTCAAGTTTGTCTATGCGCATTTTGGTATCTATGTTGATAGAACCAGCTATGGACAATTTGCAGAGGGTGTACATATTTCTGAATCTGACTTGCAACCGGGCGATTTAGTGTTTTTTGACACGGACGGATATGGAGCTTCCCATGTGGGCATTTATTTAGGTGACGGTGAATTCATCAGCGCACAAACTCCAGCTTCAGGTGTTCAAATCGCTTCGCTTTACAATGAGTATTATTGGGCTCCCCATTATATTGGTGCTACAAGAATATACTAATCTAATGGTCTTGAAATGTGATTGAAATTGGCTGTATTTGATTTGAAAAAAGGGTTCGGAGTGCATCGTTTGTGAATGCACTCCTTATTTATGCATGGACAACTCCTTTTATGCTAGGCATAAACCGTTTCAGGCTTTTGGCAACAAGTCATACCATACAGTGAAATGTGCCGAGAAGGAGGTTGTCAATCATGGGTGTATTTGGTGGATACACACAATGGGCAGTCGTATTTCTCATTATCTTTGTTTTGTTCTTCTTGCTTGTCCCAACTGTCAAAGCAGCAGGTTGTGGCTGTGGCTGCGGTGGAGCCTGCGGTGCACTGTATTAAGTGTAAAACTAGCGCCGGCGGGAGAAGACAGGGTTGTCTCTCCCGATTTTTGTTTGGAAACGTTGGTTGTGACAGGAAAATGTCAAAACAAAGCGAATCGATAACATGCGTCAGTAAAATGTTGATTACATAGCGGACTTAATGGAGAAAGAGCCAAAAAATATCGCATTCATCTTTTGATATTGATTTTATGTAGGGAGGTTTGCCAACTTGGTTTCTTATCAAGTTCCTCAATGTCGTGAATGTAAATCTCCGCTAACAGTCGTTGAGCACCATATTCATGAATATATGCGCCAAATACGCCCGAGTGGCAAAGCGGACAAGCCATTTAAAGGGTCTTTTCGTCATTATACGAATGAAATTTTAAAGTGTGAAAAATGTGGACAACGTTATTTGGCTAGAAGAGATGAACTAGGGCGCTTTTTAAGAGGGAAAAAAATAACTCGACCCATTGGAGCGCTAAAGCTCTGAATACTTGCTAAAGTTAGCAGTGCATGGTATGACCTGCGGTTTGGCAATCTATATGAAAATCGTGCTGATTTTCCAGTGAGGAAAAAAGTGACATGGATTGATATCATCGGTCAGTGCGTAAATTGAGTGCAGAGAGGATGAAGTTACTGTGCAAGTTGGCCTAATTGGTCTCGGCAAAATGGGACATAATCTCGGATTAAATTTGATGGATCACGGTCATGAAGTCATAGCCTACGATATTAGCCAGGATGCAAGACGTACTTTTGAACAATCTGGTGGTCAAACGAAAGAAACCATTGCCGATTTGGTACTTTCTCTCAACCAACCACGCGTTATATGGGTTATGGTGCCGGCGGGAAAAATTGTCGATGAAGTGCTTGAGCAAGTGGTTGTTCATTTAGATGCTGAGGATATCGTTATCGATGGAGGTAATTCACATTACCAAGACACCTTGCGTCGAGCGAAAAATTTATTCTCTAAAGACATATACTTTTTTGATGTGGGAACTTCGGGGGGCACTTCGGGTGCGCGCCATGGAGCCTGTTATATGATAGGCGGCGATAAAGAGAAATTTGCACAGATTGAACCTCTTTTTCGCGATACGGCAGTGGACGAAGGCTATTTGTACACGGGCAAAGTCGGAAGTGGACACTACAGTAAAATGGTGCACAACGGAATTGAATATGGCATGATGGCAGCTATTGGAGAAGGATTTGAGGTGCTGCACCGCAGTGGTTTTGAGTATGATTACAGAGCTTTGGCGCACGTCTGGTCGCATGGCTCTGTTATTCGCGGTTGGTTGATGGAGCTGACAGAGAAGGCGTTTGAAGAAGATCCGCAACTCGATTCTATTCGCGGTGTTATGCATTCTTCAGGAGAAGGAAAATGGACGGTTGACGAAGCCTTGAATTTGGAAGTTCCTACACCTGTGATAGCCATGGCCTTGATGATGCGTTATCGATCACGTGAAAATGATACGTTTACCGGCAAAGTGGTTGCAGCTTTACGCAATCAGTTTGGTGGACATGCTGTGGAAAAAGCATAACCATCCATATCTTTCTAGCGCGATCGAGATAAATAAATGAAAAGATGGATTTCTATATCAACTGCCACGGGTGCATTCCTTGGCAGTTGTATATTTTGTAGAATATGATGTCCAGCGAACAGGTTGAATTTCTTAGGTAACATACTTATAGTTAGATAGAGTTCATGGAAAGGCATAAGGAGGAGACGGGATGGGACCAATCCAACGGGTGCTCGCTGATGAAAAGTTGCAGTCGTTCGTCGGCCAAGAAGTCTATTTGCATCTGGAAACTACCAACGGAGCTTACGCCGGGAACAATCCCAGCGGCGGCATGGCCGTGTGTGCTTATATTCGCAATGTAAAAGTGAAATTTTCGCGTGCCTCCATTACTGGTCTTGGCCCCTATCGTGCGGGTATGAAAATGGACGGTGGCTGGATATATGCAGAAGGACTGACGGATTGGGAAGAAACGCCTGACGGGAAATTGCTCTTTGCAGGTTACGACAATGAGGGCAGGTTGGCTGTTTCTCTGGAGATCAGCAAAACACCCTTTCGTGTCTGAGATAGGCCAAAAGTGAAACTGTTCTGAGACCGTCCAGAAAAGAGAGGAGTTGGTAAAATGGAACGCGTAATGGTTGTGTTGCCTCATCCTGATGATGAAACGTTTGGATGTGGTGGTACAATTGCAAAGTTTGCCAAAGAAGGTGCGCAAATACTTTACATGTGTGGCACTTTGGGTGAAATGGGACGCAATATGGGGAAACCATTTTTTGCAACTCGTGAAACACTGCCCGATGTGCGTGCTAGAGAATTAGAAGAAGCTTGTGCAGTGTTAGGAATTCAAGAAATCCAAAAAATGGGTCTTCGCGATAAAACGGTTGAATTTGAAGATGCTCATGAATTGGCTAACCGTATCCGTCAAGAGATGATTCGTTTCAAACCGCAGTTGCTGATTACGCATTATCCCAAATACGGTGTTCATCCCGATCACGATGCGCTTGGATATGCGGCGATTCTTGCTGTCAAAATGCTTCCTAAAGATGAACGTCCTCTCATCTATGCTCATGCCATTACGCACAATCGTATGCAAACTTTAGGAAAACCGGATGTTGAGATTGAGATAGCCGATGTGTTGGAAACCAAAGTGGCGGCCATTCGTGCGCATCGTTCACAATCAGAAGCCATGATGAAGCGCTGGAGTGAAAATACGGAACCAGATGAAGCCTGGAAAAAGCGCATGGATCAAATGATGAAAAAAGAAGTCTTTTGGTTGTATGATGCAGATCGTTTGCCTGAAACACTCTGGTGACATCAGCATAATTTGAATATCATTCAAAGATGTCAGAAATGGGAGTCTATTTTACAATAGATCCCATTTTTGTTTTGTTTATTTTATATTTTAAATCAAAAACTGCAGGAAAGTTATAAAAAATCGTCGAAATTTCTTGAAGAGTGTATACAGGGGAAAAGTTGGGTAGTGGGGGTCAATGCGCCATGTCGGACGCAAATCTATTTTACAAAAAACAAATGTTAATGGTTCCTAATTACAGTCATCAGTCTGAAGAGAATCTCTTTGAACAATTTTTTGTCCATCATCCGGATGGTCTGTGTTGTCTCAATGAAGAAGGCTGTATTTTGGACATCAATCCCGCTGGATTGGCGCTCTTTGGCTATCAAAAAGATTGGGTAGTAGGTCATGATTTGAGTGAATTTTTGCAATGGACGGGAAGCCGTGAAGATATCAAAAAAGAGATACTCACGGTTATGCAGGGCAAGAAGAAATCATTTCAGCTATCCATTCGCCATGCGGATGGGCATATCATCGATATGGCTGTGTCGGTGATTCCACATTGGAGTTTGGGACAAGTCATCGGAGTGCTTGGTATTTTTCGTGATGTCAGTCAAGAAAATCAAATTTCGCGTGAATTGAGGAGTATTCGTTCTCGGTTGTCGGCCATGCTGGAAAGTCTGGAAATGGTAATGTGGTCAGTCAATTTAATCAAAGATGAGATTCTTTTCTGTTCATCTGGAGTAGAGCGGCTTGTTGGTTACACATCTGAGGAACTGGTTTTGTCTAAAGATTTGTGGCGTAGTATTTTTCATCCTGAAGATGATTGGTTACGTGAACAACTTGTGGACAGTGTACGTCAGGGAAACAAGAGCAAAATTATTCATCGTGTCTTTCACAAGAATGGTTCAGTTCGATTTATGGCTACCCATGGTGTGCCGGTTTTTGACGAAGGCGGCAACCTGATTCGAATGGATGGGCTTTCCTATGATATGACAGAATACATATTAAAGGAACAGGAACTAGGAAATGAGCGAAAGAAATTTTACACCGTTCTGGAGTTAATTCCTGACCCCATTGTCATCCATCATGAGGGTCAATTGGATTATTTAAATCCAGCAGCTTGTCAGTTGTTTGGAGTAGTCAATGAAAAAGCGCGGACGCAATCTGTTTTTTCTTACTGTAGTCCCGACGCAAGAGATTTTCTTGCAAGTGAGATGCAACAATTGGTGAGTAGTGGAAATACGCATTCCTTTGTAAAACATGAACTGGTTTTACTTCGTTCTGACGGTACAGAATTTATTGGAGAGACTACTTGCAAACTGTTTTATGAAAACAACCATCCTGCTATTGTCACCTTGATTCGTGATGTGACAGAGCGTCGACAGCAGTATGATTATCTGGCTCGGGTCGCTTATGTCTGCCCCTTGACTCAGCTTCCCAATCGCAATCGATTTTTATCGATTGTGGAAGAAACCATGCGTTCAACTGTGAAGAATATGGAATTTGCTGTACTTATGCTCAATATTGACCGTTTTAAGTATGTGAATGACTCCTTCGGGTACAGTTTTGGGGATTCGGTGATTCGTGAAGTAGCCGATCGACTTTCTCGTATAGTGGCTTCGAATGGTGTGGTTGCGCGCATGGGCGGTGATGAATTTGGTATATTGTTTGAAAGCGAATCCCAAGCCTTTTCCGCAGCAAACCGTATTTTAAAACAATTTGAAACTCCATTGACTGTTCAGGGAAAAGCGGTATATCTAACTCTTTCCATGGGACTGGCAGCGTATCCGCGGGATGGTGAGGAGAGCGAAGGACTGCTCAAACATGCGGATGTTGCTCTTTACGCTGCTAAAGAGGCGGGGGGCAATTGTCTGCGTCGCTATCAGTCGCTGACGCACAGCAGTTGGTTGGATAACATTCAACTGGATGCAGAGATGCGTAAAGCGCTTGAACAACAAGAATTTGTTCTCTACTATCAGCCTAAAATTGACATGCGTACAAGGCGCATTGTGGCTATGGAAGCGCTTTTGCGATGGGTTCGAGGGGATGGGAAAAGTATTCCGCCCAGTCGATTTATCACTTTGGCAGAACAAACAGGTTTTATTGTGAATTTAGGGGAATTCGCCATGCGGGAGGCATGCCGACAAATGATGGAGTGGCGTGCGAGAGGTTTGCAGGATGTAAAGGTATCTGTCAACGTATCCATCAAACAATTTTTGCATGCCAATATGCTTGAACAAGTGCAACAAACGCTGTCAGCGGTAGACATGCCACCCAGTCTTCTTGACATAGAAATTACAGAGAGTGTGTTAATGCAAAATCAGCGCGATCTCGTTTCTATACTCAAGCATCTTCTTAAACTTGGTGTGGATATTTCGATTGACGATTTTGGTACGGGTTACTCGTCGTTTGGCTACTTACGAGAATTTATGCCATCTAGTATTAAAATTGATCAATCTTTTATCCATCGCATGAAAGATGATTGGCGTGAGCAGGCCATTGTCAGCACATTGGTGCAGATGGCACACAATTTGCACCTGAATGTGGTGGCAGAAGGTGTGGAAACGGAAGAACAGCTTGAAATTTTACAAACGCTCGGATGTGATGTGTTGCAAGGATTTTACTTTTCACCGCCTGTCTCTTCTGAGCGAATGAACAGAATGCTTTTAGAAGAGGGCTACATCGATTGAAAGTCTTCTTAAACATAAAGGAGAGATTTACATGCCAAGTCAAGAACAATTGAAAAAATATGCGGACGTGCTGTTGAGAGTAGGTTTAAACATTCAATCGGGGCAGCCATTGGTGATTAACGCGCCGATTGAAACGGCTCCCTTTGTTCGAATTTTGACGGAGCGTGCTTATGTTGCTGGAGCTTCAAGAGTCTCTATACACTGGCATGATGCGTTGACAGAACGGGTTCAGCTACAAATGGAGAGTGAAGAAAATTTACAGCATGTTCCTCGTTGGTTCATTGCTCGTGCGGATGAAGTAATGGAAGAAAACTCTGCTTCGTTACATATTGCAGCAGATAACCCAGATGTTTTTAAAGATGTGCCTCCCCAACGCCTGTCTCTTCGTCAGCGGGCAATCGGAGAAAAACTTCGTCATATCAATCAGAAATTTATGGAAGATGAAATTACTTGGCTTGTTGCATCTATGCCGACGGCTGATTGGGCTAAAAAAATGTATTCCGAATTGCCAACGGATGAAGCCATTGAAAAACTCTGGGACACCATCTTTACAGTGATGCGCATGAATGCGGAAGATCCAATTCTAGCCTGGCAAACTCATCTGAATGGGCTCAAACAACGTGCGGCGTTTTTAAATGAAAAACATTTTGCCAAACTTCACTATACGGCTCCTGGAACGGATTTGTGGATTACATTGCCGGAAACTCACCGTTGGCAGGCGGCTGACAGTGTCAATGCTCAAGGCACAACTTTTACTGCTAATCTTCCTACGGAAGAGGTTTATACGCTACCTTATAAATATGGTGTGGAAGGTACAGTGGTAAGTACAATGCCTCTCTCCCATAATGGAGTCATTATAGAAAATATTCAATTGCGTTTTGAAGGTGGCCGAATTGTGGAATATCACGCAAGTCGTGGTGAAGAGACATTAAAAGAAATCATAGAGTTGGATGACGGATCACACTATTTGGGGGAAGTTGCGCTTGTGCCCATATCCTCGCCTATTTACCAATTACAACAATTGTTCTACAACACGTTGTTTGATGAGAATGCATCTTGTCATTTGGCTATTGGCAAGGCGTATCCAACTTGCCTTACGAATGGTAAAGGTAAATCAGAACAAGAACTCATTGACATGGGTGTCAATGATAGTTTAAACCACGTCGATTTTATGATTGGTTCTGACCAATTGAATATTGATGGGGTGACTCAAGACAATCAGATTGTTCCGTTGTTTCAGAACGGTGAATGGGTTATTTAAGGTTTTTGAAAAAATTTCTTAGCGTGAATACAGGGGGGGTTCTCATTGGCTCGCGTCATACTGCGCGACGGAAGAGTGGCTGAGTTGCGGCGGGCCCGCAATACGAAAGAAGAAGTTGCACGCATTCGAGAGCTATTCGCGAAGACATCTCCTGAAAGTCTTTATTTTCGTTTTTTCCACATGATTAAGGAAGTGGACGACAAAACCATCATCAGCATGATGGGGGATGGGAAACAGGCTCTGGCGCTGATTTGTCTCCATGAAGATGAGGTTGTTGCGTTAGGCAATTACAAAGCAACTCATGATGAAATGGCGGAAGTAGCTTTTCTTGTCAAAGATGGTTTTCAAGGGCGAGGCATAGGCAGTTTATTGCTGGCTCACTTGGCAGAGGCCGCCTGGCTTTCTGGTTTTCGCAATCTGGAAGCTCATATCCTGCGGGACAATTATAGAATGTTGCAAGTTTTTCGCGCCAGTGGCTTTGAAATGGTATCTGAATCAGATGGGAACAGCGTCCATTTGATTTGGAGACTTGGGCGTCACGAACAAAGCCGTAATTTGCAAGCAGTACGTGAGAAACTGGCCACAGCAGCTTCTCTTCATCCTTTTTTTCAACCGAAAACCGTAGCGTTAATAGGTGCGTCGCGCAATCCTAAATCCATGAGTCATCAAATACTTCGCAATCTACTGACTGCCGAATTTACAGGTGTGCTCTATCCTGTTCACCCAACAGCCAAAGCGATTGCAGGTGTACGTGCTTATCCAAGTGTCAAAGATATTCCAGACTCTGTTGATCTCGCTGTCATTGCTGTGCCAGCCGCAGGTGTAGAGGATGTTGTGGATGATTGCTTGTCAGCAGGTGTGAAAGCCGTCATGATTCTATCCTCGGGATTTTCTGATGTGAATGCCGCTGGAGCAGAGTTGGAACAAGCCCTTTTGGATAAGTTGCGTTCAGCAGGCTGTCGTTTGATGGGACCCAATATGCTAGGAGTTTTGAATACGTCTGAACAAGTGCGCTTAAATGCTTCATTTGCACCAGAGATGCCCAAATCGGGACGGGTGGCTATAGCCAGTCATTCCGGAGCGTTGGGCATAGCCATTTTAGATTATGCCAGTAAAGTTGGAGTTGGCGTCTCTTCGTTTGCATCCCTTGGCAATCGAGCGGATGTATCGGGTAATGATTTACTGCAGTATTGGGAGACGGACAGTGAAACGGATATCATTTTGCTCTATTTAGAGACGTTTGGCAATCCTAAGAAATTTTCGCGCATTACACGTCGTTTGACACGCAATAAGCCTGTCTTGGCTGTAAAAAGCGGACGCAGTCCAGCCAGCCTCTTTGCTTCCCATCGTATTGGTCCAGCATTGGTACACGATGATGAAACAATCTCAGCATTATTTCGTCAAGCGGGAATTATTCGCGCAGATTCGCTGCAGGAAATGTTTGATATCACTGCACTTCTTTCCACACCAGTTTGGGCATCCGGAGATAGAGTCGCTATTGTGACCAATACTTCCGGAGGTGCAGTGTTGACTGCGGATATGCTGACTCGCGAGCGCCTGCGATTGATGCACCCGGTCATTAATCTGGGCTTTGAGGCGTTGGCAGACAGTTATCGCGAAGTCCTGCCTGTAGTTCTTGAAGACAACTCAGTAGATGCAGTGCTTGTTCTCTATACACCCGTGGGACCATCGGAAGAGGATGAGGTAGCAGAAGCGATTGCTGATGCACTGCGTGAAGTGCGCGCTAAAAAACTAGGTCAAGGTGAGAAATTTACCAAACCTGTAGTTGCCAATTTTCTTTTTCGAGGGGACTATCTGGTACGTTACATTCCTGTTGATACCGCCTATCGCGTTCCCATTTATCCTTTCCCAGAAAGCGCTGTGCGAGCGTTGGCGCGGGTAGTAGAATATCAAAATTATCGCCGATCTCCTGTTGGACGAATTGTTGATTTAGCCGATTTTGACGGTGAGACGGTACGCAACCATGTTCGTCAACAACTGGGTTCGAATGTACATCGCACTTTGCAAGAAAGAGAACTTCGAGAACTGGTTGAAATGGCTGGCTTTACTTTAGAGCAGCTTCCAGAAGAATGCAGAGTTCGTTGCAGCATTCGTGTTGAATCCGATCCTCTTTTTGGAAATCTTTTACGCACGTACCCGGAAGGGATTGGCGCATTTCAAGGGGTTTACGCTGTTCGCCTTTTGCCTTTAACAGATCTCGATGCAGATGCACTAGCCCGTTTGGTTGCTGGGTGGTTTGCTGATGCTCACACTCGACAGCGCGGTAAATCAGCATTGGCTTACTATGACGGTTGGGTTAGTGATTTAACCGACTTTTTTTCCCGGTTATCTCAACTTGTAGAAGATGTACCCGAAGTCAGTGGATTACAGGTCACCATCGGAAATTATGAGGGGCAAATAGGTTGGGTTGGAAAAGTTCATGCTGAGCTAGGCCGTCCAAGTGAATCGGAAGGTCCGGTACTTGAATAACCGTGCTCATTGAAAATGAAAGGCGGAAACAGTCCATGGATTGGCAGACGGCAGAGAGGATGGCCAATGGAATAGCGCGCGCTAGACGCCTTGTGGTTTTAACAGGCGCTGGTATGAGTACGGAATCGGGTATTCCTGATTTTCGCTCTGCCTCTGGATTGTGGTCGGCAAACCATCGTATGGAGAAAATGTCAATTTCTTATTGGAAGCAGAATCCAGATGATTTTTGGGCTGTTTTTCGAGAAACTTTTCTCTCTCCTTACTTTCTGCAGGCTAAACCACATATGGGACATTATGCGTTAGCTTCACTTGAGGAAGGGGGCAGGCACGGTCTTGTTCTGTTGACGCAGAATGTGGATGGACTTCATCAACTAGCAGGCAATCGTCATGTGATAGAGCTGCACGGCCATTTGCGCACTGCTCATTGCCCGCTTTGTCATACTGCTTACCATATGGCTGATTTGCCAAGAGATGAGACTCCTTATTGCACCTCGCTAACCTTGAAGGGTGAATGTGGCTATCCATTGCGGCCCGATGTTGTACTTTTTGGCGATCCGGTTCCTGACTATACGAAAGCCGCACTTTTGATAGAGCAGGCTGATTTATTGCTCGTCCTAGGCTCTTCTTTACTTGTCGAACCGGTTGCCAGTCTGCCTTTCTCCAGACAGGCGTCGTGTCCACTTTATATTCTCAATGAGGAGTCTACACCTCTGGATGCTGAGGCAGAAATCGTTCTGCATGCCAAAATTGGCGAAGTATTACCCGGATTGTTGGCTATGGTATAAGGGCAAGCTATGTAGATAAATAAAAAACCTCCAATTTCACGGTGATGAGCGAAATTGGAGGTTACTTCTTTCTTGATATTTGTTAAGGTAATGCTTGCCTATGATTTGACATTGAATGTAAAAGCAACCTTAGTGCAACAGACACAAGAATCTTAGACCCACCAGTGTGCATGGTTAGCAAAATTCAAGGTCACGCCGTAGGTCAGATAAAGTAACCAAATGCCAGTGAGAAATTGAAACAAACCAACTGATTTATTCCAAAATCCGCTGTTCATAAAACGTGCAAACACTTCACTGATATAGATTAATGTCAGACCCACAAACAATATAGCAGCAGGAATATCACCATTACCGCCGAAGGAAATTATACCAAGTACGCTTAAGAACAGTAAAGGAATAGCCATCCACGCTTCAGGGCCAGAGTCTGTTCCCTTATAACGGCGTAAACCGAGAACAAGCCAATGGATACCATAAATAGTAAATGCGAGGGCTGCCATATACAGCGGAGCAGCATTGGCGTATACGGGAAACCAAGACATGCCCACCATAAGGTAAATGCCTGTTAATAATTGGGCAAAACCACCAAGAAAGATACCCCATAAACCTAACGTTTTCTCATGCTTTTCCTTATCTTTGCTCCAGTTTGGGCCATTGAAGAGAGTAGAGCCACCTTGGACAAAGTAGTTAATGGAAAGTCCAAGGAAACCAATGGCGATGGGCCAGAAGGGTGAGGATGGAAATGACATGATAATACCTCCTTTGATTGTGATATTTGATAAATAAATAGGGATAATGAAAGAAAACACTTTCATCTGATAACATATCATATGGAAATAGAAAAAGAAAAGGCAATTAATAAAAGAAATTTAAATAGGGAAGTACACTAACTAATGTTTATCGTGATCGAATGTCAAAAATAAAGAAATTCTAGCGATAGTGTAAGTCTTGCGTTACAATTTGTAAGTAGTCAATGGATGTGAAAGGATGGTTACTATGACAACTCACCACGAAGTGATGATTTTGGGGACTGGACCAGCCGGGTATACAGCGGCTATTTATACCGCACGGGCAAATTTACATCCGTTTGTTTTGGAAGGTCATGAGCCCGGTGGTCAATTGACGTTGACGACGGAAGTTGAAAATTTCCCAGGATTTGCTGATGGTATTGACGGCCCGGTGTTAATGGAAAATATGCGCAAACAGGCAGAACGCATGGGGGCGACTTTTCAGTTTGGTAAAGCAGTAGAAGTGGATTTATCAAAGCGTCCATTTACTGTCAAAGTAGATGATGGCAGTTCACACACAGCGGATGCTCTTATCCTCGCTACGGGTGCTTCTGCTAAAATGCTGAATATTCCTGGCGAGCAAGATATGATTGGTCGAGGTGTTTCCACGTGCGCTACCTGTGATGGCCGCTTTTTTGCCAATAAAGAAATTATTGTGGTAGGTGGCGGCGATTCGGCAATGGAAGAGGCTACTTATCTGACAAGGCACGCCTCAAAAGTCACGATTGTCCATCGGCGCAATGAATTGCGAGCTTCAAAAATTATGCAGGAGAGAGCAAGAAACAATCCAAAAATCGCCTGGGTGTTAAATGTTACTCCTATTGAAGTTGTGAGCGAGAACGGTAAAATGAAGGGTCTCAAAGTTCAGGATAACGAATCTGGTCAAGAGCGTCTTATTGAAGCGGATGGAGTATTTGTAGCTATAGGGCATCAACCGAATACGGATTTTCTGCAAAATCAGTTAGAAGTCAATGACATTGGCTATATCGTGACGCGGGGAAATACCAGTCTCACCAGTGTGGAAGGTGTTTTTGCCTGTGGAGACGTTATGGATCCTCACTACAGGCAAGCGATTACTGCAGCCGGAAGTGGTTGTAAAGCGGCTATGGATGCGGAAAAATTTCTTGAAGGTAGCGCTTTTCATGATTGGTCCATTGATTTACAGGAAGCTCCAAAGATGTAATATAGCATAAAAAAATCCTCTGCATAGGAATGTGCGCGCCAACACATACTTTGTTTGGTTCGCATATTCCCGCAAAGGAGAGGATTTTATGAACCAATCGTATCAACAAGGTGGATATGGTATGCAGGGGCAAACACTCAGTCAGTTTGCTACTCCGTCTCAAACTGTGCAGCGCCATATTCAACAAGATTTAGGCTATTATGGTCAACAAACACAAAGTTACCATCAGCCGATGCCAACTTCCATGGGATATGGAATGGGCCAACAAGGTGGAGCACATTATGGACATTCCACATTCTCTGAGTATGGTACTCCTGCACATGTTGTACAACAGCATATGCAACAGGATTTAGGGCATCAGCCGATGCCAACTTCCATGGGATATGGAATGGGCCAACAAGGTGGAGCACATTATGGACATTCCACATTCTCTGAGTATGGTACTCCTGCACATGTTGTACAACAACATATGCAACAGGACCTAGGTCAACAGAGAATGCCCATGGCACAATCTGGGTCACATGGTTCCATGATGATGGCTGGCGGCTATCAGCAAGGTTACTCTCAACCTGCACTGCATCAGGTTATGCAAGCCGCTCCAGTAGGTTATCAAGGCCAAATGTCGAGTCAACAGGGACCTATCATGAGTTCCAACCTCTACACGCAAGGTCATTATTCTCCTCAACACCCTTATCCTCAAATGAATCACGGTCATTCCATGCTATCTGAATATGGCACCTCTCCCCAAGTTGTTCAACAGCATATTCAGCAGGATTTACAGCATGGTATCGGCAACATGACCTCTGAACAAGCTGGTCATCGTGTTGGTCAAGCGGTACAAATGGGCATGTCTATGATGGGTCAACCGTATCGCCCCTATTCCTAAACCTCTTTACGCATAAATCGGTTGTTTTTAGACAAACTCGATTGACTGTATGGCTTTTGAAGAATTGACAATGACACGGCCTTCATCCTACTTGGGTGAAGGCCGTGTATGGAGATAACATTACGTCAATGTATGATTTATGTTTTGATATTTTCTTGCCGCTTTATATTCCATACTTTGCCTTTCCATTCCACCTGTTTGACAATCATTATCTTCCAAACTGAATGTAGAAACATGATGACTAACAGTAATGATGAAATTGGAAAGAGTGAAGCGCTGATTACGGAAAAAGAACCGGATCGGCGTAATAGGGCAAGCAGAAGAGCCGCTTCTGCAAAGTAGGCAATACTAAAAGCAATAAAATGGGATTTTGTGGGTTGCTGTGAATTTAACCAAATGGGCCAAAAACTGAGTAGACCCATAATCCACAGGACAATTAGAAACGATCGCCATCGATTACCTTCCGCTAAGGCAGAAGCAGCCAGGGTTTTAACCCAGCTTGTCCATAATTCGTTTAGGTTTTTATGGATATTTTGAAAAATCGTGTTTCCTCCAAGTAAATTGATAACTGGGACATAAAAGCTCATTTTTTGGGCAAATCGATACTGTTCCAAAATTTCTGAACGTACGAGCAGATGACTGCCCACATGAAAGTAAACTTCTTTGGGCGTTAAAGAAAACGGTCCAAACCCACCGCTTTGGCGAGGAGGCAACGCTCCTTTACTCATCATTAAGACGGTTGAAGCGTTGGCAAGAAGGGTCAATTGCTCAAAACTCTCCTGATGTTTATGGGAGGGTTGTACGGTATAATAAGCTGCCGTAGGTGGAAGATTGCGCAGCCATTGAAGCAAATGGCCCGGCTCAATATATACATCAGCATCAGCAAACAGCAACCAATCTCCTTTAGCTCGTGTTGCGCCAGAAATAAGCGCCCAAGTTTTACCGTACCAGGCTCGCGGTGAGTGGCGCAAGGAATGAACTTTTGCCCCAGCAGCCATTGCAATAAAAGCAGTTCGATCTGTAGATGAATCATCCACCACAATAATTTCTGCAATTAAATTTGGATCGAGTTCATGAGCACTCATCCACAACGGCAAGTTGGTTCGAAGATTTTCTTCTTCGTTGCGTGCTGGAATAATGACAGAGATACGCATCGGATACTTTTTGCGCAGCATAGGTGCTACATTTGCGCCAATGACAGCAGGAAGCGGCTGGGGATGGCGCGGGATGGGACGAACCATGGTAAAAAGCAAATATATGCCTGCCAGAAAGCTCACAGTAGGCAGAATCAGGTGAACAATCAAATCGCTTACCCCATCTCTTTTATATCTTTGAGGGCATCCTACCATATTCAGGAGAAGAATGATATTGTAAAGCAGTCTTTTCATTCTTGAATCCCAGCTTGGCAGGAGTTTTCATCTTTGCATAGAAAACCATCGATCAGATGCTTGTAAGAGAGTCTAATGACATCATGAATCATTGAAAAGAGGTGTTCCCACTGTTTTTTTTAGCTGTAGGTGCAATTATGGCTTTCTTGGCGGTGGCATTGGGAGCATTTGCGGCGCATGGTTTGAGGCAAAAGCGTGATGTGTCCGAATTGCAGGTATTTCAAACTGGGGTCACTTATCAAATGTATCATGCGCTTGCCATAATTGGAGTTGCTTCTTTGCACTTTTGGCAACCACAACTTCTTACACTTTGGGTAGAAGTGTGTTTTTTGGTGGGTATCATTTTATTTTCAGGAAGTCTTTATCTTTTAACATGGACAAGAGTTAAACGTTGGGGAGCTGTAACACCTGTTGGTGGCATCTTTTTTCTCTTAGGTTGGGCATTGTTGTTTGTCCTAGCTCTTCAACATCTCAACACCTAATCGCGCCTATCGAGGTGAATATCGGCCATGCGCATGAAAGCTGTCTCATCACTTGTACCCGGAGAATTGCTCGCTCAACCTGTATTCGGTAAAAGCGGTCAAATATTACTTCAAAAGCATGTCGAATTAACTTCATCCTACATCAGAAAGCTGGAGAACTATGGGCATACTTATGTATTCATAGAAGATCCAAGAACCGAAGATATTGAAGTGTCAGACGCTTTGTCTCAAGAATTGCAAGCTGAAGTTTTAATCAAAATCGAGCGTACTTTCAAGAAAATTCAAAAATCTTTTGAAGACCCAACTTATACACGTGATATTCGATTAGGTGATACTTTTCAAGAATTATTTGGACTATTATTCGATCACGTTCTGAAAAATCAGGTGGTTTTGACGCATCTGACGTCTCTTTATACGAGTGATAATTTTTTATACAGTCATTGCATGAACGTGTCACTCTATGCCGGAGCCATCGCAGTAGGGAATGGATACAGTGAATCGCGAGTCAAAGAACTGGGCGTGGGTGCTATGTTGCATGACATTGGGAAATTAGCCATCGATAAAAGTATTCTGGACAAGCCCGGCAGATTGACGGATGAAGAGCGCACGCTGGTAGAGCAACATTGTCAAATTGGCTATGATCTACTGATTCAGCAGCCATCCATTCACTCTCTTTCTGCTCATTGTGCGCTTCAACATCATGAACGCATGAACGGAAAAGGATATCCGCGCCGCTTGAAAGGAATGGAGATACACGAGTTTGGAAGAATTATGGCAGTGGCGGATGTCTATGACGCGCTGACTTCAAATCGTGTTTATCGCAAGGCGTTTTTGCCGCATGAAGCGGTGGAGATGCTTTATGCGGGCTCTGGAGTAGATTTTGATCCTGAATTTATTCGACTTTTTGTTAAACATGTCAATGTCTATCCACCTGGTGTACCTGTTGTTTTAAACGGTATTTTTGAGGGAGTGGTGGTAAGAAACAATCCACAAAATCTATTGCGGCCGGTGGTACGAATTTTGCGTGAATCAGGTCGAGATGTCGAGCCGTATGATATAGATTTATCCGTCTGTCTCCATATGGTGATTAGCAATGTTATCCAATCCACCGTCTCCTGAGTTGGTTGAAGGGAGAGTATCCTTCAATAAGGATGTTTTCCGCAAGAATAGATAGACTCCAGTAAGCAACAATATGCCGCCCATTGCTTCTTGCCAGTGAATCCATTGATTTAACAGCAGCCAAGCAAGTAGTATAGCCCCAAGGGGTTCACCCAAAATGGTCATAGAAACAGCTGAAGCCGGAAGTTTCTTTAAAACCAAATTAAAGAGAGCGTGACCGAGCAGAGTGGAGACAAGGGCGAGTAACAAAAAGAGTATCCAATTATTGAATGAATAGTTGAACCAGGGAGAACGGTGAATCAAAGTATCTAAGGCTAGTAACAGGGTGGCTATAGAAAATACGCTGACATTATAGGTCCAGACGCTGACATTTGTTCGCGCCTTTTGGCCAGCGAGCATGTAAAGAGCAGCAAATATTGTGCCAAGAAATGCATAAATATCTCCCAAAAAGGCGTTTTGGCTCAATTGTAAATCATTGTAACCCACAAGTGACGTTCCGCATAGCGCAATGAAACAAGCGCATTGTTGCCAACGATTTAATCGTTCACCGAAGAGAAAAAAGGCTCCACATGCTACGAGGACGGGCTGTAATGCTACAATAAGCGTGGATGAAGAAACGGAAGTATATTTTAAAGAAAGAATCCAAAAGACAAAATGGAAGCCAAGAAACACACCGGCACATCCGATAGAAACGAGATCGACCCAAGATAATTTGGACCATAGCGTTCTTTCGCGCCAAGCGAAGGGTATGATGAGAAGTGAAGCTATAAGCATTCGATAAAATCCAATTACACTGGCAGGAGCGGTTGACATTTTTATAAAAATGGATGAGAAAGATACCGCAATCACTGCAACAACCAGAAGTGCGCTATACTGAAATCGCTGGTTTGAAAATTTTTTAAGCATTTGTACTACGCTCCTCAGCAAGCGAACTGATGCCAAACAGGGCGTTGCAGAAAAATAGTTCCTGCAATTTCAATGAAATTCATTAAAAGCAACAGATGAAATCGTATGCTGTTGCGGTAAAGAAGGAGTAGCGGGCATGAATTTGGACACCCTTTTAGCACAATTAGGGAACCGTCAGGATCCTGTTACAGGAAGTGTTTCGGCACCTGTTTATCGAGCAACTACATATGCGCATCCAGCGCTCGGGCAAAGTACCGGCTTTGATTATACACGAACAGGCAACCCTACACGCACTATTTTAGAACGCGCTATTGCGGATTTGGAAGGTGGAGCGAGAGGGTTTGCGTTTAGTTCTGGGATGGCTGCTGTTCATGCTGTCATGCAGTTGTTTTCGCCAGGTGACCATTTGATTTTTTCGAATGATTTGTATGGAGGCACATATCGGCTGGTAGAAAAGTTTTTACGTAAAGTAGGGATAGAGGCAAGTTACGTAGATACGAGTAACTTGGAAGAAGTGCAAACTGCTATACAATCGCAGACACGCGGTCTTTTTGTTGAGACGCCTACCAATCCCACTTTAAAAGTCGCTGATTTACAAGCCTTGGGTGACCTTTGTAAAACTCATCAGCTTCTTTATATTGTGGACAACACCTTTATGACGCCCTATTTGCAACGGCCAATGCAATATGGTGCAGATATTGTTGTACACTCCGCCACTAAATTTCTCGGAGGACATAACGATGTACTGGCAGGACTTGTTGTGACGAAAACGGAAGAATTAGGTAATGATCTTTATTTCATACAAAATTCTATCGGATCCACGCTCGGCCCTGACGATTCTTGGTTACTTTTGCGCGGTATGAAAACTTTAGCTCTCCGTATGGAGCGTCATTCTAAAACAGCCTCTGTTCTTGCTCAGTATCTGTCGGGACATCCGTTGATAGCGCGTGTATATTATCCAGGCTTAGAACTTCATCCTGGATACGCTGTACAGAAAAAGCAATCAAGCGATTTTGGCGGCATGCTCTCCTTTGAAGTCATACATGAATCGATGGTGCCTGTTATTTTAAAACAGGTGCGATTGATTACGTTTGCTGAGAGTCTTGGCGGTACGGAAACCCTTATCACTTATCCTGCTGTGCAAACTCACGCGGATATTCCTGAAAAGATACGCGAAGCTTGTGGGGTTACCCAGCGCTTACTTCGTCTCTCCGTAGGCCTGGAAAATGCGGTGGATTTGCAGATGGACTTAGAAAACGCCTTGACGGAAGCTGCTCAAATAACTTCATCTTGACGCGTTTGTGCTGTTTGGCTGGCTACGATTTGAAAGTTGAAAATAAAGGTTCTTGATATCCTATACGTTTAGCCAAAGACCACAAAACTCTTGGTGATAGACCCATTACGGTAAAAAAATCACCTTCCACTTTTTCAATAAACTGTGCACCCATGCCTTGAGCAGCATAGGCGCCCGCTTTGTCGAGAGGTTCACCTGTAGCAATATAACGGACAAAATCTTCTCGCTGAATGTTTGCGAAAGTTACTTTAGCGCAGTCTGTCTCACTGACGAGTAGGTGGTTTTTCAGATCGTAAATAGCAATACATGTCCAGACTAGATGGCTTCGTCCGCTGAGAGCCATCAGTGTCGCCAGAGCTTCGTTGGCATCGCTGGGCTTGCCGATAGCCGTTCCATCGAGATCGACCAAAGTGTCTGCAGTTACTATCCACCAGGGCTGATGATTGGGTGTTGGGATGAGAAAGTGTTCTTCCTGCAGTTGTTGATATACGGCGTGAGCTTTAGCTTCTGCAAGCAGTTTGACTTGTTTTTCTGGTGGGTAATCTTTTGCGAAAGATTCGTCTAAATGGCTAGGACGTATGTGATATGTTTGTCCGAGCATATCCAATATGGCTTGGCGGCGTTGTGAACTAGAACCTAGTAGCCAATGAATCCTGATGCTGTCATTTTTCATCAGTTATCGTGCTCCTTTATAAAGAAATTATCATGATTCTCCATTGTTTTGCACACAATGAGACTGCTTGTCGATTTTTAGTCAAGGAGGCCTGTACAATGACGACTCGACGCAAATCCATAGGACGTGGAGATGAAGCAGTAGGTCCTGTTCTCTCTCCAGAAGCCAGCACAGCTATGGCGCGCGGTGAACATCGCGGAGAACATCGACCACACGGGAATCCTAAATACGGAAAGTACAGTCGAAAATTGGGTGGTTCCTACGGTTCGTCAGTACAGCATAACCTAAACGACTAAGTTAGACAGCAGACGGCTTGGCAGTCCATTTTCGCGCCACTTTAGCGCGGATGGATCTTGCCGTCCCATCTCATTCTGGCAATACTACTTTCATAATGAAGATGGACAGGAGGACAGAAAGAAACTATGATTTCCCGTCCATTGATGCTCTATCTAGGCAGTGAGACTTTGTTGAGTCTAGGTATTGGCATGGCACAATATGCGCTACCTTTTTTTTATGCACATCAAGGTTTGACAGACGCTCGTATTGGCGTGTTGTTTTCGATTAATGCGCTTTGTGGAGCTTTTGTTGCTTTACTCTTGGGTGGTGTTGCTGACAGGCTTGGAGCTTCGAAAGTTTGGAAATTAGCAACACTGATTATTGTTCTCGGATATTTGGGCATTGGCGTTGGTAATTTACAATGGGTGTATGCTGTCTGCACAGCTTTGGCGGGAATTGGTGGCTCACTTTTGGTCTCGACAGAGAATGTAGTTCTCTCTTCTCTGACGGTTTCATCAGAGAAGGCACATATCTTCAGTCGGTTTGTTGCCATGTACATGTTTTGCATGGGCGCAGGTAACGTACTTGCTGGTTTTCTTTCGCCAATTTTAGGATTTCGTCATGTTCTTTTACTCGGTACAGCGATTGCGCTCATAGCTCCAGTCATTCGATTGTTCGTGAGAGCTCCTGATGCAAAGGCTCATCGCGCTTTTCGCAAACCTTCGCGGAGAATCATTTGGATGAGTGGATTCTCCTTTCTGTTTGGCCTAGCACCTGGTTTACTGTCTCAATTTATGACGCTTGTTTTACATCAGAATTTTGGTGGCTCCCCAGAAGCCATATCGATTGTTTCTGCACTGGCTATGTTTATGGTATCTATAGGTTCTGCAACAGTAGGGCCGTTAATTCGTCGAGTTCGTGAATTTCCTACTCTATCCATGGCTTTTGCTCTTTCAGCGGGGACCACTGCAGCTTCTGCGTGGGTATCGGGATTTTGGTCCTTTTCTGGACTTTATCTTGTTCGTACGGCGGCTAGTTCCATTCCGCAACCAATTGTAGATGCGTCCTTTCTCCGTTTTTTAGCAGAAACCGAGTATGCGCAAATGTTTGGAGTTCGTGTGGCCGGTGCTAATCTTGGCAGTGCTGTTGGAAGTTGGTGGGGAGGCAGCCTATTGTCGCAGCGCATGCTGCAACCGCTTCTTTGGCTGTCAGCTGCCTTTTTCTTTGTAGCTTACGTTTACATTATGTTGCTGTTGCGTAGTATGCGGCACTCTCTCCAGCTGTCCAACCAGTAGAAAAGGCGACTGTAATATTGTATCCGCCTGTGTGGGCGTGTACGTCCATCACTTCTCCAGCAAAATAGAGACCGTTGCAGAGTTTGGAAGCCATAGTTTTGGGGTCAATCTCTTTGACAGAGACCCCTCCTCCAGTTACTGTGGCTTTGCTAAGAGACAACGTACCTTGAATGGGGAGAGTAAAACAATGAATGATTTCCTCGATTTTTTCCAATTCACCATTGGAAATCTCGGCCATGGGCCGATTACCTTGCACTTTGGCACGCTCTAAAACAGCAGTGGCCAGTCTTTCAGGCATCATTTCCGTCAATACATGATGCAAATGCCTGCGAGGCGAACGCTGTCGACGCTGCACCCAGTTAGCCAGCCCTTCTTCCTTGCTGAACACAGGAGCCAGATTAATAGCAAGGATCAATGAATCTGCAGGTTCTTTTCGTTTGGTGACGGATACATAGTGACTGCATCGTAAAGCGGCAGGACCACTGACGCCGAAATGCGTAAAAATCATGTCTCCGTTCTGTACCGTCAAAATTTTTCCGCGTTTATGGAGAAGAGTCAATTCTACATTTTGTAAAGAGAGACCTTGTAAACTGCGATTTTGAATACAAGGAGCGTTAGAGACCAGCGGTACTTCGGTAGGAAAAGGCGCAACAATGGTGTGTCCAGCCTCGATTGCCCACGGATACGCGTCTCCTGTGCTGCCTGTGGCAGGTACACTGCATCCTCCAGTGGCAATGACTACGGCTGGTGATCGTAAAGTTTCTCCGCTTTGCAGTATTACGCCGCAAATTTTGCCTTCTCTCAGATAGAGTTGTTTCACGGGTGTACGTAAGCGAATGTCCACATCTAGCCTGCGTACTTCGTTGACCAGAGCGGCAACAACGGTCAATGCACTATTACTCACTGGAAAAACTCTTCCTCGATCTTCTTCTTTCAGCTCAATTCCGAGATTTTGGAAAAATTGCATGATATGTTGATTATTGAAACGATGCAAAGTGGAATAAAGAAATTTGGCATTTCCAGGGATATTCTCCATTAGCTCCGGTAAGGGCTTGGCGTTTGTTACATTGCATCGACCGCCGCCTGAAATAGCTAGTTTGCGTCCTAATTTTTCTCCCTTCTCAAGCAATAGGGTTCGCGCACCTTTTTCAGCAGCCGCTACGGCAGCCATTAAGCCTGCAGGACCTCCGCCTATAATAATCACATCAGCATGTTCATTTTTTGTTAGCAAACATTTTCACTCCACCTTGTTCTTATCCAACCATTATTGTATCACGGGAAGAGGTGCGGTCCTATGGCAATGGTTAAAATGCCTAATGTACCCAGACAAGCTGCAAATACTGAGTAGGCGGAGAAGGATTCCAATTGTGATAAGAAAAGAATGGAGAATAAAGTCACCAACAAGGGTTCCGCTCCACTGATAGCCGCCACAGTAGAAATCGGAATATTTTGGCTTGCAGCAAAGAAAAATAAGATGCCAACAGCAGAAAGAAAACCTGCCGTCGCAAAGTAAGCGCCTGTTTGTCGCCAAGGATAGGACGACCAATGGTTTTGCAAGGGTGGGTAGATCAATCTGACCAAAAAATAGACGATTGTGGCTACTGTACAGTCCATCGCGGCTGCGGTTAGACTGGGGAAGTTATGGAGTACAGCTAGTTTGCGTGCACTGTGGCCAATTCCTTGAAATGTTGCTGCAAAGAAAGCAAGGCTCATTCCGGATGTAAAAAAAGACCAGGTTATTCCGCGTAAAGGCTTTATTTTTTGTTCGTGGAAAAGCAGTCCAATGCTTAAACCGATAAGGCCGATCCCGACAAGTTGACCGATATCAGGTTGCTCTCTCAGCCAAAGAAAGGCAATCGCCATTGTGAAGATGGGAGAGAGTGATTTGACAATTATTCCTCGCGTTGCACCGACCGCAGCAATTGCTCGATAGAGAAAATATCTTCCTAAAAATGTACCTAAGATTCCAGAGAGCAAGGAATATAGAAAGGAAGATAGAGGCGCATGTAAAACGGATAAGAGCATTTGCTGATGCGTCAAATAGTTAATCAGCCAAAAACCGTCCAGAAGGAGAGTACTCACGATGAGCACAGGTAATAGACCGGCGTCAGTGATGGCAGCTTCTGACTGACCGCGGCGCAGAACGACATAGGATAACGAATAGCAGAGTGTTGACAAAACTGCAAACATCACTCCTGACACGCGGTATCCTCGCTTTCTCAGGCCTGTAAGCCTCGGATTCACGGGCCTGAAAGCCACGCTTAATTGGATCTGGAACTCCATTCAATTTGCTTGAGTTGAGACCAGTTCACAGTGGATGCAAAACTTGCAGACGACTATCTTCATGTATATGAAGTGAAGGACAACTTTAGACAGACAGAAGAAAGCAGCTATTTGCCGCCTTTAATCATGTTTTGGTCTGGAGACCAAAACATGATAAACTAATTATTAGCTTGCAAAAGGTAACCATTTTGCCATTTGCAAAATCAGGAGGAGATTTTATGAACCCGTTTCGTTTTCAAAATCCAACAGCACTTTACTATGGGAAAGGTCAATTGGAACAGCATCTTGTTGAGGAAATTCGTAAATATGGAAACAAAGTGTTGTTGCTATACGGCGGTGGAAGTATCAAGCGTTTTGGACTGTACGACAAAGTTATCCACCTGCTTAGAGAAGGTAGCATTGAGTGGGTTGAACTCGCTGGTGTCGAACCTAATCCCCGTTTGACAACAGTTCATAAAGGCATCGATCTCTGCAAAACGGAGGGCGTACACCTTATTCTTGCAGTAGGTGGGGGTTCAGTTTTAGACTGCGCTAAAGCGATTGCTATGGGAGTCAAGTTTGATGGTGAAGTGTATGACATCTATCAACGCAAGGCAGTTGCTAAAGATGCCTTACCGATTGGAACCATTCTTACTTTAGCAGCCACCGGATCGGAAATGAATTCTGGTGGAGTTATTACAAATTGGGAAACCAAAGAAAAACTCGGCGGCGGTTCTCCTTATACATTCCCGAAATTTTCATTCTGTGATGCAGAAAATACATTTACAGTACCTCGTGATCAGACAATTTATGGTATCTGTGACATGCTTGCGCATTGTTATGAACACTATTTTCATCCCACGGAAAATGCGCCATTGCAAAGGCGCCTTATAGAGTCTGTAATAAAAACCATTATTGAAAATGCTCGTAAAGTCATTGACGAACCAACTAACTATGAAGCCAGAGAGACGATAATGTACTGCTCGACCATGGCACTAAACGGCATGATTAGCATGGGGATTGAAGGAGATTGGGCTAATCACGCAATGGAACATGAAATCAGTGCCATTTACGATATTCCTCATGGTGGCGGTCTTGCTATATTATTTCCACACTGGATGGACTTTGTTTCTCAGGAAAAACCAGAGCGTTTTGCTGATCTCGCTGTCCATGTGTTCGGAATCAATCCAGCGGGCAAAAGTACATCTCAATTGGCTGCTGAAGGGATTGAAAAGGTTCGAGAATTTTACCGTTCGATTGAAGTGCCACAGAGATTGGCTGATTATCAAATCGGCTCAGAAAATCTGGAGCGTATGGCCGAACAGAGTGTGCGTTTTGGAGAAATAGGGAAGTATCGCAAATTGAACAAAAATGATGTATTGAGAATTTTGCAAGCTGCGCTATAAATTGATATATTAACCCCTGCCCCTGCCTCATTGTTAAAACGGAGGCAGGTTTTTTCTTGTGGGTGACCATGATTGCGACGGTCATAGTAGATAATGTATGGTCGGTATGAACAAGCAGACAACTAGAAGTTTTTGGTTTACCTATATGGACGGCATATCTTGGTCTTGTAATGTTCGTCTGGGCTGTTATTCCCTTGATAGGATGACTTCGCCGGATGAAAGTGGAGGAATCCATCTTGTTTGCTCATATCGGTGAAGCTTATGGACCATACAGGCAGCGCACATGGCGTTTGCTGCCGTGGATCTATTGATGGCTGGAAATTTTTTAAGAGATCTCTGTTCCATCCAGTGTGAAAAGAAACTCAATAGAAAAGGCTAGGTTGCCCTAGCCTTCAAAATCCGATGTGAAATCGATTTGTCCTGTTTATTAAATGAGATTTTAGATTACCAAGCGGTCCACTGGATGGTCCATTGCCAGTTCCCTTGTTGATTATGGACAACATGAGTATGCACATGTTGACTCAACAGCTGTAGAGGATTCCAACTCGAGTAGTTGGAGTGAGTTCCAGCATTCGTTAAATTACCAAAGGCACCCCAGTTGTTATTGGACAGTAATGATTGCAACTGTTGCTCTGCCTGTTGCAACTGTGCGACCCATTGCTGTTGAAGTTGTATCCAGCTTGATCCGTTAGAGGGAAGCAAAGAACTCCAGCTTCCGTTTGGATTTCCAAAAGCTTGTTGTAACTGTTGTTGCAATTGGTTTTGCATCTGTTGCCATTGCTGCCACGCTTCTGAACTATCAGAAGATGGGAAAGGACCTGTTGGAACTTGTTGAACGACTGTAATTTGTGGCACTGTAGTGGCTCCAGAGTTGCCTGTATCTGAAGTGTAAAAACTGGTATCTCCTTGGTAGAGCTGTGAAGGCTGAACCAAAACCGTTTGACCGTCAGTGCCAACTAAAGCCATAGGCTCAGTGGATGCATCAGATTGAAGAATAGGTAACCCATTGGCGGTTGCATTTGTATATCGAATCGTACCCATTTGTGCTAACGGAATGAGATTCAACGAGACATCGGAAGGATCTTCGCTTATCCAGTCCGCGCTTGTACCCATCGCTTCCTGATAGGCGGGAGATACTTCTACTTCCTTTGTATATGTTTGGGTTTGTCCATTATCAGATACCACAGCTTTTAACAGGAACGTGTTTGAATTAGCCGATACAGACGCAATGGAAGCAGAAACAGTTGCTCCAGCCGGAAGAGTCAACCAATCATTCGCTGCATTCGGTAATTTCTCCCAAAAAAGCACATTTTCCGCCTGTCCATTATCCATGGTTTCCACAGTACCCATTTGCAATAAATCTTTTGATTGCACGCCACCGAGCCCAATCCACTGAGCTGCTGCAGACTGATCTTCACCTTCAATGGCTGGGACCTGCCAAGTGCCGGTCACAGAATGAAAGGTTTGACCAGGCTTGGCGATATCGACATAACCAGCCCAGTTTTTGCTGCCGATTTCATCCGTTGCGTATAGGGGAGCATGTTTTATACTTTGAGAATTGGAAGACGCATGCATCTGGAGTGCAATTGTAGCAGGTACAGCTACAACTGCAGACATTAAAATGGCTTTGCCAAGCATGCTGGTGCACCTCCCTCATTCTAGTTGATTGATTTTTATTTTACTGTACTACGGAAACTTCGAAAAGTGCTTGAAAGATAATTCCTCTTCCCAAATTGATGATTTTGTGTCGATTGGGGCAAAGTAAAATGAATCCCCCAACAACTATGTGTATGGAAGTGATGGAAAATGAGAAGACATGCTTGGAGTGCAGCAGCCGTTTTTTTGGCAACCTTTCTGCTGCCAGGCTGTGGCGAATACCATCCTGAACAAAACATCAAATTGAGCAATAACGAAGTTGCCGATATTCTTCCTACTAGTGTAGCCGGTAAACCTATGACCTTAAACATGCCTAAGCGAATTCAGAATCCACCGCCAACTCATGTGGCCATAGTTGGGAAAGAGTTGCATATCTGGTCTGATGATGCTTGGTATGGTCATCAGGTAGAAGTCTTTCACGTACCAGCCCGTGACATTTCATTACAAGATGGACACTTTGCACTTGCCAGTACGGGAAGTGTCCAGAAAATTGCTAGTGGCACCATTCAACCGAATGGCACATGGTCGGTATACTGGCCAGGCGGAGCAGTGTACGTTGCTGATAAGCAACACGAGTTTTTTCTTATTCGTACGAATGAAGGTCAATTCGGACTTGCAGAGTATTCTCCAGCAAAAATCCACCATAAAAATACTTAAAAATAAGCCTCCTTCTCCACGTTGGTGTGGATAGGGAGGCTTATTTCATGTCTGCTCAAACTTATAGAGGTGTAGGTCGTTACGCTTCCATAAAGTTGCGTAATACAGTCTGGAGAATACCGCCATTGCGGTAGTACTCAATTTCCACATGACTGTCAAGGCGCAGTGTAACAGGGAATGATACGCTTGAACCGTCTTCTTTGTGGGCAACCACTTTGAGTTCTTGGCGAGGAGTTAACTCACCATCTAAGCCTTCAATCGTAAAGGTTTCGCGGCCTGTCAGGCCATGAGTTTCAGCGCTCTCACCATTTTTAAACTGTAATGGCAATACACCCATACCTACCAGGTTACTGCGGTGGATGCGTTCAAAACTCTCCGCAATGACTGCTTTCACACCCAATAAGTATGTTCCTTTAGCAGCCCAGTCACGGGAAGAACCAGTACCGTATTCTTTACCAGCAAGAATAATCAGCGGCAAATGGTTTTCCTGATATTTCATAGCTGCATCGTAAATGGGCATGACTTCGCCATTCGGGAAATAGGTGGTATAGCCACCTTCAGTGCCTGGGGCAATCTTATTGCGAATACGAATATTCGCAAACGTTCCTCTCATCATTACCTCATGATTGCCGCGCCGTGATCCGTAAGAGTTAAAATCGTAAGGCTCTACTTTGTGATCTACCAAATATTTTCCGGCTGGGCTATTGACAGCAATATTGCCGGCTGGCGAAATATGGTCGGTAGTGACAGAGTCGCCAAGGTAAGCGAGTACACGAGCCTCTTTAATGTTTTCAGCAGGAGGCAGTTCCTTACTAAGACCGACAAAGAAGGGAGGATGTTGGATATAAGTTGATTGTTCATCCCAAGCGTAGAGCTCTCCCTGTGGGACGTCGAGTGCGTTCCAACGCTCGTTGCCTTGGAAAACTTCCGAATAGCGGCTTTGGAATAGCTTGGCGTCCATTGCCAAGTTGACCGCATCAGCCACTTCTTTGCTGCTTGGCCAGATATCTTTCAAATACACCGGTTGACCGTCTTTGCCTGTGCCAAGTGGTTCGCTTGTCAAATCAATATCGACACTGCCAGCGAGAGCATAAGCTACTACAAGCGGCGGTGAAGCCAGATAGTTAGCTCGCACTAAAGAGTGGATGCGGCCTTCAAAGTTGCGGTTGCCAGAAAGTACAGCCGCTACGAGTAAATCATTCTCACGGATTGGCCCTGCAATCTCTTCCGGCAAAGGTCCACTATTTCCGATACAAGTGGTGCATCCATAACCAACCACATCGAATCCAATTTGAGCCAACGAGTCGAGCAACCCTGCTTTTTCCAGGTAATCTGTGACTACTCTGGAGCCGGGTGCCAGGCTGGTTTTCACATATTTCGGAGGGGTGAGACCTTTTTCTACAGCTTTTTTAGCCAACAGACCAGCACCCATCATGACATATGGGTTAGAAGTGTTGGTACAACTGGTAATGGCTGCAATGGCCACAGCACCTGGTTTCATGGTGGAGGTCGATCCGTCTGGATGATGAATAGCCACTTCTTTCTTGCGGCCAGCTTCATCAAGACCAAATCCGCCTTTATCGACCGGAGTTTGCATGCCATTTTCAAAGGTCGATTTCATATCGCTAAGTTTGATACTGTCTTGTGGACGTTTTGGACCAGCCATGGTGGGTTGAACCGTAGCCAAGTCGAGTTCCAATGTGTCTGTAAATACTGGATCAGCCATACTGTCAGTCCGGAATAAGCCTTGCGCTTTGCAGTAAGTTTCCACAAGCTGTACAAGTTCTTCTTCACGACCAGTATTGCGCAGATAGTTGAGCGTCTCACTGTCTACTGGGAAAAAGCCCATGGTTGCTCCATATTCGGGTGCCATGTTGGCCACAGTAGCGCGATCGGCCAATGAAATATTGGAAAGTCCAGAACCATAAAACTCTACAAATTTTCCTACTACGCCTTTTTTACGCAACATGTGGGTGACGGTCAAGGCTAAATCTGTAGCTGTAGCGCCTTCTGGTAACTGGCCGGTTAGTTTGAATCCAATAACTTCAGGTAACAGTTGATAGAGAGGTTGACCTAGCATACAAGCTTCGGCTTCAATTCCACCAACCCCCCAGCCCAAAACACCAATGCCGTTAATCATGGTTGTATGGGAGTCAGTGCCTACGAGTGAGTCAGGGAAGACAACTATTTCGTTACCCTCTTGCTTTTGTTGGACAACTTTCGCTAAATATTCGAGGTTGACCTGGTGAACAATACCGGTTCCAGGCGGCACTACGCGGAAATTGTCAAAGGCGGTTTGTGCCCAACGCAAAAATTTGTAGCGTTCTTCATTGCGTTCAAATTCTTTGTTGATGTTAAATTGCAATGCTTCAGCAGAGCCGAAAGCATCTACTTGTACGGAGTGGTCAATAACTAAATCCACTGGAATGAGGGGATTAATGCGTTTAGGATCACCACCCAGAGTATGCATAGCAGCACGCAGGGCAGCTAGATCGACCACCGCAGGCACTCCTGTAAAATCCTGCAGGAGGATACGTGCAGGCTTAAAAGGCACATCAGCGTTTTGTGGTTTCGGTGCATTCCAATTGGCTAAATCCCGAACATGTTGCTCAGTAATTACTCGTCCGTCCGCCTGTCGCAAAACAGCTTCCAGTAGAATTTTAATGGAAAAAGGAAGACGCGAGACGGAGCCAACTCCAGCCTGTTCCAGTGCCGGCAAGGAATAATAAATATAATTCTTATTGCCAACCTGGAGGTTTTGGCGGGCTTGGAACAGATTGTTTTCTGCCATGTTGAGCACTCCTTTGCTACTATGAGTTCTAGAATATTTTCGCAGACGAAAGGTTCCTTGTAAAATCGATATCCTTTTTTTCGATAGGGATATCACAGGAAAAAATCACAGAACATTCGGTCCTGTCTGTAGCCAGATATCATCTGGACGAGGCGGTAGAGGTCCAATGTTCTGGTAAAACTGGGTTTCTAAACGTCCATTATAGAGTTTGCGACGCTTATGGATAGGTGCTTGAAAGTATTGTTCATAACTGCGATCGCTGGTAATGACAAAAACAGACCAATTTGGATTTTCTTGCTTCATGCGCGAAAGTTCTCGATAGATGTTCGGGAGTTCTGCCCGTTCTCCCATGCGTTCGCCATAGGGAGGATTGGTAATAATGCAGCCAAACTCGCCATTTGTATGAACATCGGTAATGTTTTTTTTATAAATTTTTACATCTTCTCCTACTCCAGCTTGACGCGCATGATATTCCGCATAAGAAAGGACATCGGCATTGTAATCACTGGCTGTGATATTCAATTCCACATTTTGACGACGGGATTCGCGCGCCTCTTCTCGGGCCATTTGCCAAATTTGTGGAGTGAGAGCCGGCCATTCTTCACTGGCAAAGCTACGACGCAAACCTGGCGCTTGATTTCGCCCAATCATGGCTGCTTCAATGGCAATGGTTCCAGAACCACATAGCGGATCGAGCAAAGGGCGATGTCCTTGCCATCGACTCAGCAAAACTAATCCCGCTGCTAAAGTTTCGCGAAGAGGGGCCGTGGCCGTGAGTTTACGATAACCGCGTTTATGCAGACCAATACCGCTGCTGTCTAGCCAAATTTGACATTGATTTTTGTGCAGTACAAAAGTGAAAGCAAACAGTGGGCCATTTTCAGGTAATTCATAAACTCCGAATTGTTCACGCATGGTTTCTACCAGTGCTTTTTTAACAATACTCTGACATGCAGGTACGCTGTGTAACTGAGACTGTACTGAACGTCCTGTAACAGGAAAGCGTGCATCAGACGTTAACCAATCTTTGAGACGAATTTCCTTTGTTCCAGTGAAAAGTTGTTCAAAAGTGCGTGCTTCAAACTCAGCAAGTTTAATATAAACTCTGTCCGCTGTTCTTAACCAAAGATTTGCGTAGACAAGTGCAGCAACTGGTCCTGTAAATTCCACATACCCATTCATCGTTTGTGTGTTTTCAAAGCCAAGATTGTGAAGTTCGCGAGCAACCACGGATTCCAATCCGAAAGCTGCTGTCGCGATGAATTGAAACATAGTCAATCTCCTTTTTAGCCAACTGCATGTAAAGTTAGCAGTTACCGTCAAGTTAAGTGATTCATTGTTTTATCAAGACAAACGTGCGCAAGAATGGCCCGTTTCAACGGGCCGATAGCAAGAGAACTATCATGGAGGCTAGCGAGAAACACGCACTCAGGAGATAAATCAAGGCAACCGTTTGGCGTTGTGAAAAACCAGCCCGCAATAGACTGTGATGGACGTGCGATTTATCAGGCTTGTACACGGGTTGACCGCGCCATGCGCGAATCAGCACTACACGTAAGGCATCAAAAATGGGTACACCCAAAGCTAAAACAGGGACGACAATGGATACGATTGTAGCGGATTTGAAGGAACCAATAGCAGCAATACTACCAAGTGTATAACCTAAAACAGTACTTCCAGCATCTCCCATAATAATCTTGGCAGGGTGGAAGTTGTGGCGCAAAAATCCAAGCGCTGCACCTACGACAGCTAAGGCGAATATAGCTGATGCGTGATCAGTTTTAAGCAGAGCTACAAAAAATAAAGTGATGCCTGAAATTGCAGCAATGCCAGCTGCCAGCCCATCTACACCGTCCAGAAAATTAAAGACATTAATCACGCCTACAATCCAGACAACAGTAATGATTTGAGCCAGAAGATGCGGCATTACAATAAAGCCGGGTGAATCAAAAGGTGAACTGACCACACGGATAACTCCACCGAATGCAGGTACCATCAAGGCGGCAATAATTTGAATCATAAATCGAACAGCTACGGAAAAATCTTTTCCGCGAGTTTTATAAAAATCGTCTATGACGCCAATCAAAAACAATAAAAACGCGCCGACCATAACACCGAAATAAGGGGAAGCCAAAGATTTTAACTTTATAAAATAAAGAATACCTGCTGCCAAGATACCCATGAAAATAGCTGCACCGCCAAGTAACGGGAGAGGTTGCTGATGAATTTTTCGATCGTTGGGCAAATCAACAAATTTCCATCGCATTGCTAATTTGCGAGCAGCAGGAGTGCAGATAAACGAGAGAATGAAAGCGATACAGCCAGGCAACCAGACGTTCATTGTTGCAACACCGCACGAATACGTGTAAGTGCATCATCCAATTCCGGTTTTTCAATAATCAATGGCGGCGCAAAGCGAATGACATTTTCGTGTGTCTCTTTGCAGAGAAGCCCACGTTGCATCAGTGCTTCGCAGTAGGGGCGGGCAGATGTATTCAGTTCAAGCCCAATAAACAAACCCCGTCCTCTCACTTGAACAATGTGTCGATTTTGGATTTGTTGCAGGTTATGCAAAAAATATTTGCCCAGCTCCAGTGAGCGTTCAGCCAAATTCTCTTCTAAAGTGACATCTATGGCTGCAATGGCGACAGCGCAAGCAAGCGGATTTCCGCCAAATGTCGAACCGTGTGAACCCGGATTGAAGACATCCAGAATTTCTTTCTTTGCAGCTACAGCGGAGATAGGAAAAACTCCACCGCCCAACGCTTTACCAAGAATGTACATATCAGGTTTTACATTTTCCCAGTCACAAGCAAACATTTTACCTGTTCGTCCAAATCCTGTTTGAATTTCATCAGCAATAAACAGGACACGATTGGCTTGGCAAAGTTCCAGAGCTTGTTTCAGATATCCCTCCGGTGGCAGGATAATACCAGCTTCTCCTTGAATAGGCTCTATTAAGAAAGCGGCCGTATTTTCTGTAATCGCGTTTTGTAAAGCTTGAATGTCACCGTAAGGAATCACTTTAAATCCTGGTGTGAGGGGTCCAAACTGACGCTGATATTCTTTTTCTGAAGACATCGAGATTGCGGTAACGGTGCGACCGTGAAAATTACCTTGACAGACAATAATTTCCGCTTGATAGTCAGCTACCCCTTTTACCTCATAAGCCCAGCGCCTAGCCGCTTTGATAGCTGTTTCTACTGCTTCAGCACCTGTATTCATAGGGAGTACTTTGTCCATCTTCGTCAGCCGGCAAAGTTTTTCATAAAAGAGTCCCAAATTATCACTATGAAACGCGCGTGACGTGAGTGTAACGCGATCGGCCTGCTCTTTGAGAGCAGCGATGATGCGAGGATGTCTATGCCCTGGATTAAGCGCGGAATAAGCGCTTAGCATGTCCATATAGCGATTGCCTTCGGGATCCTCCACCCAAATTCTTTCCGCTTTGCTCACGACGATGGGCAATGGATGATAATTATGTGCGCCAAGCCGTTCTGTCTGTTCCATGATGATTTGCGATCTCGATAGGTTTTGAGACATATTCATACCCCTTCCATACACTGTCAACCTTTTGGGTCACAGCTTGAACCCTTGCTGATTTCAATATCTTTTGGCAGCTTGGCGCTGGCCATCAGCCAACGCCAGTGCCAGTCAGTGCCGGATAGATAAAGATTTCAGAGTGTGTCAATGCACCAAGATACTGAATTCAGTTGCGATGTTTCACGTCACCATTTTTGACGCGTGTCCACTTTCGGTTACCATTGGTTGTGCGTGGAAACCGATCGCCTTTATGCAGGTGGAGTTCACGCGCATGCAGGATTCCTTCACTGTCTGGGTGTTCGCCAATTTCTCGATATACGCCGTCATTGGGTACTTCCCATCCGGGTTCAAACTGGTTATGCTCTCCGCCCATCTGGAACGCCTCCTCATGCATTGGAACTGCAACTGTCCTTTTCACAGTATGCTTTGGCGTTGGGCGAATCTATGCATGTACAACAGGATTGACCCATTGTACCATTTTAGGCGAGTGTAACCTCTTTGCAGAGGTAGACATCCTGAATCGCATGCAAAAGCGCAGCACCTTCCTGCATGGGGCGTTGGAACGCTTTGCGACCAGATATTAGTCCCATACCACCAGCTCGTTTGTTGATAACCGCAGTACGGACGGCTTCAGCAAAATCATTCTCGCCGCTGGCGCCGCCAGAGTTAATAAGACCAATTCTTCCCATATAACAATTGGCTACTTGATAGCGCGTCAAGTCGATGGGATGGGGGCTGGTCAATTCCGTGTAGATGCGTTCGTCGGTTTTTCCGTAAGAACTTCCTTCCATATTAAGAGCTTTAAATCCTCCATTGGTTTCGGGAAGTTTTTGTTTGATAATATCAGCTTCAATGGTTACACCGAGATGATTGGCTTGACCTGTCAAGTCTGCAGCCAAATGATAGTCTGTTTTGCCTTGCTTAAACTGCGGATTACGCAAGTAACACCATAAAATCGTAAACATTCCAAGCTCGTGGGCTCGTGCAAATGCCTCACTGACTTCTTGCAATTGGCGAGTGGATTCATCAGAACCGAAGTAGATGGTAGCTCCAATTCCAGCTGCCCCCATATCGTAAGCTTGCTGAACACTGGCAAACATGACCTGATCGAACTTGTTTGGGTATGTGAGCAGTTCATTGTGATTAATCTTTACAATAAAAGGAATCTTGTGTGCGTACTTGCGAGATGTCAATGCTAAAACACCAAGAGTGGATGCAACGCCATTGCATCCGCCTTCCAAAGCCAATTTCACAATGTTTTCCGGATTGAAGTAAGCTGGATTTTTAGCAAATGAAGCACCTGCAGAATGTTCAATCCCTTGATCCACCGGCAAGATGGAAACATAGCCTGTACCTGCTAAACGACCGGTGCCAAGCAATCTCTGTAAGTTGCCTAGCACACGGTTGTTTCGGTTGGATGCAGCAAAAACGTCATCAACCGCTGTTGCTGACGGAGCATATAAATCACTGGCTGGGATGGTCTGGCTGACATGTTCCAGTAAATCATCAGCTTCTTGACCTAAATATTCGCGAATTTTTTCAATCATAGGGGAGCCACTCCTTCGCCCGGGTTCATTTGCATCCGCTTTAAGCAGTTTGCGTCTTGAATGCCCGAATCTTGTTTTGTACGATTATTAATGTAGCAGAAAGTAGGCACTTGGCAAATACGGCCATTCAGTGTCCCGCTGATTCTTGATAAAGAATGAATTGACAAGTAAGTCGAATCTGATGATTGAACCTGTTTAAAACGGAGAGGAGTCCATTTATTTTGTATACACGTGAGAAAACACGACCCGTACGTGTCGGTGATTTGGTCATTGGCGGAAATCATCAAGTCGTCATACAGAGTATGACGACAACGAAGACAGCGGATGTCAAAGCTACAGTTGCTGAGATTCTTCGTCTGGAAGAAGCAGGTTGTCAGGTGGTTCGTGTAACGGTCAACACACGAGAAGCGGCTGCTGCCATTCCTGAAATTAAGAAGCAAATTCACATCCCTTTGGTTGCAGATATTCACTTTGATTATCGTCTTGCTTTAGAGGCCATTCGCGGTGGAGTAGATAAGGTACGTATTAATCCAGGCAACATCGGCAAGCGGGATCGAGTGGAGGAAGTGGTCAAGGCTTGTAAGGAGCGACAAATTCCGATACGTATTGGCGTAAATGCCGGTTCGCTTGAACGCCATATATTAGAGAAATATGGCTATCCAACTGCAGAAGGAATGTTAGAAAGTGCGCTCCATCACATTCGTATTTTAGAAGAGCTTGATTTTTACGACATTATTGTATCCATGAAAGCGTCTGATGTTCCGCTTGCCATTGAATCCTATCGTTTGGCTGCAGAATCATTTCCCTATCCGTTGCATTTGGGAATCACTGAGTCGGGTACTTTGTTTGGCGGTACTATCAAAAGTTCAGCGGGGCTAGGAACACTTTTACAAATGGGGATCGGCAATACCATGCGCGTCTCTTTGTCGGCCGATCCGGTTGAAGAAATCCGCGTTGCCCGTGAGCTTTTGAAAACTTTTCACATAGTCTCTGATGCGGTCACGATTGTCTCCTGTCCGACGTGTGGACGTATCGATATCGATCTTATTTCACTTGCCAGTGAGATTGAACGTTTCACTGAAAATATTCGCGCTCCCATTAAAGTCTCCGTACTTGGTTGTGCGGTCAACGGACCAGGAGAGGCGCGTGAAGCGGATATAGGTGTTGCTGGCGCTCGTGGAGAAGGATTATTGTTCCGGCGCGGCGAAGTCGTCCGCAAGGTTCCGGAGCAGGAATTACTGGACGAATTAAAGAAAGAAATACTTATCATGGCTAAGCGATATGAAGAAACGGGCAGTATCTACGAAGAAGGGGAGATCCGAAAAGCGTAATCCGGAAAAATTTTTCACGCTGTTTTTCGAGAAATAGGAGACGCTATGTTTTAGCAATTCACATTCATCGACATCTCAATCAGAAATGATGTCGAGACGGGTTTCTCAAAAAAGAAGGCAGGTCGACAAAAGGTTTAGACTTTGTCTGTCGACCGCCTTTTTTACTTCATTGCTTGGCCATGAAAATGAGGAGTAGGAGGGGTTTCATGGAAGCAGGTTTTCGCAAACAACTCGGTTTTTGGTCCCTAACAGCGGCTTCCATTGGAGGAGTGATTGGTTCCGGTTGGCTGTTTAGCGCCATGTATGCTGCTCAAGCTGCCGGTCCAGCTGCTATTTTGGCCTGGATTATTGGTGGACTTGCCATGCTTTGCGTGGGGTTGGTTTATTCAGAGCTTGGGGCGACGCGTCCTGAAGCTGGCGGTATTGTTCGCTATCCAACGTATTCAAATGGAACATTGGTCTCATCTATCGTTTCATGGAGTACCTGGATTAGCTATTCTGCTAATGCGCCAACAGAGGCTTCAGCGGTTATGCAGTATCTCAGTCATTTTTTTCCTGCTTTATATAACGGAAAATCGTTAACCGGTTTGGGGATTACTTTTGCCATATTACTTATGCTTGTTTTTGTTGTTATCAATTACTTTGGTGTACGCCTGTTTGCGCGAGTCAATAATACCATTACGGCCATTAAAGTAGGCGTACCGCTTTTGACGATTGTAGCCCTTCTTGCTACTTCGTTTCATCCGGGAAACCTTAACAGTCCAGCAGCAGGTGGTTTTGCGCCGTATGGACTGGCAGGTGCGCTTGGTGCCATCGCTACTTCAGGAATCGTATTTGCGTATACTGGATTTCGTCAGGCCATCGATCTCTCCGGAGAAGCGGCTAATCCCAAAAGAGATGTTCCGCGCGCTGTGATCACGGTTGTGCTCGTCTCTATTGTGGTGTACCTGCTTTTGCAAATTGCCTTTATTGGTGCTTTGCCACATTCATTGTTGAGTCATGGATTTGGATCTATTAATTTCAAATCGCCTTTTGCCAATATTGCATTGCTTATTAATTTAACGTGGCTTTCGTGGATTCTATATGCGGATTCAGCTATATCTCCAACGGGCAGTGCAATTGTCTATGCGGCATCGAATGCTCGAGTTACTTATTCCATGGGAGTTAACCGTTTCTTCCCCAAATTTGTAACGCGATTGCATCCCAAATATCGAGTACCTTTTGTCGCGCTCTTTATTAATATTTTACTTGGGTTCACTTTACTTTTACCGCTTCCCAGTTGGCATTCGTTAATTGCGGTAATGGGTTCATTAACAGGCTTCAGCTATGCGACAGGTGCTGTTGCTGTGATTGCTTTTCGTCGCAAAGGATTGAGTGGCAAAGATACACAAATCCGTGGTATCAACCTTATTGCTCCGATTGCTTTCGTAGTTTCTGGCCTGATTTCGTATTGGGCTGGATGGGACAAACTGAGCAAAGCCATCATCTTGCTCATCATCGGAATTATTGTATATTTCTGGTCTTATTTTCACTATAAAAAGCCACGTAAAGATATTGTTGGTGGAATATGGATGCTTGCCTATATTTTCTTAATGCTCATTTGTTCTTATCTTTGCATATTCCGGGGCTTTTGGACACTGAATCCGGAAAGTCGTGGACAGTCGTTCCGAAAAGTCTTGGACAGTGAGTCCGGAAACTCTTGGACACTTTCCGTTCGTCCATGTGGGATTACTTTGAATTAAACAAATTTCTTAGTTCGTTGCAACAGTTTTGTCTCCCTCAGGAGCGTTTTTTACCCCACTCAGTAGTTTTCGCATCGACTCCCCTTTCAGTTGAATCTTGTATGCGTCGTGGACTAGGCGGTCCAGCACAGCGTCTGCTAGAGTCGAGTCAGAAAATTGTTCGTACCACAGTTCTACTGGTATTT
>NZ_FRAF01000003.1 GCF_900142255.1 Alicyclobacillus tolerans | reverse complement strand
GCCGTAGCATCCTTTCCCGCATCAGGCATGCGCCTCATGCGCCTATCCGGCCTTAGCACCCGTTTCCAGGCGTTATTCCGGTCTGTTAGGCAGATTCCCCACGTGTTCCTCACCCGTCCGCCGCTGGTATCTTTCGATACCCGCTCGACTTGCATGTATTAGGCACGCCGCCAGCGTTCGTCCTGAGCCAGGATCAAACTCTCAATGTCTTATTCCTTCTCCCTCGCTCTCTCGAGCTCGGGCACTTCTTCTCTGGCGTTTGGTGATTCTTGTGCGTGTTTAGTTTTCAAGGTTCTCTCGCTGCTATTAAACTCTAAACTTTTTAGAGCGTTGTCTGCAGCGACGTTTATTAATATAGCACGCCATTTTGGCAGATGCAAGTGATTTTAAGCGATTTTTAGTAACTTAAACTTCTGAAAAAACTTTAAATTTACTCAGTGACTAGTGGTAGATGGCAATATCTATTCATTATCGTTTTCAAGCGGCTTTTTTTGAACGCAAAATGGCATGCCCTCTGAGCATGCCATTCTCATTCTCAATATTTATTGTAAATTCGCAAACAACGATAGATAGCAATCTCAAAGCTATCAACCAATTTTTAGATATCCATTTCTACATCAACATTCGAAGATAGACTCGCCCGTCCTTGCGCAATCGCCAGCTGCCAGCGCAAGTATGCGTCAATAAACGGATCGAGCATCCCATCTACAACCGCCTGGACATTACCTACTTCACAGCCTGTTCGATGATCTTTGACAAGCGAGTACGGGTGAAACACATATGAGCGAATTTGACTACCCCAGGCAATCTCTTTTTGCTCACCACGTATACTGGCTAAATGCGCTTCTTGTTCTTGACGTCGGCGCTCATACAGTCGAGCTTTGAGCAAATTCATAGCTACTGCGCGGTTTTGTATTTGCGAACGTTCACTTTGACAGCTAACCACTATACCTGTCGGTAGATGTGTAATTCGAACGGCTGAATCTGTTGTATTGACATGTTGTCCACCAGCTCCACTCGAACGGTAGACATCAATTTTTAAATCTTCTGTGCGGATGTCGATCTCGATTTCATCATCGATTTCCGGTATAGCATCCACTGAAGCAAAAGAAGTGTGTCTTCTCCCTGAAGCATCAAAAGGGGAAATACGAACAAGTCGATGGACCCCTTTTTCGGCCTTCAGATAACCGTAGGCATTATGACCTTTGATCATCAAAGTCACACTCTTCAAACCCGCTTCGTCACCAGGAAGATAGTCCAATACCTCAACTTTAAAGCCTTTGTCTTCTGCCCAACGAGTATACATGCGCAATAAAATGGAAGCCCAATCCTGTGATTCAGTACCTCCTGCACCTGGATGAAGCTCCAAAATGCAATTGCTTTTGTCGTATGGACCCGACAACATAAGTTCCAACTCAAAAGATTCAATTTGATTTTGCAAGTCAACCGCAAGGCGATTTGCTTCCGAAAACAAGTCAGCATCATCTTCTTCGGCAGCCAGCTCTAACGTAACTTCCAAATCATCTTTTTGCTCTTGCAATTTTCGCATCTTTTCAATGAGCGAACGAAGTCCATTAGCCTCCGCTATAATTTTTTGGGCTTTCGAACCATCATCCCAAAAAGAAGGAAGTGCCATTTGCTCTTCTAAAGCAGCAACACGCGCTTCTTTGGTAGAAAGGTCAAAGAGACCTCCCGATATCCGCAAGCCTAGTCGCCATAGCGGAGATTTCCGAACGTAACTCACCAAATGTTTCTGCCATTCATTACCTCTCCTTCAAGCCCATCAAACTACATCCAGTGACATCCCCAACCGCATCAACCACCCTGTATCGGAACAGCCTCCTGGATGGGTAAGTTCTGCGGAGCAGTAGCCACTGTAGATTTAAAGACATAAAGAACGATTTCCTCTTCAATAGAGTGAATCATGGCCTCAAACATTTCAAAACCTTCACGCTGATAGATAACTAACGGATCGGCCTGACCATAGGAACGCAAATGTACACCTTGCCGGAACTGATCCATTGCGTCGATATGATCCATCCATTTTGAATCAACGGTTCGCAACACAACAATTCTTTCTAATTCCCGCAGAAAAGCGCCTAACTCTTGTTCTCTCTCGTCATAATTGGACAAGAAAGTTTGATAAAGCACTTGAAAAATTTCTTCCCTATCTTTATGGCGCAATTCTTCTTCGGAAATTTGCTGTGGTTTCAAAAAATGATGCTCAGCATAGTGCAATAACGCCTGTAAGTCCCAATCTTCCGGAACTTGTTCCGTGGAACAGTACACATCCAACATATGCTCAATAAGGTCTTTGCCCATACCTTCCACAATCGGTCGCAAATTGTCGGTCTCTAAAATCTGCCGTCGTTGTTTGTAAATGACTTCTCTCTGTTTGTTCATCACATCATCGTAGCGAAGAACGTGTTTCCGAACGTCGTAGTTGTTACCTTCCACTTTCTTCTGCGCCCGTTCCATGGCATTGGTGAGCATTTTGTGTTCAATCGGCACATCCTCTTCCAACCCCATACGATCCATCCAACGCTTGATATTGTCCGATCCGAACAAACGCAATAAATCGTCTTCAAGCGAAAGGAAGAATTGTGATGAACCGGGATCGCCCTGACGACCTGAACGACCGCGCAACTGATTGTCGATACGACGACTCTCATGACGTTCTGTACCAATGATATGCAGACCGCCAAGTTCCTGTACGCCCTCACCGAGCAAAATATCGGTACCACGTCCAGCCATATTGGTAGCAATGGTGACCGTTCCTCGCTGCCCTGCTTGAGCAATAATTTCTGCTTCTTTTTCATGATGTTTGGCATTCAGGACTTGATGCTTGATCCCACGCTGTGTCAGTAAATGAGAGATAATCTCCGATTTGTCTATAGAAGTAGTACCCACCAAAACCGGTTGACCTTTTTCATGGCGACGAACGATTTCCTCTACTACCGCTTTGAATTTAGCCATCTCCGTTTTGTAGATGACATCACTCATATCTCTTCGAATTGTCGGACGGTTGGTAGGTATCGTTACTACATCCATACCATAAATTTCAGTCAACTCTTTTTCTTCCGTTTTTGCTGTACCCGTCATACCCGACAACTTATTGTACATACGGAAATAATTCTGCAGTGTAATGGTGGCTAACGTCTTGGATTCGTTTTGTACCTTAACGCCCTCTTTAGCTTCGATCGCTTGGTGCAAACCTTCACTATAACGGCGGCCTTGCATCAATCGTCCCGTAAATTCATCTACAATGACGATTTCATCACCCATCACCACATAATCTTTATCACGATGCATGAGACCATGCGCTTTGAGAGCTTGGGTGATGTGATGCATCAAGGTAACATGCTCCGGATCGAACAGATTCTTCACCTGGAAGAAACGTTCCGCTTTATGCATGCCACTTTCCGTCAAGTTTGCGGTTCGCATCTTTTCATCAATCTCATAGTCATCCGGTTTTAGACTGCGGACAAAAATATCTGTACGAAAATAGAGATCTGCCGATTTATCACCAGGTCCTGAAATAATGAGTGGTGTACGCGCTTCGTCAATGAGAATACTATCCACCTCGTCGACGATGGCAAAGTTCAGTTCTCTCTGCACCATTTCTTGAACACTCATTACCATGTTGTCTCGCAAGTAATCAAAACCAAACTCATTGTTTGTCCCATAAGTGATGTCTGCACTGTAAGCTGCTTTCTTTTCTGCATGATTCATATCGTGGATATTTAATCCAACGGTCAGTCCAAGAAAGCGATGAATTTGACCCATTTGTTCCGCGTCACGCCGAGCCAAATAATCGTTAACCGTTACGACATGTACACCTTTGCCTGACAATCCATTTAAATATGACGGCAAAGTGGCCACAAGAGTTTTTCCTTCACCCGTGCGCATTTCTGCAACACGACCCTCATGCAGGACAATGCCACCCATCAATTGAACATCAAAATGGCGCATGCCAAGTACGCGTTTCGCAGCTTCACGCGTTACTGCAAACGCGTCATACAGAAGATTGTCCAGTTTTTCTCCATTAGCTAATCTCTCTCGGAACTGCAAAGTCATGCCTTGCAATTCTTCATCCGACATGGACTCATATTTAGACTCCAAATCATTGATACGTTGAACACGACGCCTCAGCCGCGCAATTTCTCGTTCATTTCCATTGACAATATTTTTAAGGAGTCCCACGGAAAGGCTACACCCCTTTCACAGATTGAGCCTCCCGGCCCTGAAAGTCTCCATTTTAAGATTGTACAATACTGGCTGATTATAGTACAGTGGCAAGAGATACCGAATCTTTTCTTCCACTTTTCTTTTTCATTTTTAGTCTTTATCTAGCAATTCCAAACTGGCTTGAAAATAAATAGAGGTGCCTCCCCTGTGAAACTCGACCTGGTTATGATAGTGAAAGACGCCGCTTCCACACTACCTCGTTGTCTGGAAAGCTTCCGAACAGAAGTTGACGATATCATCATAGTCGATACCGGATCGAGCGACGACACACAAACTGTCGCCAAACGGTATGATTCGAAAATCTACCAAATACCATGGGAAAACAACTTTGCCAAAGCACGTAATGCAGCGTTACAGAAATCAGATGCCGATTGGCGATTGGTCATTGACTCCGATGAATATCTAACGGCGGGAAACAATTTAAAAAAGGCGATTCTTGAACAACAAGCCCTACATGCATCCTTTGTGGGACGTTTGAGAATTAGGAGCAAATTTCAAACAAACGGAAACATACAATACGAAAACAGCTATGTTTCTCGAATATTACCTAGAGAAGCTTTTTATGAAGGAGCTATTCATGAGCAAGTTGTTCATCCAGGATTGCCCACTATTCAATTTGACGGTTTTGTAGTCGATCACGATGGATACTTTGGCTCTCATAAATCTGAGCGAAACATACCCATATTGATGGATCTTTTAGAAAGCGAACCGAATTCTTTTTATCACCTTTTTCAATTAGCTCGTGAACATCGAAATGTAAAACAATTTGAATCAGCTCATCAACTGCTGACCAAAGCTCTGCAAATCTGTCCAGCTACTTCCTCTATTTTTCCTATGTTAATTGTCGATTTGATTTACAATTGCATTGAACTCAAGTATTTTGAACAAGGACTATATACTATTGAAAGATATGAAAGCCAACTTGCTTGGTATCCAGATTTCCATTTTGCCTGTGGCATTTTTTATATGAAATGGATATTGTACGATCCGTCCAAATTTCTGTATTTTCCTCGAATTGAGACTGCTTATCTTCGCTGCCTTTCGCTTGGTGATGAAAATATAACAACCAGCGTGGAAGGTACAGGTTCTTATCTTGCTGCCCACAACCTTGCCAGTTTATATGAAGCATCTGGAAACTTGGAAAAAGCTAAAATCTATCAGCACTTAGAAACCAAATGGCGAAAAGATCACAGAATATCATTTTAATTTGGTTTTGTAGCTTGTTAATGGAATTTACAGAATCCATTCTCTAAATCGAATAACTGGAGTGGCGATAGCATTCGCCTCAAACATTTCTGTAATCTGCTGATATAGCAGAAAATCTTGCAGTCGATTGTCGGTTACAATGACATACGCATCTGCTGGTACTAACCGAAATTCGGAGAACACAGGAAAACTTTGTTCATTTGATAAATGATGAAGAAAGTCCCATACGCCAACAATTTGAATATTCAATTTTGCTTTCAAAAATTCTAGCAATCCAAAAGCACCAGCATCATAGCCTATTAAAAATAATTTCAAAGGTTTAGAAAACGATATGTGAATTAGCTTATCGAAAAATTCATATGAAATTCCAAGGCCCCGTTGCATAAACCACGAATATAAAACTGATTTTGTTTTGCTAAGCAGTAAAACTTGCCATTGATTCTCTTTATCTGACATAGAAGATAAAACTTCGATCCAATTTTTTATATCCTGTAAACAAGCTCCTTGTTCATAACTGGACAAATAAGGATCTTCTCTTAAAATAAACTCCAAAAGTTCTATAGCACGCAAAATTTGACTATTTTGCATTAGCTGAAATACGGAGTAAATAATTTGTAAATGTTGTCTCCAAAAACTTGAAATCATTTGTTTAAAGGGTAAATTATCACTTTTTGTTTCTTTTATAATTTGCATATCTTCCCTAACTGTGATAGCTTGCCGATAATTCAAGCTAGATTGAGATTGAACATGTATACGGTATTGCACTAATTTTTTTGACGTTGAAATAGACGGACTTGTGGAAGCAAGTTTTAGTAAGAGCTTCCAATCTGATGAATTTTTAAATCTTTCATCAAAGGGAGAATCTTCAATGAAAGATGATTTACGAAACATAACACTCGGTGGGTTGCCTATCAGATTTCCTAGTTGCCAAGAAAGACTATAGAGAGTTTTTTCAGGCCAAATTTTATCTTTCGCAAAAGCCCAAGGAAATTCAGATATTTTTTTGCCCTCAGCATCAATAAATTCTGCTACAGCAGCAACAAAAGCCAGCTTTTCATTACTTTCCAATAACTTTACGTATTCTAAAAGAGAATCTGGCGGGAGAATATCATCTTGATGTAAAAACTTAATAAATTCACCTCTCGACTGCTTTATCAGCCAATTGTGAGCAGGAAATAGTCCACGGTTAATGGAAGATGAATAAAAACGAATGCGTTGATCTTGAAAATGTTTGATGACTTCTACTGACAAATCATTTGAACCATCATCCATTAAAATCAACTCGAAATTCTCATAAGATTGATTTAAAACGGATTGAATTGATTGATATAAATATTTCTCCCCATTATATATCGGCATAAGTACACTAACGAGCGGTTCCATTGCAGGCTCCTTTAATAAAAATTGTGTACTAATTTAATAGTTGTGCTAACAATTGGATGTCTTAGGCATCTAGATTACCACGAACAATTTATGAATGAAATAACACTTTGGAGTGAACTACATTGAAGATCTTTTTTGTATTGGAACATTTGAGTGGGCGTGGCGGTGTAGAGTCTGTATTACAAACTATCACAAAAGAACTAGAGAAAATCGGACACAATATATTCATTTTTCTACCTGATCAAAGTGACCAACCGACTTGGGAAGTCAATCACAATATTATCTATTATGATGAGCGAGCTAACAGTTCTATCAATGGCATACATTTTGTTACCAAGAGAATTTTAGGACTCTCTTCCTTAGCATATCAATTGCCAAAACCAGATCTGGTTGTCGGAACTCATGTTCCTCATACAGTACTTTATAGTAAGATGGCTTTTGGACATTATGATATTCCTATCGTGTCATGGCTACACAATCCTCCCAATCTGTTTAACGACAGTCATTTTGTGAATTATGCAGATATCCATTGGTGTATTTCACAGGGTATCAAATCCATACTACAAAACACGATACCCATTTCCAAAATTTATTGGGTCGGCAATCCTATCGAACAAAATATCCCACCTGTCTCAATTCACCAAGGATCGTCTCGCTTTATTTATATTGGTAGACTGGAAAACCAACAAAAAAGATTAGATATCCTTTTTAGCGCATTACATTATTTAAAATCAGATTGGTTACTGGATATCTACGGGGATGGACCTGATAGAGACAAGCTATTTCAACTTGCAAAAAAATTAGGTATTGCATCAAAAATTAGATGGAATGGCTGGGTAGATCGCCCTTGGGAATCAATTCAAAGCGCTTCAGCACTTTTACTTACGTCTGATTTTGAAGGTTTACCAATGGTAATTGGAGAATCGCTTTCTAGAGGATTACCTGTTATTTCTTCTAAATGTCCCACTGGACCAGAAGATTTAATTCAACATGGTCAAAATGGACTCTTATTTGAACGGGGAAATGTTCAAGAACTTACAGCACAATTGATTACCTTTCAAAACCTTACCCCCAATGAACGATTAGCTATGTCTGAAAATGCTATTCTATCTGTTAAAAAATACAATAAGCATCATGTTATAGAAAGAATGTTAAATAGTATATGCCCAAATAATCAAGAAGGTGACACGATATGATTATAGATATTGTACTTGGATTGGCTACAGGTAAAGGTGGATTAGAAAATGTACTTTCAACTGTTTCCCATGAATTGATCGATCGAAAGTATGAAGTGCGAATTTTCCAATTCCAACCGCCCATATATCCGGAATGGTTGGAAACACTGCCTAATCTTTATTACTATGATCCATTTTATTTACAAAAACAAAATGCGTATCCCGGAGAAATTCCTATATTCATGCAAGCTCTCGAATACAGAAAATCATTGATAAAAATGGGTAAGCCGAATGTAATTCTCGCAACTCACACACCGTATTTTTCTCTTTTGACGCGTATGGCAATAGCGTCTTACGGAAATATGCAACCTCCCATTCTCTCCTGGTTACACGGACCAGTAGAAGCGTATGGAGGTGGAGATTTTTTACGATATGCTGACGCCCATATTGCTATTTCGAAAAGCGTTGGTCATTCTATTTCTCGTGCAGTTCAAAATCAGGTGCCAATTTATTATGCGGGAAATCCAGTGGAAATCGAATCCATCAAGCCCCTTAAGAGAGATGAACAAACTTGTCAGCTGATTTATGTTGGAAGACTTGAAAACAATCAAAAAAGATTAGATGTACTGTTGCAAGCGCTCTCTTATGTCCATGGCAGTTATCATCTAACTGTAATTGGAGATGGACCAGATAAGCAGTTTCTACAGAATCTAGCAGAACAATATCACATCTCTAACTATATTACATGGAAAGGTTGGCAGGAGAGTCCCTGGCAATCCATAACCTCAGCCAACCTATTAGTCTTATCTTCTGAATATGAAGGTTTTGGTATGGTCCTTGTTGAGGCATTAGCACGCGGAATTCCTGTCATCTCTAGTCATTGTGAAGGTCCTGACGAAATTGTCAACTCTAATAATGGATGGTTATTCCAAAAAGGAAATGTCCATGAACTAGCTAATCTTTTACAGGCTGTCTTAGATAAAAATTTAAATCTTCCAGATCCGGAATCTTGTATTCAATCTGTGCAAAAATACTCGAAAAAACAGGTTGTAGATCGAATTGAACATGCGATTCAAAAAACTTGTTTGTTAATGAGTACTGATCTCACCTCATGAATCATACGTTTACATGGCTTTGTATATACGCTTTTGCCTGCTCAATTACTTGATTCCATGTTAACATTTGAGCTAGAATTTGATTAATTTTTTCATTTTTTTGAGCATTTTCTTCTGATAGTAAGTATATTTTTTGATAAAATTTCTCTTGATTTTTCATCAAGTCGAAATATTGATTTCCTTTAGGAAACAGTACTCCTAGTCCATTAGAATGTCTAAATTCAATAGATGGATATTCTTTTTTTAATTCATCCCATAATTGATAAACTCCAAATTCATTTTCATATACTGTTATATCGTGAAAGAGCACTATTCCTTCTGGTGCTATTTTAGGTAACCATTCCTCAAAGTCATTCTTTACAGCCTCATAGGTATGAAACCCATCAATATGTAAGATATCAATGGATTCATCTGATATTAAAGGTAATGCTTCTTGAAATTTCATACGCATCAATCGTGTAATTTTTGAGAATTCATCATTAGCTATCTTTTCAACAATTTTGTATATTTCATCCGTATAGAATCCACTATGAGCATCACCACACCATGTATCTATAGCTATGCATTCACAGTTCAAACGATTATCTTTGACCGCTTGACAAAAAGAGAAGAACGATACTCCAAGATGTGTTCCAAGTTCAACAATTTTACGGGGTCTACAATAAGACACTAAATCATAGGCAAACCATCGATGGCCAATCCATGCTGGAGTAATCTGATAAGCATTATAATAGCGATCAGAAACAAACTCCCCATCATAAAAACACCAATCCATTCAAAATCCTCCCTATATCAAAATTAAACTTTTTTCCACGTTTCCGCCCATGAACGCCAGAAATTCTCCATTTCTTCATAATTCTGTTCAATATTTTGAGGTTGGATAAACCATTCAACAGACATCTTATAATAAAAAGCATAGACTTTGTCTGCAGCTTGTGAAGCTTCTAAGCTTAAATCAAGAGAACCCCGAATAAAAGTAATAATGTTTTGAATCTCTTCAATAGCTTTTCGCAGTTCTAAAATCTTTTCTTGCTTATAGCAAGAATAAATATATTTAACTAAATTTGCTGCCCGTTCATGTAAAGCTGACAGTTGCATATGAAACGGCATGGTATGCACTGAATTTTTTAAATAAATATCACTTGCCCTCATTTCTACCATCTCCGAAACACATTCTAATTGATATTTTTCATCATACTGTGACGTGGAGGAAATACCTAGTTGAATAGCAACGTTCTTTAAAAGTTGTGATTCAGGAAATTCTTTCAACCCTATCTGCAGACAAGATTGAGCAAATATGGTTCTCTCCTTAGCTAAAGCTACATCGCATTCTAACAATAATCTGGTTATGGTTAAAGAATGATTTGCAGCTTTGGCCAACCATATATCAGCAACATCTAAATTTTTATTTTTAAATGCCCGAAGTGCTAGCATTTCACACTCCCATGCAGTCTCTCCTGACCAATTAAAATCACAAGGAAGTTCAGGAAAATGCATGAGATACAGGTAGGCCTCATAGCGATCGGGTGCTTTCGGCAACCATTCTGACAATAAATCATGACAGTTAAAAAGTAAAATATCCCGTAGAAATGGAGAAATAGGCGTTGAACTGTATTCACACAAAAGAACGTTTTTCAATGTCTGAATACGATCATCTGGAAAATCAGGAATATCGTTTATTTGCAAACAACGATTATTTATTTTAATGAGTATACTTAATGAAATTAAATAAGGATTTTGAAGCCCAGTATTTATGATTTCAAGCGCCTTTTTTGGATCCTGTTTATAAAGAACTGCTAACTTTACTCTTTCTAGAACCGTTGCTTGCGCAATTTTTGACTCTATTCTTTGAATGAGATGATATATATCATCTGGAGATTTATAAAAATAAGCTTCACAATAACTAGCCAAAGCAACAGGATCTGTAATACGAGGTTCAATTTCCTGCTCAAAAAATTTTTTTTCATATGGCAAAAGATAAACTAAGGGAAAAATCAATATATCCTGATTAGGATTCTCTAAAAAAGAAGTAAAGTAGTATTGAAGCGCAGTATCTTTATCCCCCAAAGCGATCCAACATCTACCCAACATTAAAGCGGCCAGAAAACTACCCATTCCTTGTACTAAGTCAAACAATGCCTCTTTTGGATCTCCTAATTTCCTTGCAAAATTAAATTGTTCAATAGCTTCTTTGAATTTACCATTTTCCGCTAGAATCATTCCGTATCGAGTACGAAATTCGGCTAATTCTGGATATACCATGATATATTTAGAAGCTATTTCTTCTGCTTCAATGTTCTTTTGCAATCCAACAAGCGTTGTAATATGAAAGACAAAAATACGAGCCGTGATATGATCCCAACTTGAAGGCGGTTTTTTTCTTATAATATCCAAAGATTTTTTAACAATTTTTAATGCTTGATGAAAATTACTCAGACGAATATATTCTGCAAGCAAATTGGATAAGTGAAATAAATTTTGAGGATCCTTTTCCAATTCTTCTTTTAGTAAAAGAATATTTCTGGATGATTTATTTTTGTAAGTAAATATTTCATTCAAATAACCCACATGATGGATATCCAAATTAATTTTAGAAATTTGTTTTCCTGCTTTCATAATAGCCTCAGCAATTTGTTCATGCACTGAGCCATCATAAAAGTATCCATTTCGAAACAATCTTACAACAGAAACTGGTCTAGTTGAAAAAATTTTACCATTTTCACCCACGTAATTTAATATATTAACCAAAAAGCCATCTGCTTCTATATGTGTAAGTTGCTCTCGTAGAGAGTGACGCTTAATATCATCTAAATATTCGTCAGCATCAATGACGAGTATAAATTCACCCTGAGCATGTTTTAAGGACTCATTTCTTGCGTGAGCAAAATGATTATCCCAATCATAATGATAAATTTTTGAAGTGTATTCTCTGGCTATATCTAAAGTACGATCAGTAGAACCTGTATCTACCAATACAATTTCATCTACTACACCCTGCAATGATTCTAAACATCTACGCAATGTCAATTCTTCGTTTTTAACAATTAAACAAGCGGATAGCAACATAAGTAAGATTCCTCTCCAACGCCTGATAGTTATAACTACAAAGCAAATTTAGACATCATATACGCTCGATGGGCGTTGACATTGGAAAGATACGATTCATAATGAGCTTGTACTTTATCTAAGGATATTTTGATTTTTTCAATCATGTTCTGCGTATCTAAATACGCTTTTTCAATATCTTTATTTTCAATGTTATTTGTTGAAATCTGAAGAACTCGATCGATTAAATCTGAACGATGTTGTAATAAAACGAACACATCGACAAAACGTTGCTCATGAAGCGCTGAAAAAATCATGTTAGACAATTGGTGTACCGTTTGAAAATCTATGTTTTCTTTCATGTATGCTCCCCCACCAGTTTATAGAACCGGACTACCAGAAGATCCACCGCTTGACGAGGAACCACCCATTAAAGCTGACAATTGTTGCATTTGAGCCTGTGATTGTTGCATGGCCAAGTTTAATTGATTCAATTGATTAGTAAAATTCTGTACTTGTTGTTGTATTTGTTGATTAATCTGATTGAGATAGTTTTGAATATTTGTCTGCTGAGCAGCTAGTGCATTGATATCCCCTTGTAATGGACTTTGACCATTATTACCATCCAAAAACGTATTCAGTGTTTGATTCATTTGTCCAAGAACTCCACTTGTCGGAATGGCTGTGCTTGCAGAAGACTGAACCACACCAAATAATTGTTGAACAGCCTGGGCATTTTGGCTCATGGCGTTTTCAAACATGGTCTGTCCATTTTGTAAAGTACCTGTAAACTGAGAGCCAGAAAAACTGTATCCAGACGATGACTGAAATTCTAAATGTCCGTTGGTAGGATTGATAACAATTCCTACAGATGCTAAAGAATTTACAGAAGAAGAAACTGTGCTAATAACACTGTTTAACGCCTGCGGCAACTGAGATAACAAACCTGTCGCATTTGGATCAGTAAATAGTGGTCCTGATGTGCCTGCACTTCCAGAACTGCTACCAGGTGTATAGGCCGTATCTTTATTCACCAAATCGATGAGTGTATTATAAGCGCTCATCCATGTTTGAACAGCTTTTTCAGCTGATGAAGGATCAGAAGTAATACTCAAAGTTTGAGAAGATGAAGTAGTGCCAGACACTGTAATGGTGACATTAGGTATAGCCTGCGAGAATGTATTGGTCGAAGATGTAAATGATTGTCCATCAATCGTCATATTGGCATTTTGTGCTGTACTCTCATTAGTAAAACCAAATTGTCCAGTTGACGAACCACTTACGGTATCAGTAATTGTAAAACCATTGCTCGCACCCGTTTGGGAGGAAGATAGTGATAAAACATATCCATTCGTCGTATCAAGAATTTGCGCTTGAACCCCTGTTGAACTCGTATCAGCATTGATAGCTGAGGCTATACTGGATAGGCTCTCACCTGATGTAATAGAAATGGAAGCCGAACTGTTGGACGATCCTGATACTGGATTAATCGTTAATGAACCTGCCGATAGAGTGGAGGTACCTGTTGCACTACTTTGAGCATTTGAAGTTTGAATCGTAGTTTGATATGAAGCTAACTGAGTTACTTGCACGGTATACGAACCCACCTGCGCCCCTGCAGATGTGGTTGCTGAAAAAGCACTCGAATCGCTCGATGTAGCAGATACCGAATCCCAGCTCTGCGAACTAGCAAGCGTATAAGTTGCGTTCTGGAAAGTTTGCAATGCAGTTTGTAAGGCTGACAGCGCACTCTGTTGCGTTTGTAAAGTATCTAGTTGTGTCTGAGGAGCTGTTGTAAGTTGTTGAGTCAAAGCTTGCTGCATAGCTTGTGCATATTGAGTCACAGGTAAGCCGACGCCGCCAGGATTGGAAATCGTGTTCAACGCTTGCAAAGCATTAAAAGACATTGAATACACTTCCTTTCTATATAATAATAGAGAGAAGGCGTGACCTTCCTGAAGCTCGCGACGCAATCAGGAAAATCACGCGAAATATCGGCTCAGGCAGAAGCCACAAATTAGCTGAGCAGTTTGAGAATAGCGTCAGGTTGTTGTTGAGCTTGGGAGAGCATTGCAATACCGACCTGATTCAGTACTTGCTGCTGGCTGAAGTTGGTGTATGTTTGAGCCATATTTGTATTCGTGATGGTTGAATCTGCATTTTGTAAATTCTCAGCTGAATTCTGCAGATTTGAAATTGTGTAGTTCAGCTGATCTTCTACTGCACCTACATTTGCCTGGTATGCTGACAATCTGGTAATAGCTGCTTGTACTGCAAAAATAGCAGCTTGCGCTGAAGCTTGACTGCTGATAGCCGTTCCACTAATACCCAAAGCTGACAGGTTAACAGCATTAATTGTCAAAGAAAGAGTTTGACCTTCTTGGGAACCAACCTGGAAGGTAAAGGAGCCACCAACAGTTGCTGTAGAAGAACCTCCAAGCAAGCTCATGGTATTAAATTGAGTTTGCGTTCCAATATTGTTAATTTGGTTACCTAGTGCTGTGAATTCTTGCTGAAGATTGTTAAGATCTGTTGTGGTTTGAGTACCGTTTGATGCTTCAACAGCCAGTGTGTTCATGGTTTGAAGAATATTCATGACCTGATTCATAGCACCACTTGCCGTTTGAAGCAGACTAACCGCGTTTTGAGCATTTTGAGTAGCTTGGTTCAAACCATTCACTTGCGAAGTCATCTGTTGGGAAATTGCGTAGCCAGCCGGATCATCCGCTGCACTGTTAATACGATTACCACTTGACAACTGCTGATAAGAAGTTTGCAGCTGATTTTGAACGTAGTCCAAATTGGACAAAATGTTCGAGGCTGATGCATTGTTGTTTACACTGAATGACATACCCATTTTCTTTTGCTCCTCTCATTCTTGCATTGACTTTAATTTATAACAAAGGAGTTTCCTCCTGAGTTATCAACCGTTAGGAAGATAATTCACCAGAGATGGTAGAAGAATTTCAGAACCCATTTTTAGCGCTGCTGTAAAAACACCTTGGTCAGTATTAAATTGAGTGATAACTTTCGCCATATTAGCATCTTCCAAATCACCTTTATAATTTTGAACGGTAGTTACATATTGTGAAATTTGCGTCTGCATGGCTGTTGCTCGTTTGATTCTCGAACCTAATTCTGCATTGATATTTACCACTTGAGTAATACCTGTCTGCAAATTCGTTAAATCAGTTTGGAGACCTGTAATATTTCCATTTTGCAAATCTGAAATAGTAGAGTTGAGAGTACTCTCCAAATTGGTTGTTGAACCAGAGGCAGTACCCATAACTTGCGATGCACTAACATTGACTGTGATACTAATTCCAGCTGAAATTTGCATTTCCATACTTGCAGCCGTATTACCACTTGTTGTATAGCCGATATTATTAGTAGAAGTAGTAACAGGAGGTTGCAGAGGATCAGCTCCTCCAAACAAATAACGCGACCCTTGTTGAGTATCCAATTCCTGATAAATTGTCTTCGATAATTGTTGGACTGTTTCTGAAAGAGCATTTTTATCTGAAGTAGTTTGATTCGTTGTATTCAAACCTTCCATAACATAACTTTGAATAGACTGTAGAGTGTTGACGATTTGAGATAAAGCAGATGATGTATTGTTCATCCATGTCAACGCAGATTGCAGAGTGTTTTGATAACCCTGCGCTGATGACAAAGTTGCTCTAGCAGACATATCTTGAGATACAGCAAGCGGGTTGTCTTGTGGTAAATTTAATACTTTGCCTGTAGAAAGTTCATCCTCCAGATTTTGCATTGTCGTATTCTCGTTTGTAATGTTATATAAAAACTGATTTACCATCATCTGTTGTGTGATTTGCATATGTTCACCCCCAAACAGCTAGTCTAACTTATTAGCCAACATTCTGTATCAATGTTTGCAGCATTTGATTAAATATAGAGATGTATTTTGCCGCCGCATTATAGCTATTCTGAAACTGAACCATCTCAGCCGCCTGGGCATTCATATCAACACCCGACACCGATTGCCTTAGATTGGATGATTGTTCAGCAAGCGCATTAGCTGTATTGTATCCAGCCTGAACTCCTTGCGCTTCCACACCAACACCAGAAACCAAAGCTGCTAGTGTCTGATCAAACGTACCACTACTAGCAGTGCCAGATTGGGTAGCATCAGAAACCACTCCGGCGTAGGTCCATGAACTGTATGTATTCGTTGAAGTAGATAAAGCAACCATCGCATTAGCGTTAGAATTTCCATCAGCACCATCTGAACTTGATCCTGCTGCTATATCGTTTGTTGTAAGTGATGGATTTACATCAAGAACAACATTCCCTTGCGAATCCACCGGTTGTCCAGATGAATCTGTAGTAGCGCCCGCTGGAGCTACAAAAATACTTGGCCCTGCAGAATTGTTTAAGTCAAGCCCACTACTCTGCTGATTGTTTACTGCAGTCGCAAACGTATCCAGAAACGAATTCAAATTAGCCAATGTTTTATTGACATCATCCAATCCCTGTGCATTGCCAAGAATGGAGCCTGATTGCAACAAAGTAATTAGGTTATTAGAAGCTGGTGAAGCATTGCCTGATGACGTATACCCAGATGAGGGTAAGTATGAGCTTGTCCCACCAGAAGGAGCATTTTGATAAGATTGAAGTTGACTTGGTTGTAAATCTTGATTTGCATTATATTCGCTACCATTCGCTCCACCAACCAAAGGAACCGCATTGCTGCCGCTGCCAATACTCACAGTCACAGTACCATTCTCCTGATACTGAATATTGACTCCAGCAAGTTTAGACATATCATCCAGATAGACCGAGCGCTGATCTAAGAGTGTATTGGGAGATTGACCTATCGCCGTTTGCATAGCAATCTGCGCATTCAGTTGAGCCACATTTTGCGCATCTGTAATTAACTGATTGACCTGTCCTTCAATCGTGCCAGCTAAACCTGACTGCACATCTTCCAATTGTTGTGTAACCGTTTGAAATGTCTGCGCCACTGTTTTGGCCTGCTCAATTACAGCTTGACGCGCAGCCGTATTGGTCGGATCTGTCGACAAAGTTTGCCACGCTTGAAAGAATTGATCGACAGAATTCTGCAAACTGTCAGAGGAAGGTTCATTTAAAATTCCTTGAATTTGCGTCAACACGGTTTGGTGAGATTGATACATCTGTAAATCAGCTTGATTCGCCCTGTCCTGCTGGACTAGATACGGATTGGTTTGGCGTTGAATCTGACTCACTTGCGAACCTTGTCCCAACTGTCCTACAGGCAAAGATTCATTATCTGCCGGAAACGGACTACTTTCTTGTATGAGGGCATTTTCTACCGCGTAGCCGGGAGTATTCGCATTGGCTATATTATTGGCAATCACATTTTCTGTTTGTGTAGCAGTTTCTAATGCATTCACTCCAATATTCAAACCAAGGAAAGTAGATATCGGCATACTCTTAGCCCCCAGAAATTCCGTTCCCAATTCGCTTTATAACGGAAAATGGTTTATGCGAATTCAGCATAACTGCTCATTCTGACATACGCTTTATTAAACTCTTCAGCAATTTTTAAGGCTTGTTCAATAAGTAATTGTTGTTGAATAACCGATTCGTGTACAGCTTTCAATCTTTCTTGCAAAGAAGAATCTATTGTATATTGAGCCAACCGTTGAAGACAGCGACATTGACGAACGACCCTCTCCGCAACTCCAGTTGAATCCGCTTTTAATAAGTAATTGTTAATTTCAGAAGTTAACGACTCCAGTTCACCAACAATCGACTCAGCAGACTCGCATTCCATCATTCTTGTAAGGCCCCACTTTGCAAAATAGCTTTTGCCAGTCTTTCTGGCTGAATTGAATATACACCCGATTGAATCTGTTGCTTTAAACGATTAATTTTTTGCTGTCTACTTTCGTAATTTGTTGCTCGGTTTAGCAATTGTGAATCGGTTGCACGAACTTCGTTAGATGGCTTTCCCTGAATTCCGTCCATTGATGAAGAGAGCATCTTATTCCCCCCTACATTGTCATATACGGTCGAATTTAAAGATTTTTTGCATGATTTTCAGAGATGTTGTAATTTTTTTTGTAGAAACTTAATAGCCTTCTGATAAATTCGTGTAGCTGTTGATACAGACACATTTAAAACTTCTGCAATTTCTGTAAAAGTCAAATCTTCCTCAAAATAAAGTGACAACACCAATTTTTCTCGTTCATCCAATTGCTGAATACCTTGAACCACATCCAGCCATATTTCCATTTCTACTGGAGATTCTTCTGCACGCACATCAATGGCGTGTTCAATATTCATAACTTGCGGTTTTTGATAGGCCTGCAACTGTGTTTGATAGGTCCGTGTAATTTTAAGCGGACTGGAACTCCGAACCACATCTCGCATCGCACCTTTAACGTGCGCATAAAAAAGGCGCAATCGCGCCTCTTCCGTGAGTATATGATGCGCCTCGGTTTGAGTGAATTGCCACCAGCGCATGCGGGCTGACGCTACCAAATCATCCACATCAATCGAAGCACTTTTGCGATAATGCACATACCTTCTGGCTAAACGTTGTATATATTGTTCCTGCCCATCGGTTAACAAGCTTTCCAACTATCATCTCTTCCTTTTACCCTTACATCTGCCTCTAGTAAAATATCTCCGAGTTGACCTATAAAATCCTACCCAAATATCTTTTATGCCATTTCTTTAAAACCATTTCATATCTTCCGATATAACCAACCTTTAGACTTTTTCCGCCATAACGACGACTTGGCACACTGTATGAAACTGATACCCCTGAACTTCCTCCAAATAATTGCGCACACTTTCTTCAAACTCGTCGGCTGTCATAATACCTTCTTCCAGCAACCTATTACGCTTTTCTTTAAATCTTTGAACAGTCATTCGAACACCTTCATCATGAGACGTAGTGCGAATAAACTGAGCCTGCGGCAAAAGAGCTGTTGCTGTCACACGAAATCCAGCTTCTTGAAGAATCCCAGGTAACTTTCGACCAATCTCGCGATCGCCCCCTTCAAGGGTTTGCAATTGACTAAAAGCAGCTTGCAATCGACTGAACCCTTGGGGATTCTCTGGATAAGTGATTGTCATTCCATCATCAATATCAAGAACACAAAGAGTCGCACCCATCTTTAAACGATCGCGTATACTTACCGCTGCCTCTAAAGGCTGCTGTAAATGTTGAAAGAGAAAACGAGCAACAGCAAAATCAAATTCACCCAGAGACTGAAGTTTACCCAACCGATATACGTCTTCGCGATAAAAAGATATTTTTGCCCGTTCATGCAACGCCGCAGTTCCTAGCTTATAAAGTTCATCTCGCAACGCTTCCGATAGTCGCACCAATTCATAATCATAATCCACACCTACTACTTCCACCGGAAATCCTGCGGCGAAATCAAAAGCAAACGCACCAAAGCCTGACCCTATATCGAGAACTCTATGATTCTCTTTAACTGGTAAATATCCGAGCAGAGAACGACGTGATGGACCTGTGTAAATGGTCTGTTCTAACAACCAACGTTCCGGCACATATTCTTGTTTAAGTAAAAATTGATAGAGCGCATCATGACGCTGAAAGCGTTGCAGGATTATATCTTGAAGATTCTGCAGAGACAAAGGTGAACGGCCTCCTGATCAATCTATAAAAAGATTGGCAAAGTATACTACTTATGCCCACTATAGCACAGCATGCCAGAAAATTGTTCTGCTTTGCATGCATACAACAAGTTTATTCAGGTGACGATCCGTTGTTAGACGCAAACGCGAACAGAAGACCCACAAATAATCCGCTGGCAATGGACCACCACCAATAACCATGAGTCCAATGCAATACAGCAAAATAAAAAATGACGAATACTAAATTGGCTATCATTCTCACCCATATAGAAAGGGTATTTTTACGAATGATATTCGTCAGTACCATAAGTACAATTCGCCAAATGAGAAAAAAGACAATCACTTGAAGAATAAACATGAGAATCGGCATATACTGTCCCCCCAAACTTCACACTGTTGTATTTATTCAGAGGTATGCCATATGGACATTATTCTTGTTTGGCCAAATTGAAAATCGCGTAAGTCTTATTAATCTTTCCGTGTTCCGTTAGTTACATTAAGCTACGAAAAAGCCTCCAACCCACGATTAACGGCGGATATGGAGGCATAGAAACAGAGTCATCATTCTAAAAATCAAATGACAAATATGCGATTGTCAGCCAATTTGTTATTAATATTGCGGTTCTATCAATCCATAGTCGCCTGATTTGCGACGATATAATACATTCACTTCTTCAGTTTCTGCATTCGTGAACACATAAAAATCATGTCCAAGCAAGTCCATTTGCATCATGGCCTCTTCAACATCCATAGGTTTCACAGGAAAGCGTTTCGTACGCACCACACGGAGTTCACTCTCTTCCCGTGTATCCATTCCGGTTGATGATTGAATGCGTGTTTTTAAACCCTGATTACGAAATCTCTGATTGATTTTAGACTTATGTCGATTAATTTGTTGCTCTAACTTATCTACGACCAGATCAATGGATGCATACATGTCTGCTGATTTTTCTTCCGCGCGGAAAAGTACACCATGCAATTGCAACATGACTTCCACCTTGTGAAAGCCTTTCTCCACTGACAGAGTTACAGAAATCTCCCTTTCGGGCGGAGCGTCGAAGTACTTTTCCAAGCGACCCAACTTCTTGTCCACAAAGTCGTGTAACGCCGGAGTGATCCCCATATGATCACCATGCACTTGAATGTTCATAAGCACCAACGCCTCCTTCGTATTTCTAGTATACCTTTTTTCACGAGGAAAGTCATGGTCTGTTTTCTGAATTAACAGTAGATTTACGCGGGCATTATCGCGAATAAAACCCCTTACCTTTATGCGACTTTTCTTTTTGAGCCGATAGTTCAGAAGATGCTATTTGTAAATCCCTTACCATTTCTGCAGAACAGACTGCACAAAGCCGACCAGACTGTGTCGGTTTTCCGCATTTTTCACATGGATATGAAATATTCGGATTATCTCGTAAGATAATGCGCCCATCCTGAATCATGCCCACAATAATGTCCGGGTCTACTCCGACTCCCTCTGCCAACTCTTGAAGATTAGCATTCCGATGATTTTTTAGAAATGTGCGTACTTGAAGAAATATTTCTTCTTCCTCGTGAACGCATTGCGGGCATATATCTCGCCTCAATCGATTATAAATTCTTCCACATCGCTTACAGTTCGCCACCGGCATCCTGCATACACCTACCTGTTCATTTTCATTCAACATTCATGGTACATAAGCTATGGCCACGCCCATCACGGATTGAGCTCCCACGTTTAACAATTCCTTAGCACAAGCCGCCATGGTCGATCCGGTCGTCACTACATCATCCACCAACAACAACCTGCGCTTTTGCAAACGCTCCGGAAATACTACCTGTATAGCATGCTGTATAGCATCCATACGCTCGGCTTTGTTTTTCCCTGTTTGACTCTCCGCTTGAATGGACTGTTTCGATAATAGAGAGACTACAGGACGACGAATTTTTTTGGATAATGCATAAGCCAAAACCTCTGTTTGTTGATACCCCCTGGCAGTAATTCGCTGATTCGTAGTAGGCACGGGCACAATCATATCGAATGAACAGGGCAACTGCTTTTCGATGAATGGTAAAAGTGGAGAAACTAGCCAATCCGTCAAGCCTAATGCGCTATCATACTTCCACGAACGAATGACTTCCGGTAAAAACCCATGATAAGGAAATGCAGCAAAGACTGGTACTTGCCTACCTTGAACTACCAGAGAACGCCTTGCGGGTAGGATATCTACTTGCAGAAGTTTTAATTGACAAAACAGGCAAACTTTATCAAGCAAGATCAGATTATCCTCTTTTTGATGTTCTCTATACAGTGTTCTTCCACAGAGTACACATCGATGTTGTTCGTTAAAATAAATCATATCCAAAACGAAAGAAGCGAAAGATGCAAGTAAAAACGACAATGTATAGCCACGAAACGTTCTCATTCTACCCAATCTGCTTTGCTCGGATAGTAAACAAGCGCAAGCAACCCTGGCCCCGTGTGCATGCCAATCACAGGACCAAGTTCACAAACTTCACCTAGAACATTCTCATGACCACCCATCAATTCCTGCAATAATGAATGAGCATCTTCAGCGCGATCGCGATGAATAACGCCTAGCCTCACTTGCGAATGTTTCTCTGCAAAAGCATGAAATTCGCTTCTCAGTGCCTCCAAAGCCCGTCTGTGCGTTCGCATTTTTTCGTATAAGTCTATTTTCCCATCTCGAACAGTAAGAATTGGCTTGATCTGCAACAGAGAACCCAGTAACGCGGATGCGCCGCCAATCCTTCCACCTCTTCGCAGAGCTTCTAAATTGTCAATCAGAAATCGCGAAACCATATGTTGACTCACATATTGCCACATTTCTAATATTTGATTTACATCGCACCCTGATTTTGCCATTTTTACTGCATCTTGCAACGGACCAGCCAATCCAAAAGAAGTAATCTTTGAATCAAATACTGTAATACGTTGAGGATTAACCCTTTGAGCCGCATTTTTAGCACTCTCGTAGGTTCCACTCAAACCCGAAGATAATGTCAGGCACAGTATATGTTCTGAAGAGTCTATTAATTTCTTGAATACTTGTTCAAAGCGAGAAGGGGAAGGTTGAGAAGTACTCGGAAACTTTTCGCTGACTGCCATTTTTTCATATATTTCTTTGTAACTTGCGTCGACTCCTTCTGCATAGGCTTCACCGTCAATAACGATGTCGAGAGGAACGACAGATATTCCTAATGAACGCTCTTGATCAGGCGTTAAATACGCTGTGCTGTCTGTGACAAAGGCAATTTTGCCCAAGTTATTCTCCTCCCATCGATAGAGATTTGTCTTCTGGAAGTCGGCTCATTCTGGAAAGCGTAAACCAAAAATCACTGCCCTTACCCACTTCACTTTCTACACCAACTTCTCCGCCAAGCGCTGTTACTATATGTTTAACAATAGACAACCCCAATCCAGTCCCACCAGATGCCCGACTGCGATCCCGATTGACTCGGTAAAATCTTTCAAACAAGCGATCGAGATGTTCTGGAGCAATACCTATTCCTGTATCTATGACATGAACTTTCACTCTATCAACGAGAATTTCACAACGAATCGTCACCTTGCCGCCACTTGGCGTGTAATGAATGGCATTGCTCATTAAATTGAGAAATACTTGCAAAAGCAAGTCGTCTTCCGCCCAAACATTCACCGGCTCAAAAGGTTCTAATTCAAGTTGAATCTGGCGTGCTAGAGCTACTTGGGTCAACCGATCAAGCGCCCGTTCTACCACATCCATCAATGGAACAGTAAGCAATTGAATCCGATGTTCTTCAGCTTCCAATCTGGAAAGTTCCAGCAAATCGCTGACCAGGGCGTTCATCCGATTGGACTCGTCGTAGATAGTTTGCAAAAACTGTTTTTGTACTTCTGCTGGTGCTTCATCATCAAGCAATGTCTCTGCAAAACCGCGGATTGCAGCTATTGGAGTCTTTAATTCATGCGAGACATTAGCCACAAACTCGCTTCTCATTCTTTCTAGTCGACGAAATTCAGTGACATCATTGCAAAGCATGAGAACATCAAAAGCCACTTCCCCATGCATTGCGGTTTTGCTCTTGGATGGCACAGGTACCAAACGGATTAACACCGTCTGTGTGTCGCGCAAATTGAGTTCGCTCTGCCATGGAGTTCCAAACAACAATGCGTTGTCTATTGCCGCACCTAAATGATAGTTTCTAAATAGAGACCAATGGTCTTGTTTGGTCCAATGTTCAAGAGGCTTGCGGAACATTAACTGGGCTGCTTCATTGACCATCTCTATGGTTCCACCGCGGGTAATATAGATGATTCCCGTGGTCATGTTGTGCAAAATGTGTTCCAGAACATCACGTTCTGCAGATAGTTCATCGACCACCGTTTCAATGCGACTGGTCATTTGATTAAAACTGTTGGCTATCTCACGGTTAAATCCACGCCGTAAATATTCGTACATGCGTAAGCTGTAATCACCGTTGCCAAAAGCGTCCAAAGAATCTTGTAAATACTCCATAAAATATTTGCCCCAACGCCGACGAATTCCAAAAACAATCAGCGGAGTCACCATACCTGCAAAAAAGGCCAGCATTACGGGTACAATCATCCAGAACTCCTTCCAGACGGATCGGTAAACTTATAACCAACACCTCGTACGGTTCTGATATATAGCGGATTTTTAGGGTCTTTCTCAATCTTATCTCGCAAATGGGATACATGAACATCGACAATTCGCGTATCTGTTGTTGAATTATATCCCCAAACGCGATCAAGCAATTGATCTCGAGAAAGTACATGTTCTTTGTTTTCAAGAAAATATTGAAGAAGGTCGAATTCTTTGGGTGTGAGATCAATCAGTGCTCCCGCCAAAGATACTTCATGCTTAGAGAGATCTACCAGAACATCTCCCGCTTTGAGTGTGCGCGAACTGCTTGCCTCTTCAATGTCTTCTTCGGTATTATCCATACGCCGCAAAACTGCTCGGGCGCGGGCTACTAATTCTCTAGGAGAGAATGGTTTTTTGACATAATCGTCAGCCCCCATTTCCAAACCGACCACCAAATCCACTTCTTCATCTCTGGCAGTTAAAAGAATAATGGGTACTTCAACTTTTTCCTGGCGTAGACGACGACAGACTTCCAAGCCATCCATACCAGGCAACATCAAATCTAAAATGACCAATGAGAGCCGTTGGGGGTTCTGACGGATAAGTTCATAAGCAGACTTACCATCTCCTACCGTTTCAACCTCATATCCTGATTTTTGAAAATTGTAAGCAACCAGTGTACGAATGGACTCTTCATCATCCACAACCAGGACTGTTGGCACGCCATCGCCCTCCAAATTTTTAACTTAAACTCATTTTAACTTGTCCCCCTAATGGATTACAATATGATATAGTTAAATAGAATTCTCTGTTGAATCTACCATCTTAATTCTTATTTTTATGAAATCCCACATTTGGAAAAGTTGGTGAATTAATGGCCACCATAGGAGAAAAAATACGTGAATTGCGTCAGCAACGGGGACTGACGCAAAGCGAATTAGCGGATGGAATTGTTACACCGAGTATGATTAGTCAAATTGAATCAGACAGAGCTAAGCCTTCTTATAACTTACTGAACAATTTGGCTATTCGACTAGGTATGCCCATTGAATATTTTGTTACAGAAATGGACGGTCAACAATCTGCTTCAGCTACTCTAGCCATTGCACGTTATTATGTTGAAGTTGGCCTCCCTGAAAAAGCATTAGAAATTTTAAATAAAATTCATACCGAGAACGCATATGGACTAAATACTCGTATATTGATGTTAACTCAAGCTATGGCTCATAGGCACCTAGGTCAGTACCAGAGCGGCGTACCTATTTTAGAGAGTCTTCGCGAACAGGCTTTTCGCAGCCAAGACAAATTGCTTCTATTTGAAGTTTGCCGAGAATCTGGATACCTTGAGCTTGGCATGAAAAATGAAGATGGTGCATTGCATGAATGGAAGAAAGCCGTCTTCTACGGAAAAGAACTGAGACAAGAGAAAATTTGTGCCACTGTAGAACTTAATCGCGACATGATGGATATGTACTATAAGATGTATCAAATTACTCGTCAAAAATATGATGGACAAATGGAATCTATCAGTTATCTTCAAGAAGCTATAGAACTCGCTAAATCAGCACCTAAAATTGAACATATGGCAGAAATGCTGATTATGGATGCCGAATTTCTAGAAGATGCGGATACTCAACTCGCCACTACACTAGCTTTAAAAGCTTTAACACTAGTAGAAAGTCTTCGCTTCCTTAAGCAAAGTGATGTTGTGCAGGCAACTATAACAGAGGCGTCTGAAAAAATTCCGGAACTCCAAGAAGTCAGCACAGCTTCTGAAGAACAACATTGTATAGCACCTCAGACAACCTACCTGTTTATCCAGGCAGAATGTCATAGAGCAAGGGCTGAAATGAGCAGGGGCGAGTGGTCAGCCGCTCTCCGACGCATTGAACGCGCCAGTGAGATATTAAATGATTGTCATGGTATTTGTGAATTCTCTCAGCTTTCTTATCGGGACACACTTAAAGAGCTTGGAGAATTGCAAGCTGATTATTTCAAAATGACCGGCGAGACGGAAAAGGCGGCAGACGTTTTAATTGATTTGGCAAATCAATTTCCAGAGGAAGAACTCGATATTCGTGTCCAGTGGCTTGCCACTGCTATTCTATGGCTTAAGGAAGTTGGTCAGCCAGCTAAGATTCGCGAAATTCAAGAACGACTTGAATCATTCTTACTTCCTAAAAATCCTGTTCGTTGGATTGATTCTCGCACTTAAGAAGCCTTTTCCATAGTTACAACAGAAAATCATAAAAATCGGCCATCATCTGAACAACAGTTCAAATAATGGCCGATTCTTTTGGTTCTTCGGATTGGAGAATGCCAATTTCTCGAACAACTTCTTTAAACGGCTCGACCAAATCGGGATCAAACTGAGTACCTCGACATGCGTCCAATTCGTCAAAAGCTTCTTCCATTGTCCGTTTTTTACGATACGGACGACTGGTGGTCATGGCATCAAATGAATCCACAAGAGTCATAATACGGACTGACAATGGAAGCTCTGCCCCTAATTTCCCTTCCGGATAACCGGTACCATCATACCTTTCATGATGATAACGAATGATAGGCAGACAGTCTGCAACTTCTGATAAGCCGAGCGCCAGTTGATAACCAATATTTGGATGGTCCCGCATCAGATCCCATTCTTCTTTGGAAAGCGGGTCACTTTTGGCAATGACCTCTACCGGTATCTTCAATTTCCCTATGTCATGCAAAAATGCTCCAACTCTTATAGTTTTTTGCAAATCTTTATCGAGATTCAGTTTCCGCGCGAGAGCTGCTGCATATTTAACATTTCTTTCAGTATGTCGGTATGTATAGCGATCGCGTGAATGCATCAATTGCATGAGTTGTTGCATTTCGTCAATCAATTTCTCAGAAACATCCAGTCCTTGTAATTCGCGAATAATATCTTCGGCAATGGAACTAAACACTGCAACACGACTGTGTGTAGCAACTTTAATCTTATACAACGCATCATCTGCAGCGCTCAGGACCTCGTGCTTTTTCTCACCAGTATCAGGATATCTTGCTACTCCTATACTGACAGTCAACTTTGTTACTGGATACTGCTCCGTACTTGGAAAATTGTAATGTTGAACAGCATCGCAATAAACTTGAGCACGTTGAGTGGCTTCTTCAACGGAGACATCCGGAATAATAATTAAAAATTCTTCCCCGCTCACTCGGGCGATTAACTCACCCTCTCTGGCCGTTGTATGAAAGAGCTTTCCTAAATGGCTCAGAGCGAGATCGCCATGCAGATGTCCGTGGGCATCATTATATCTGCGAAAATTATCGATATCCACGAGTAATACATTGAATGGAAGGTTATCGGCCACTCGTTTATCTAACCAGTTATGTATGTAACGATGATTATGCAATCCTGTGAGTTCATCTGTGATAGATAAGCGTTTAAAATGGTTGGTAAGCTTAAAGTATTCTTGGTAAACACGGGAAACGATCAAAATGAGAATGGTAAATATGATAACGCCTCTCAGTCCAGAGGCATGAATGGTCAAAGCTAGAAGATAGGCGGTGAGACCACCGACTACCAACACACTAAATGTTGACTTTTGAAGCATTGACTTAATCCCTATCTTCAAGCCAACTAAACCTTGCATTATAATATAACAAATTAATATTAATAGCATATTAACTATTGAATAAGTGATCAGACATAACAACACATAATCATAATTGAAAAGATTATTAGAACCTTGAGCGTTAAATAATGATCTAGTAAACCAGACAGCAAATGTCGAAGATAAAGTAAATATAGACTGATTAAACATTTCATCTATTTTCTCAGATTTATTATTATTCTTTAAATTAATAATATAGGTATATAATGCCATGAATGCTCCACTTACAAGAACGGTTTTCAAAGGATATACTAAAGAAAACCCTAAGTAAAATGTCATATTCCACGTAAACCCTAGATGCTCATTAATTATAATCTTAAACATCTGAGTTAATGATATTAATCCGATTAACGAATATAAAATTAAGTCGTCGGGAATTTTTATTGAATTTAATTGATAAATTGCTACAGCAATCACTGTCAACGCTACTATGAACTGATATATTTTTATTGATTTATAACGCCAGCTATTTTGCAGATTCATTTGCTCCTCCTCCACTAACTACGGAATAATTTTGGAGCAACATTGCGTTGTAAATTAACACCCCAAGCCCAACGGCAAAAACACAGTCACCTATACTAACAATATTAAAAATCAAAAAGTGAAACGGAATAATATCTCCAAGAAACGGAAGCAATGTATGCTTATCCATAGCAATACTTTTACCGTAATGTCCAGACAAAAGATCATCTACAGCTTTTTTACCAAAGGCTCTTACGGACGGTAAATAAGCTGGCATCCTCATCCCATTGAGCGTCATTTCAAGAAAGTTTAAAAATATTCCCGCTAACATATAAGGGATTCCTTTAAAGCGAATATTAAGGAGACAAAAAATCAGAAGTGCAAGATAGCTTAATATGACCATAATCAAGTAAAGACTGTTTGAGAAATAATGAATGCTAATCATTTGCAATACATATGCGACTGGCAACACCCAGAAAAATTTTAATTTCAAATTGGCCAAATTATAAATGCTGCCTTTCTTCACCAATCCAAAACCTATTCCTATCAATATGGCAAGAATCTCAACTGACATTGGTGTACCCCGCATTATACTTTTTTGTAAAACGGGACCGGGTAAAAACCCGGTCAAATAATTATGAAATCCAGAAAAATCCTGCCTGCGCTGCGACTGTCATGAGCGCGAGCGCTCCAAAAATAGCAAGGGCTTTTACTTTGTTTGACATCGTGGGTTCCTCCTCAGATGGGTCAGATAACGACCGATCTGAAGTGCTTTGAATTCTGCTGCGATTGTCAAGAGTTGCCGGCTATACTTAGTTGTCTAAGTAGACTACCGAGTGCCGTAGCTATGAATCCTAGTAAAGGAGTTACACCCCGATGCATGCATTATATAGTGAAACCGTTAAGATTTTCTACAGGTTTAGACAAAAATTCTCCACATTCTATATTTTTTTGCTAATTTAAAAAATAAATCGTTTGAGAGAGTGTCTCTCAAACTACTTTAGTGTGAATTTTTATAGAATTAGTTTCTATTGCATCATGGGAATCATTGAGATGGTTTGTAGGGAAAGCTGCCTGGCACTTGGCGTGCGAAGATCGAATAGCCAAGCGACGTGATGACTCGATAAATAGTAATCGCGCAGAATTTGCAAAAAATCGTCTTCCGACTGAACTGGATGATAATAGACCTCGGACCAATGAGATTGCAAAAGTTGCACAATGGCTGATGTGTCATCATGAGATTGAAAATCCATGATGACTATGGTGGGTTCACTTTTCAGCGTATCACTGCGGCGAATGATTTGGCGTATGATGCCCTCAACAGATTCACTGGCATCTTTCATCAGCAAAATATACATCATAGGTAGTTGAGGATGGCGTCTCTTTCTCCACAGATGGACAATCTGTGTAAGAAAGGCTAAAAACCCATAAAGAGCTGCCAATAGTACAAGGAGCGTCACCAACATATACGCCCCACCTCCTTGCATCAACCTATGCATGAAAGTGAATGTCCGCTACTTTAAAAAACACATGTAAAAAGATAAACGCTTCAGTTGGCTCTTGTCAGCATCCTTTGGATTGAGCACTTCCAAGAAAAAAAGGTGCCTTGACCGATTGGCCAAAGCACTCAGGGTATGGGGTAAGGGTAATACTACAGCATACGTGATTCTATTCTTTTTTATGGGGGTCACGTGAGGAATGCAAAAAATTTATTGACTGATGGCGCGAGCTTGTTCAGCCAACAAGCTTGCCTTATCCGTACGCTCCCAGGGAAGTTGCAAATCGGATCGACCAAAGTGACCGTATGCCGCTGTTTGGCGGAAAATGGGACGTCGCAAATCCAAATCGCGAATAATGGCTGCTGGACGCAAATCAAAATTACGCTTAACCAACTCTACCAGAGCATCTTCTGATAATTTACCAGTTCCAAAAGTATCTACCATAATAGAAACCGGACGCGCGACACCAATGGCATACGCTACTTGAACTTCGCATTTGCGAGCCAATCCAGAAGCTACTAAGTTTTTGGCAACATAACGAGCCGCATAAGCAGCACTGCGATCTACCTTGGTAGGATCCTTACCGCTGAAAGCTCCACCGCCATGTCGGGCATAGCCACCATACGTATCGACAATAATTTTTCTTCCCGTTAATCCAGCGTCACCCTGCGGCCCACCAATGACAAATCTACCTGTCGGATTGATAAAATATTTGGTCTCTGCATCCAAGTACTCTTTAGGTACTACAGCAGAAATCACATGTGTATGCATATCTTCAGAGATGGTCTCTAAAGTCGTGTTATCATCGTGTTGGGTAGAGATTACGATGGTATCGACACGAACAGGCTTGTCCCCATCATATTCAATCGTAACTTGGGTTTTACCATCCGGACGCAAATAGGGCAATGTGCCGTTTTTGCGCACTTCACTCAGCCGCCGTGAAAGCTTATGTGCCAAAGAAATGGGTAGCGGCATCAGTTCCGGTGTCTCGTCACAGGCAAAACCAAACATCAAGCCCTGGTCCCCCGCACCGATTTCCTCCACCTGTTCATCCGTCAAGTTACGAGCTTCCAGTGCAACATTGACGCCCTGAGCAATATCTGGCGACTGTTCATCTATGGAAGTGATGACTGCGCAAGTTTCCGCATCAAAGCCGAATTTAGCACGAGTATATCCAATATCTGCAAGCGTGCGGCGGACAATCTTCGGGATATCCACATAACAAGACGTCGTAATTTCCCCCGCCACCAATACCAAACCAGTCGTAACCGATGTTTCACAGGCCACGCGCGCATGCGGATCATGAGTTAAGATTTCATCCAGTACTGCATCTGAAATTTGATCGCAAATTTTATCAGGATGCCCTTCTGTTACAGATTCAGAAGTAAACAGACGGCGAATAGTCATCCTCACCAACCCCTTCCCAACTTCTTTAACCCCTTCAAAACAAAACAGGGTAATCGTAATCTATTTGTCGAATCTCGTCAATCAAGAAGCAACCTGGAATTCTTTACCTTTCTATGAATACGGTCGCTGTTGCCGCAACATCTGCCAGGCGAAGCGCGGAAGAGCCATTTGTCGACGCAATCTTTTGGGTTCTTTGAGCAATCGATAGAGCCACTCTAAATTGAGTCTGCGAAAAACATGAGGTGCTCGCTGAATGGTTCCACCCCAGACATCGATACTTCCACCGATGCCCAAAGCCACACAGGGAGGCAAATGCGCCAAATTCTTGTAAATGAGCATTTCTTGCCGAGGTTGTCCCAAGCCAACCAACCAAAGATGCGGTTGAAACGACTCTATTTCCTTAAGAATCTGCGGCCAATCTTGATTTTGATAATATCCATGGTGACCCTGAAACTGATGCAGCGGAAACCGCTGTTGCAATGTTGCCATACAAGCTTGCAAAGATTCAGGCGATGCACCGAGCAGATAAACACGCAATGACGTATGGCGACGCATAGCCTCGGCAAATATATCCAGACCGAGATCGACACCTGTCACCCTTTCCGGAACAGGCCGTCCCATTCGAGCGGCTGCCCATACCACACCCACACCGTCAGCCGTTACTAAATCAGCAGAACGACTGATGCGCATCATTTCAGGATTTTCTTTCGCTTGCATGACAAATTCCGGCCCAGCCGTAATTACCATTCTGCGACTTTTTTCACTTATCCAATGCAAAATAGACTCCACAGCTTCATTGGATGTAACACGATGAAAACGCACACCGAGGACATCCACAACATGTTCTGCTAAAGCTTCGCTCGCCAAAAGCAACTTCATCCTTTCCAAACGGAATGGGAATTAAGCACAGCTGCTACAGCAAGCTGTAAATGATTTTCCAAAGCGGGGCAATAACCTCGAATCCCTTCCCAGCCATAAACGCCCAAACCGCCGCTAGGGTGATGAAAAATCCCATGACAGCCATTATTAGATGAAAGCTTTTTTCTATTCTCTGCTTCGAGTGCAAACCCTTCCCTCACTCTCATAGTCTCCTAAACCGTTATTCTCGATAATTTCAGTGTATCCTGTAGACTGGATATTTGAAACTATTTCTAGAATTCTTCGCCAAGAAGTAAAGGAAACTCTCTTGTATACAGAGAATAACAGATTATATTTGGAGAAATTGTGGAGATTTGATTGACTTTATCATAATGAAATGTTACTGTTGCGGCGTAGGGAAAATTTTAGCGAGTACGTGTGTACTTGGTAGGAGGCAATAAGGTGCAACAAGGGACGGTCAAATGGTTTAACTCCGAAAAAGGCTATGGCTTCATTCAAGTAGAAGGCGGCAATGACGTATTTGTTCACTACACCGCCATTTTGGGTGACGGTTTCCGCACTCTCGAAGAAGGCCAAGCTGTTGAATTCGAGATTGTAGAAGGTCAACGCGGACCTCAGGCAGCCAACGTTACCAAACTATAAAATTTAATCCCAATGTGGATATGAAGTGACTGCCTTGTGTGTCCACTCACACGGGGCAGTTTTTTCATATCCACATTAGATATTTATTGGTTCGATCACGATTCTGCTGTGTCAACATCGATATTCAAATGTTCCGGATGGTTGATGCTTTTGTTAAAGATAAGCACAATAGCATTCATCACCAAAATCGACATGGTCACATAAAAAACAGAACGAATGCCGTAAATAGAAGCCACCATTCCACCCAGCAATGGCCCAATCAGATTACCGAGAAAAGTAGCACTTGAATTCAAGCCAAAGGCTGTCGCCTGCATACGCTCGGGTGCCATCTTTCGAACCAATACATTTAAGCTCGGCAACATTCCTCCAATAAAGAGTCCCAGCAAGAATCGTCCTACCAACAACAAGCCAATGTTATAGGCCAACGCTTGTGGAATGTACATGCAGGCAGCGCCACAGAGCGCAAAGATGAGTATTTTTTTCTGCCCTATCCTATCCCCTAGTCTACCCAGCAAAGGCGAGCCAATTAAATTGGCAATTCCCGACATGGCTACAACCAGACCAGCAATGACTTGGAGATGGCGGCCGTGATAAATCGTTTTAGTAAATACCGTTACAATCGGTTCAATGCTCATGACACCTAATTGGGTAACAAAGGAAGCCAGAAAAACAGGTAAGAGGTAGCGCAGAATCAAGAAACTGCCACCTTTGACTTTCTCTTTGCGCCCCTCTTTGCGAACTGGCTTTTCATGCACAAAAAGCAATACAACTATGCTGGTAATGAAGAGCATAGCTCCTGTCAACAAGAAGACATGGCGAATGCCAAAAGACTCGGCTAACACGCCGCCCAGAAGAGGACCAATCAAACCACCAGCAATACCGCCTGTTTGCAAAATGCCAAGTGCGCGTCCCGCTTCTTCTTCTGGTGTAACCGATGCTTGCAGAGATATGGCCATAGAAATGAAGCCTGAGAACACACCATTTATAAAACGCAGAATCAATAATTCCCAAGGCGCATGCACCATACCCATTAAAGCCGTCATGGTTCCCATACCAAAACCAGCGCGCAAAAGCATTATTTTTCTGCCTCGCCGGTCGGCCACCGCACCCCAGATAGGTTGAAAAGCAAAAGAAGTGACAAATTGTGCTGCAAAAACCCAACTTGACCAACGCTCCAGTGTAGAGAGTTGATGGATTCCCAATTCCCCCAGATAGATGGGTAAAAAAGGAATGACCAGGTTCATCCCGGCCATGACACCAAAGTTTGCTATCCAGAGGATAACAAGCGTACGTCGCCAATTCATTGCATGCGATCCTCTATTACTTTTCGCATCCGTTCAGCCTTTTCCGCGGCTTGCAAGGCATTTTCTCCAGTGGCCGAAACATACGCTTTAAGCTTAGGTTCGGTGCCGGATGGACGGACGGCCATCCAGGATCCATCGCGATACATAAATTTCAATACATCCGATTTTGGCAAACTGAGGGACTCCTGCCAAACTTTTTGAAGAGATTCGTCAAACATACTGGCCACTCCCTTCTCATAATCCTCTACACGAACAAGCTGCATGTTGGGAATATGTAATTGGGTTTTGCGCAGTTCGTCAATGCGCCCAATCATTCGCTCCTGACCATCTTCGCCTTCAAGATGAAAATTAAGCAAAAATTCATGAGAATATCCAAATTCTTTATAAAGTTCTTCCAGTGCATCGTGCAGCGTGTGACCTTTTTGCAAATGATAAGCTGCCATTTCGCAAATTCCTAAAACCGCCTGTACCGCATCCTTATCACGAACCATATCTGAGAGCAAATAACCGTAACTCTCTTCGTAACCCAGAAGAAATTTGTACTGACCTGAACGCTCATATTCTGTAATTTTTCCACCAATAAACTTAAATCCAGTCAACGTTTCTTCAACCACTACCCCATGGTGAGAAGCAATTTGCGCACCAAGATTAGCAGTAACAATCGTCTTAAAGAGAATACTGTTGCTTGCCAATTCTCCTGAATGGCGCTTGGAACGAATCAAAAAATCTGCCAGCAAGGCTCCAACCTGGTTGCCTGTCATCAACTCGTATTGCCCATCAGAAGTACGCACGGCAATCCCAACGCGATCCGCATCTGGATCGGTTCCGAGTACAATATCGGCTTGTAAATCGCCAGCCGCCTGAATGGCCATGGATAGTGCCTCGGCTTCTTCTGGGTTGGGACTTTGCACAGTTGAAAAATCCGGATCAGGATGCGCTTGTGGAGCAAAAACCTGAAACTTTGAATATCCAGCAAGTTTCATAGCTTCCATGACTGGTACACGCCCAGTGCCATGCAGAGGCGTGTAAAGAACTGTCAGTCGACGGCGTTGTTCCTGACTGACAAGTGCACTCTGCACGTTATGTACTACTGTCTCAACAAAACTTTGTCGAACTTCGCTGGGAATCTCGCTCAGTTTACCCTGCTTTCGAGCGATTTCTTCGCTGAGTACGGGTAACTGGAAGATATCTTCTGGTTCAGAAAGAAATTTTACTATTTGTGCTGCAATCTCAGGCAATACCTGTCCCCCGTCAGGTCCATAGACTTTATAACCGTTATATTCCGGTGGATTGTGACTGGCCGTTATCATGACACCAGCCGCCGCTTTTCGGCGGCGGACGCTGTATGACAACTCCGGTGTAGGACAGAGTTCAGGCGCTACTTCAGCACGCAATCCTAAGGCCGCCAGTGTGCACGCAGTTTCTATGGCAAACTCTCTCGATTGATGACGACAATCATAGCCAATGACCACCAGTTGACCGCCTTGTTCTTTGACCCAGCAGCCAAGCGCATGGGATACGCGACGAACCGTATAAACATTCATCCGGTTCAATCCAAGCCCCATCACACCCCTTAAACCACCCGTTCCAAAAGCAAGTTGGCGACCAAAACGCTCGTGAATTTCTGAATCTTTTTTTCCCAAGCGCGTCAATTCTTGGCGTTCATATTCCGTTAGTTTGTCAGAGTGCAACCAGCGTTCATATTCTTTGCGTGCGTCCATGGACAACCCCCACTACCTAAGTGTTTGGTTCATATATTACAATCACCGCAAATGTTCAGCAAAAAATTGCAGAACCGTGGCAAAAGAATCACGTGCTGCATCAATATGATACGATGCACGCGTGTCGTTAAAGAAGGCGTGATGGGCTCCTTCGTAAACTTTATATTGGAATGACTTTCCTGCTTCTTGCATCTGTTTGGCAAACTCAGGAACCTGATCGGTAATTCGCGGATCAAGCGACGCGTAAAAACCGTATACAGGACATTGAATGGATGAAATTTTCTCTTTCGCTGGTGCATTGCCGTAGAATATAGCCGCTGCAGCCAATTCGGGATCTTCAGTAGCCAAAACTGCAGAAAGAGCCCCGCCCATACAAAAGCCAACAGAACCCACTTTGGCTCCTTTGGACAACGGTTGTTCAGCGCGCAAATATTGGCTGCTGGCTTTCAATTGCGGTATGTATCGCGTCGGATCGAGACCTCCAAACAGGGTTCCAAACGTCGTACGCACTTCAGTGCGCTCTGGCTCAGGCAGGGCATCCATAGCCCGATCCCGTTCTTCAGGATTGTTCCAAGCGCTGGGTGGTACGGTCTCGAGAAAATGTTTCACTTTGACAATCCGTTCGCCACTCAAAGCTTCTGGCCGCTCACCATTTTTAGCGTATAAATCAGGCGAAAGTGCCACATACCCTGCCTCTGCAAAACGTCGTGCAACATGTTGGATGTGATCGTCCACTCCCCAAATTTCCTGCAGTACAATGACAGCCGGAACGGGACCTTTGACACGTTCAGGTACGGCTAAATATCCAAGATACTCTTGATCTGCACCATAGCGAATCCAATCAGCTTGAATCGTCATTGGTGATAACCTCCTCAAATCAAATCAGCACTACAGCCTTTATGATACCGAATTTAGAGACACGAAACAAAATAACCGACTCCTCTTTTTTCGATTTTATTTACAAGTTGTCGATTGCCTACAGGACACTTACAATAAATCCAAAAGAGTACAGGAATGGGGGATGGAGAATGCCAGAGCAGACTCGAAAGTTTGTGGTCATGACCATCAGCGATTCATGTTACGCCGGCAAGCGGGAAGATGCTGGCGGGCCACTGCTGATACAACAAATAGAATCTCTTCCTCTTGTTCTCTATGAACATCTCGTCTTACCCGACGAAGAACAGTTTATTGCACATTCATTGAAAGAATATGCTGCCGTACCGGAAGTCTGTCTCATAGCCACCACTGGTGGGACAGGAATTTCTCCGCGTGATGTGACTCCAGAAGCAACTTTGTCAGTCATTGAGCGGCCGCTGCCGGGAATGGCTGAAGCCATGCGCCAATATAGTCTGAACCAGACACCTTTCGCGATGCTTTCAAGGCAAGTTGTGGGTGTCATCCGTCAGACATTAATTATTAATTTCCCCGGCAGTCCAAAAGCTGTCAACGAATGTTTTCAGGTTATCCAACCGGTACTTTTACATACTATCGATCTGATTCGCGGCAAGACAGAACATCCATAAAGTAACACTTCAGTCTTTAGGTCTATCCTTTGTTTTAAACTGTTTCCCCATTTCTGCCGATCGCGCTGCTGCCGCCTGCAACGCTTCATTGACAAATGTTTTGAGTCCAGATTGTTCGAAAACTTGCAGGCCAGCATGGGTCGTCCCACGCGGCGAAGTCACGCGACGGCGCAAAATTTCAGGCGAGAGTTGCCAATCCAAAAGCACTTTGGCTGTTCCAGCCACCGTATGAAGCAATAGTGCGCGCGCCGTCTCCTCATCAAAACCCAATCGTCGAGCACTTTCTTCCATAGCCTCTAAAAAATAACATACAAATCCAGGTCCACTCCCGGAGAACGCAGTCGCAGCATCCAATAGAGATTCTTCCATTTCCACCACTGCGCCCACCTGCTCCAGCAAAAAGCGAGCCAATAATCGATCTTTATGGGTGACATGTTCGGCAAAAGCGACAGCCGTCACACCCGATTCCACTGCAACTGGTAAATTGGGCATGGTGCGGACAACTGCTGCCTGGTTGCCAATCGCTTCTAATAACCACTCTGTTGACAAACCGGCTGCAAAGGAAATCAATAGTTGACCGTGCAAATAGGGGCGTAACTCATCAAGCGCCTGTGCGGCATCAGCAGGTTTAACTGCCAGTACCACAACCGCCGCATCTGCAGCATCTATCAAACTTTTAGCAGGAACCACTCCGTATTCTTCTTGTAATTCCATCAATCTTTGACCGCGGCTGCGATTGAGAACATAGATCTGTTCAGGCTGCAATGCCCCTTTACGGACAATGCCGCGAATAAACGCTTCCGCCATAGCTCCTGCCCCCAGTAAAAACAAGCGTGGGGCTGGCTTGTTTCCTAACGGAAGGATATCTGCCTCATTAAAGCTGAACATGTTCACCACTCCTATCTCTCTGTCTGGTAAAGATTAGTGCGCGGTCAATCGTCCGTCTATAACTATTTTGAAAACAGAACAACGCCTTTTTTGTTTGAATTTCCAATTAAAATACAATAGTTTGAATATAAATGCAATGCAAAAACAGCAAGAACTGTTTCATGAAACTCATGAGTCCTTGCTGTCTGTGAATGGCATTTCAAATTTCAGGGCAAGGGAGATCCCGTCTTTTTCCATAATTCGTAACCTTTTTCAAGAAAATCTAGCTGTTCCTTTGTAAGACCCCATTCTTGGCGTTGGGAAAAATCCACCCAAACGCGATCGACAATCTCAGCGGAAGGAGAAAATGGCCGTTCCTCGACTAGACGCAACAACCAAGCCACATCATAGGAGTATGCAAGCGATGCAGCGTCTATAAAAGAGAGAATTTCTACAAGACAGCCTGCTTCTTCTAATATCTCACGGCAGACAGCATCTTGAAGCGATTCTCCTCGATTGACCAAACCTCCCGGCAATCGCCAACTCGGTTTGTGATAACTGTGATGCAAAAGAAGAAAAGAACCATCCGTTCGGAAAACCACGCCCACAACCGCCAAAAGAACACTAGGATGAACCAGTTTGATGAGGCGGCTCGTCAAACCGCGCGGCAGTAGACCATAAATTTTCAGCAAGCCTCGCCGCACAGCAAGCCTGACATGAAACGCCACCTTGTTTATCCCTCCACCACAAATGCCGCTATTGCATCCAACACCTGTTGCTCCCAATCTAATCGATTATAAGTATGATCTGCCCCTTCAATACGCACCAGTTTTGAGCGACCTGGAAATACTTCATTGCAGTACTGCTCAGCGATTGCAAACGGAACTGCCTGATCTTCAGTTCCATGCACGACCAACACCGGACCCTGGTAAGGTTGAGCACAGGCAAAACCATCAATGGTCATTAAATCATCATAAAAATCCCAGCCAATCAAATCACCATCGCGATCGTACAAAATTGGACTGATGCGTTCTGGCGGATGCTCACCCATGGCTGCCTGAATCAGTTCCCGCATATTTCCGGCGGCCGAAAGCAAAATCAGGCGTTCTACATCTTGCGGCCGTTCTCCAGCGACTATGCCAGCTACCAATCCCCCCATGCTTAAACCAAGCAACATCACACGATGTCTTTGAATGGAGGGCAAAGATTGGACAAAGTCGAGTATCGCATGAGCTTCTTGAACTTCTTTACGAACAGTCATCTCTTCAAAATCTCCATCACTCTCACCACTGCCAGAAAAATCAAATCGAAATGAAGCGATGCCAAGAGCGCACAATCGACGACTGATTTTCAAAAAAAGGCGATGTTCCTGTAACTTGTTGGCTGTAAAGCCATGGAACAGAATGATAGCTGGAAACGATTGTATGGGCTTGCCAAGAAACGCCTCGTCCGGCCAATGTTGCATACCGCGCAGCGTGTTTCCGTCCACATTGAGACTGATTGCTGACTGCATTGCTTCAACCTCCACTCATCCTGATACTTCCATCATACCACTTTCTCCCGGCTCATCATTTCGACAAAATCCTCAAATGATATGTTAGGTTTCCTAACATATCACCTTGACGTTCTTACCTTTCTCCTTCTATCATCAAAACATATGCATTTGAGTATAAAGGTGAGGAGAGGAATCCGTCCGTGACTGCTCAGGAAGTTTTAGATCTTATAAAAAGAAATCAAATTGAAATGGTTGATTTTCGAATTGTTGATGTGCCTGGCAGACAACATCATGTGACAGTGCCTGCCGTGGAAGTTGACGTTGAAATGCTGGAAAATGGCATCGCTTTTGACGGTTCGAGTATTCAAGGTTTTCGTGGCATTGAGGAGAGCGACATGGTCATGCGACCTGTTTTGGAGAGTGCTTATGTCGATCCGTTCATGGCTGCGCCCACGCTCGGTCTGATGTGCACAGTCTATGAACCCAACGGTACTCGCTATGAACGCGATCCGCGATTCATTGCAGAAAAAGCAGAGAAATTCTTGCAGGACTCAGGCATTGCGGATGCAGCCTATTTCGGACCGGAATTGGAATTTTTCCTTCTCGACGATGTCCGTTATGACAGTTCTCCATCAGGCGCTTTCTATGCCATTGACTCCGAGGAAGCATTTTGGAACAGCGGTCGTGGCGGAGAAGCCAATTTGGCTTATAAAGTAAAAAACAAAGGCGGTTATTTCCCTCTCCCGCCAACGGATACTCAGCAGGATATCCGTACGGAAATTGTCAAGGAACTTATGAAAGCAGGCATTCGCGTTGAACGTCACCATCATGAAGTGGCTACTGCCGGACAGGCAGAAATCAACTTCCGTTTCCATACATTGACCAAAACCGGCGATACCGTCATGATGTACAAATATATCGTCCGTCAAGTAGCACGTAAATACGGTAAAGTTGCTACCTTTATGCCCAAACCGATTCTGGGCGACAACGGTTCTGGCATGCATGTGCATCAAAGCCTTTTCAACGGTAATCAGCCACTCTTCTTTGAGGAAGGTCAATACGGTAATTTGAGTGCTCTGGCGCGTCATTACATCGCTGGCATTCTCTCTCATGCTCCTGCTCTGCTCGCTTTCGCCAACCCGAGTACCAACTCATACAAACGTCTAGTGCCCGGATTTGAAGCTCCCATCAATTTGGTTTACTCAAAAGGAAATCGCAGCGCCGCCATACGTGTTCCTGTTGCTGCAGTCACACCCAAATCAGCCCGTATTGAGTTCCGTACCCCGGACGGTACTGCCAATCCTTACTTAGCGTTTGCCGCCATGCTCATGGCAGGTTTAGACGGCATTGAGCGAAAACTCGACCCCACCCAACTTGGTTTTGGGCCAATTGATAAAAACATCTACGAATTGAGTGCAGAAGAAAAAGCTTCGATTCAGAATGTTCCTGGTTCATTGGAAGAAGCGCTCGATGCTCTGCAGGCTGATCACGAATTTCTGTTGCGCGGAGGTGTCTTCACTAAAGATTTCATCCAAAACTGGATTGATCTGAAACGCTCAAGTGAAGTACAACCTCTTGCACAACGACCACACCCGTATGAATTCCATCTCTATCTCGATCTATAATTCGTGCATTTTACTCATGCTATAGAAAAAACAGCGAGGCAGGATTCTCCCTCGCTGTTTTTTATGTTTTTTATTCATTTTAAGATGAGATAGGAAAATTGTAATTCTGAGAGTTATCATTATCCCAATCTCCATTACTATCTTCAAATGCCGCATTCAAAACACTGCCATTAGGCACAGTGATGACAGCTGTCCATTCTCCATTCGACTGGCGAGTCATGACTGTATTCGTAATACCATTCCAATTGTTGTATCCCCAATGCATTGTTAATGAAGAAGCTGTGCTGGCCAACGGACCATTGTACGTAATCGTCGCCTGCTGACCTGCCACCAAAGGCGCAGGGTTTGTGCTTACCGCTGTCAATGGTCCACCTTGTTGCACCAAAATTTCCGCATAATGCCCAGGCACGGTGACACTAATGTTACCCTGACCATCCACACTGACTGAAGAAGCTTCCGAAGCCCCACCAACAAGCGGCGTAATATTAGTAAAACTACTATTATAGGGCGATCCGGCCTCATAGACAGGAATGGTTTCCGTTTCCGTACCATTGGAATTATTCAAAACAACAATGATTCTTTGCTGTCCATCCATGCGCGCAAAAGCAAAAATATTGCTGTTGTCATCTGCTACCAAAGGCATAAACGATCCGTCTGTCAACGCGGGATATTGATGACGCATCGCAATCAATTGTTGGTAGAGTTGAAAGACACTATTGCCACCATTGGCCACTTGGCTCCAATCAAATGTCCAACGTTTCCCTGCATCATTATTTCCGCCACCCATCATGCCATATTCATCGCCATAATAAATGGTAGGGATACCGACATACGTAAATTGTAAAAAGGCGCCAAGATAATCTTTCCATAGATTCGGTGTTCCACCATACGGATAGGTGACTGTTCCTCCACTAGGCGTGGTATAGGTTTTGTAATTGATAGTTTCTGCAGCACGTTCCGCAAATCTCGGCACATCTTGTGTACTTAATTCGTTGACTTGAGCCAATTGAGCAGCTCTTGGAACACTATTGAGTGTTCCAACTAGCCAACTTTCCAGTGTGGTTGGAGAGATGGAGTTTGCGTTAAAGCCATCATCATATCCAGTAATCCACTCTGAGGCCGGTTGTAAAAATCCATTATAATTGACTGAACCATCCCATTGATTACCATTGTTCAACCATTCCTCAGGTTGTGACCCTTCAAACCACTCCCCAAAAATAAAGGCATTAGGATTGACCGACTTGACACTTTGACGAAAGCTTTCCCAAAAAGCATGATTCGTTGGATCGTTATAATTTCCATTTGCTTCTGGGTCATATCCATTAGCACCGATATGTCCAGGTGCATCAAGCCGCCATCCATCCGCATCGAATGGGGGTTCGAGATAGGTATCGGCGACAGAGAGAATTTCATTCTGTAAGGAAGAAGAACCATAATTGAGTTTGGGAAGATTGGATACCCCTGCAAAAGTAGCATATTGAGATGGCCAATTGGTAAAGGTATACCAATTATAATAAGGGCTGGATTGACTGGACTGTGCACTCGTAAACCAAGAGTTCGAAGCCCCAGTATGATTAAATACGCCATCCAAGATGACTCGTCCCTGTTGTCCAGCATTGTCCAAAGTATTATGGGCATCCGAAATTAAGGTTTCCAGAGCACTGTTACCTCCGAAATGCGGATCAACTTGAAAATAATTTTGCACATCATATTTATGGTTAGTATTTGCCGTAAATACTGGTGAAAGATAGAGAATATTGGCTCCCAACGTATGCTCAATATAATTCAATTTATCGGCAACACCCTCTAAATCTCCACCAGCAAAGGCTACCTGATCTGCCCCACCGGGATCGCCCAATTCAGGGTCTTGCCCCCAACTAAGCTGTACAGTCGGATGCCCATACCAAGAATACTCGCCATTCGTAACGTCATTACTGACATCTCCATCAAAAAAACGATCGACAAAAATTTGATACATCACACCATTTTGGGCCCAACTTGGCGTGCTAAAATTCGGACTGATAACAAAGTCATCATATGTGTTCCATTGATTTCCGGAAAAAGTTGGTGTTGGATAGGCTGTAGAAGTAGCACCGGAAGCATTGTAATAAACGGTTGAGGAACCATCATTCGCTTGAAAATAATAGTACTCCGTGTTAGACGTAGCAGGCAGGGTAGCCGACCAAAATTCATAGACCCCATTGACGTCGTTTCCTTCCAGAGACATCGGATAGTACGTGGTCGATCCCGATGCAGTGTTGTATACAACGACATTAGCACTGCTTAAATTTCCTGCTGAAGCTCGAAGCGTTACTGTAATCGGTTGATTCGAAGTAGGTTCCTGTGGTGTAAAATAAAGTGGCCCTTGATCGGAAAACAAAGCATTACTGTCTACACTAGTGGATGCCTGCACAATATCTGCCGGATTGACCCAAGCTGTTGATACACAAGCAAAAGTTGATGCTCCCACAAATGCAAACGTTTGCATTAAGGTGCGAAAATTTGCATTCACCGAACTTCCCTCACTTTCTAATCAGAAATATTTGATGATAATTTTAAGAATATTACAAATTATTTGTCTGTCAATAGTAAATCCTTATTTTCTTGCTCATTTCAAATAAGCAGGCATGGTTAAACTTTCAGCATTGATTTGAAAAAGTTGACGTTTACATTCGACATGGGGAGAATAACGGTAGGAGCGTGACACCATTTTATGATCAACGATCTTTTACATCGAGGATTAGTCGTCGTATTTATTGGATTTAATCCTTCGCCAACATCATCAGCTACAGGTTTTCCATACGCTCATCGCAGCAATCGTTTTTATCGTCTCTTGCATTCATCGGGTTTGACCCCCATCTTACACCCTCCCTCTGACAACCCCCATATGCTGGCTTGGTATGGATATGGATTTACCAATATTGTAGCTCGCACTACGAAACGAGCAGATGAAATCCGACCTGAGGAATGGCGAGCAGGCAGGCTTATACTCAAAGATAAACTTTCTCTTTACAAACCTATCATTGCTTGTTTTGTGGGAAAAGGCGTCTATCAAAAATACGCTGAACGCAGTAAAGTTGATTTTGGTTTTCAAGAGTGTACTGTATTGCCTGACATGATGGAATTTGTCGCTCCGGGGACAAGCGGCTTAGTGAGAATGGATTTTGCCGTGCAAACTTCTATTTATGAAGAATTGGCCAAAAAAGTAGAGGAATTACGCAAAAAAGGGTATCGACCGCCTCGCCAGAATTGAAGAAGGGCGGCCGTTGTATAGTGGATACGTAGCCCATAGAGTCAATTATTCAGATTGAGCAAACTCCCAAAGTTCCTCAATATCTTTTACCATCAATGGAACCAATGACTGATAAATTCTTTCTCCTTTTTCTACACTGGCTGCTGTTGCATCCCCTGAGTTTCCATGGGGAAAAATCCGCAACCCCATCTTTTTCGATTTGATTTTCCTAGATAATGTATCTTGATGATGATGAGCTACACTCATATCCACCAAAGACTCGTCAATCGCCAGAACACAAGAAGTTTCATCTTCTCCAGCGTGTCCGACAGCAGGCGCAATAGCTGCAATCTGTTCGCGATAATCGAGCCACCAGTGAATCGTCAACACATACGCACCGAGATCGGCCAAACATTCGGACACTTCATTGAGAGCCGAAATATTGCCACCATGTCCATTCAGCAGCACAATATGTCGAAATCCTTGATGAAAGAATTGCTCACCGATATGACGTACATAGTCTGTAAAAATTCGCTGTGAGACATCAATCGTACCAGGAAATGGAGCCAATGCCCATGAATGCCCATAGGCAATCTCTGGTGCCATCATGATACGCTTACCAAGAATAGCGTCGAGTCGTTTGACAAACTCTCGTGGAATCAGTGTGTCCGTACCAAGAGCACAGTGTTCCCCATGTGTCTCCAGCATGCCAATGGGAATGAGAACGGTGTCTATCCCTTTTTTTAACTGTTGTACGTACTCTCGTTGGGTTAATTTCATCATGTACATATCTCTAACCACCTATCGAATCAAAATGGGATAACTTCATAACATCCTTAACTCAAGACGATGTTGCTGCGTTAGAAGATACCCACCAATAATTCATCTGCGGAAATCCCGTTAAAGCATTACCGTATAGGACAGTTCCATGCACTTGGGGAGCATGTACTGCGAGTGTGGCCACATTGCCATCCCAGAGAACAGGCAGATGCAAGGCTGTAAAATATTCATATTTGTAAAATGCTTGCATAGCCTCTTCTGGTGTCGCGTAAGGTTGATGCGTAGCAGCAATCAAGGCGTCCTCCTCCGGATTGCTGTAGCCAAATCCAGATGGAGCGTTGGTTGCAAACAACTGTCCGCCGCTTGGATAATAGCCAGGCCCGTTATAAAACCAGGCAAGTCCGTTGGACATCTCCCAATCTCCAGGATTTTTGGCGTTGTAGGTAATCGACTCCTGAGTACTGGCTGGCATGCTTTTTAGCGTTACGTCAATTCCCTCTTGTGCCCAGTCTTGTTTCATAATTTCTACTTGATTTTGTTCTGATGCCGATCCGGCAGCATAAATCATGGTAAATTTCAATTTTTGTGCCCCTTTGGTCATGATACCATTGACTAACTTCCAACCATGGGCTTCCAGAAGCTGCTTCCCTTTTTGTGGGTTATAAGGATATGGGTTTTGACTCAATTGGCTATCAAAAAAAGCAGTATGTGGTATTTGCGGAATCGGTCCGTCCAAGGGAGGAGCAAAACCATGATAGACCGCTTGATCAATACTTTCGTTATCAATGCCCATCTGTAACGCTTGGCGGATATATAGTTTGTCAAACAAACGGCGTACAGGTGAGCCAGGGAACATGTTCAGTTGTGTTTCAAAATATCCAAACGCATATTGAGGTGTGATCACTTCACCTTTGGAAAGAAGCGCTTGTCGTGAACCGTATTGACTCGGATCCAGATAGCCTACATTAATGGACCCCGTTCTCAGACCGGAAAACTCTGCCGTATTGGAAGCTTCATACTGAAAAATAATTTTGTTCACGATACTTTTATGGCCACTGTATCGTGGATTCGGTACAATTGTCCAAGACTGATTGGGTACAGCGCTCACTAATTGAAAAGGTCCGTCAACTACAGTATCAAACATGGGATGAGTAGCTTCGTCACCTAAATATTTAATCTCCTTCTGGATATTTTGATATTTGTCCCAAGCACTAGCTGGTAAAGGTGTCAATTGAATCAATCCATTGTAGATAAACCACTGTTGATTGGCTGGATGATCCAAGGTGACAGTAAATTCATAGGGACCATTCGCTTTCAGACTTTTTATGCCGTTTGGAATATCCCCCGTTCCAGCTCCAACATACGGCCATGGCGAAGGGGCGTTTGCTGCAGAAGCAGCTTGAATGACATGCCAAGAAAAAAGAATATCTTTGCTGGTGACAGGATGACCATTAGACCAGTGCCATTTGGAATTCATAAAAACATGGTAGACAGTCCCCTGGCGATTGTAGGTAATTTTACTAGCAATGGAAGAATTCCAATCGATCTCGAATTGATTGTTAATCCAAAGCAACGGTTTATAAAGCATGTTGATTAATTGGGCATTATCAACGCCATCATCCTGAATGTTAAAAAGCGGGAAAAACCAATTCAAATTCGCCTGTGGTGGCTCTGCAAAAATTATGGTTCCCCCTGGCGTTGGATGTACTGTTCCATTGACAGTTTGCCCAGCCGTTCCTTTTGAAGGTGTCTGACTTGCGCACCCTGTTACTGCCATACAAAGTCCCAACCCAATGAATACCATAGAAGATATTTTACGCATGGAATGATTCCCCACTCTAAACCCCCCTCTTTTCCATTCAAGAAACCAACGCCCACTTACCTTTTCATTTACTCTTTGTTTGGATCGATCTCGTTTGCGAAATGAAACACTGACCCTTTTGTCAAGCCCCAAATAAGTGTTAACAGTTTTCATGTTCAATATATCATAAAAATCTGTAAATTCAAATCATAAAAGAGCGGTTGACAATCTTTGTTTCATAAGGTGAGATAGATTGAAGAAATAAATTACGCTTTAGACGAACATAGACCCGAGGTGCTTTATGCCAATAGATTCGTTCTCCGCAGGAAAAATTTATCGAACCTCATTATCCAACGAAGTTGTGAAAGAAATTCGCAAAATGATTTTAACTGGTACTATCAAACCTGGCCAACGTATCAATGAAGTCCATTTAGCACGGGACTTGCAGGTTTCACGTGGTCCTGTGCGAGAAGCGCTGCTGATGTTGAAAAATGAAGGTCTGGTGACACATGAAGTAAATAGGGGCGCTACTGTATCGATATTATCGGCAAGAGACGCTTACGAGATATACACGTTTCGCGCGATGCTCGAAGTCAATGCTATTGAAATGGGTCTGGAAAATTTGCAAGACGAGCATTTACAAGCACTCTCTCACTTATTAGAAAGATTTGCGCAATCCGTTCAAGAGGCAAATGCAGAAGAACTGATTGCATGCGATATTGAGTTTCACAAAGTGATTGTTGGCTTGTCTAAGCATTCTCGTTTGATTCAAGCTCATAGCCAAATGGACAGCCAGGTTGGGGCAATGTTTTTAACCATTGCTAACGAATTGCCCAAAAGAGTAAATCGAGTTGTTGAGATTCATCAGATTTTGTATGACGCTCTGGCAAGCCGGGATAAAGAGAAGATCATTCAAGAGTTAAATATGCATTATTTGTCGACTCTCAAAGAATTAGAATCCAAACTAAAAGAAGCGCATGGCTAACCATGCGCTATCTATAAAACATCTTCGTATTTTTAAGCGCTGACTTCCGGTGATGCGAGTTTAACTTTTGAACTGCCAACCAAACGTTCAACAGGAAAGACTCGGCGAACCTGCACCGTAATCAAAGCTGTGATGACAGCTTTAGCTGCATCGCCAGGCAAATATGGATAAGCGGCTAGAACCAATGCCTTGGAGAGTGATAAATGATACAGGTGAGCTAGCCAACCCACCCCTGTCACATAACAGAGCAAATCACCAAAAACAAAGGCTATGATGGCAATCCAAACAAAGGAAACAGGACCGTTACCACGCACTCTGCGAATCAGATAACCGGCAAGTAATGCGCAGATAGGATACATCCAAACGTAGCCACCCGACGGCCCAACAAGCACGCCAATTCCCCCGCTGCCATCCAGCATAGGTACACCCAGGGCTACTAGAACCACTACCAAAAGCATACTCAAAAATCCATAGCCACCACCTAACAGTGCCCCGGCGAGCATAACCATCAAATTTTCCAATGTAATGGGTACCGGAGTAAAGGGCAGTTTGAATGAAACAAAACTGAGAACTGCTAATAATGCCGCAAAAAGTGCACTAAAAATGATGCCGCGAACTGTGATACGCAAATGAAATTCATCCTTTCCCAGTTTATCAAAGTAGACAAACTGATTGTTAATATATAAAATTTAATAGGTTGACAATTGGATTGTAGCATAAGTTTAAAAGAGTGCAAGTAGACCTTCTTTCACTTGAAACAACCGACGTCATTGCTGGAGGAATAGAGTTGGATACACCTGTTTTGTTAGAAATTCAAAATGCTTCATTCGGTTATCCGACGCATCGCGGATGGGTAGTCCTATTGCACAATCTCTATCTTACTTTATATAAAGGTCAGTGGTTAGTCGTATTAGGACCAAACGGTGGGGGAAAATCCACCTTAGCCAGAGGCCTACTCAGACTATCACCAATATTGGAAGGGAGTTTAACTGTATCTTCCACTTCTTCAATGATTTCAAGATATATTCCGCAGCGACTGGGAGCGGGAATCTTGGGTGAAACCGTTGCTGATGAATTAGCAACTGCTCGCAACTGTTCGTATACAGGCAAATATATAGCTGATCTGCTTGAAGAATTGGGGTTGTCTGTACCACTTCATTCTCCGGTAAAGAAACTTTCTGGCGGGCAAAAACAACTTCTCTCATTTGCCTCTGCACTTTTAGACAATCCTGACTTACTGATTGTCGATGAAGGAGCCGCCATGTTGAATCCAGCCATCCGTCATCGGTTACTAAACTTTCTTGAAAAAAAAATTCGCCAAACCAATTTATCTATACTCTGGATGACTCAACAATTAGAAGATATTTTTTACGCTGACGAAATCGCCGTCGTGCAAAACGGAACGTTACAAACTGGCTGGCATGCTCGTTCATTTTTTTACTCAGAAGAAAGTCCATGGCAGCCAAGCACATGCAGAAAACTAGGATATATTCCTCCATTTTCCATTCAAGTTGGAGAAGAGTTATATCGCCGCGGTATCCCTTGGTCAGAATTGCCGTTACAAGAAATACAGTCCTTAGAAAGTGCTGGTGTACATTCGTGAATTTACAATTCGAGAACGTAACAGTTCAACATACAGGAACAGCCAAACCACTATTTGAAAACTTACAATTACAAGTAGAATCAGGGAAAATCCACGTCTTGCTTGGACCTATCGGATCGGGAAAATCCAGTCTCCTACAGGTTGTAGCAGGGTTGTTACCGATACAGTCAGGAAGCCTTTGGATGAACAACAGACCTCTAGAAAATGAACACGACGAAGAATGGTTAAAAAAATTTGCGCTTGTTTTTCAATCCCCTGAGGAAAGCATGATGGCAAGTACCTTAGCCAAAGAATTTGTCATCAGTCACAGTCCTTTTGCCAAAACACCTCCATCATCAGAAGAGATGGCTTATGCATTGTCCAAACAAGGTTTACCAACCTTGCTCCTGCAACAAACGCCACTTTCACTCAGTGGCGGTCAAAAAAGAAGGGCAGCAGTTGCGGTTGAGACTTCTGTACCTGCCGAATGGCTGCTATGTGATGAACCTACTGTGGGATTAGATGGTAAATCACTTGAAAAACTGATAGAAACTCTTCAAAATTGGAAACTGGAACATCCAGAAGGCGGCGTACTGGTTGCCACTCATCAAATCGATGCGTTTTTATCAGTGGCTGACCAGTTTCTGCTCTTGGGGGAGGGTGGAGACATTCGCCAGTGCCATTTATCTGAACTACTCTTGCATCCCGAATGGCTAGAAGAAATTGGAATAGAAATACCGACGGTTTTACGCTTGCAGTCTCAATGGATATCCGAAGGACGAGACGTGCCAAACACACGCCTTTTGAGCGCTGAAGAAGTGGCCAACTTCCTCATGGAAGGTTGGACGGTGCGTAAACCTCATTCAGAAAACGAGCTTATCGAAAACCAGCATAGGAGAAGTGTATTAAGAGAAATAGAAGAAGCCAACAGCAAAACACAGAGGCGGACTCATATTGACTTACGCATACTTTGGATAGGCACTTGGTTCGTCACGTTAGGGTGTTTATTCACTCACGATTGGGCAGGTACCCTGCTTAGCTTGGCAATAGCTGTGTCGTCTATATTTTTACTCGGCGCTTCACCAGTGTCTGTGCTCCGCCAGATGCGAGCGCTCTTTTATCTGTCTGTGATTACCCTTCTGTTTGCAGGCTTGTCCATGCATTTTCACCCATATCTCAATTTGGGCTTCCATCCAGCTTCTATGCTGCAAGCCCTACAGACCAGCATACGCTTGTTAGCCGCCGTTGCGCTTGGTCTCATTGTTCCATTTACAACCAGTGAAGCTGAACTCCAACAGGCGCTTGCATCTATTTTACAACCACTTTCCAAGCTGCGTGTGCCCACAGCGGCACTCTCTTTTGCGACTGCTTATGTACTGCGTTTTCTACCTCATATTCAAGAAGAGTGGCATAGATTTCAAATCATTCATCTGGCTCGCTTCAAAAAACGTCTCAGTTTTTGGCGTCTCCCCTATATCTTTGTGCCATTTTTACTTGTTTTGTTACAAATGGCTGAAGACACAAGTGACGCATTGCATGCCAAGGGGATGGTACACTTACGTGACATCACGGTGCATCCATCCCCTTGGAAACTCAAAAGATCAGATATTTTTTGGTTACTGACTGCCAGCTCACTTACGGTTTGTCTATTTCTTCTCTGAGAACCAACTCTTGTTCAGCCGCTTTTTCTTTGCTAAATCGACGCAGCCGGAACAAAAGGAAAACATAATAACCTAGATAATAAGCAATCACCAAGTAGAATAAAAAGAAAGTCAGAGGATCGCTGGTTGTAGAGAGTGCACTTGGTTTGACGTTATGAAGCAGCTCAGACTGACGAATTTTCTGATACAGTTCAATATAACGATAGGCAAAGCGAAACACAAAAAGAGCAATAACCACCATGCCAATCCAGGGATTGGCGCGATAATACACTCCATCTTGACGTTGTTCAAATCGAGTGCCGCGCAAAGCTAAATAGGCTAGCAAAAAACCAATTACCAAACCCAGCACTGCGTAGAGAAAGAGGATAGGATGCAAAGTAGCGCCAGAAAGAAGCAATACAGCCACTAAAGCAAATAAGATCGATCTCGTTACGAGTAAAGTACGGCTGGCTTTTTGATAGGTTAGTGTACGCCGAGTACGCATATAGAGTGAAAAAAGAAGCAACAAAACGACTACAATGATACTGACTATACTTCCCAGGGGGCATCCGCCTCTCTCAGTCTTCTACAAGTGCATCATACTTGTCAGCCAGTTGAAGATCTAATACTGTTATACCTCTTGCGTGCCAGGATGTCAGTTCTAATGTTACTACGCGAAAATCAATCTGAATAAACGGGTGATGATTGTGTTCCTCTGCAATCTCCGCCACTTGGTTGACAAATTGTATAGATTCAGGAAAAGTTTTAAATCGGAATCGTTTACGAATTCGCTTATCCTGTCGACTCCAATCACGATGTTCTTGTAACCATTCCTGTAACACTTCTTCGATGACAGGTGTATCCATACCCTCTCTCCTTCAATGCAGAAGTGCTTCTTGAATTTTTATCCAGACACACGCAGGACAATTTTACCCATATTTTGATTGGACTCCATGTAGGCATGCGCTTTAGCGACCTCTGTCCAATCAAAAACAGTATCCACCAGCGGAGCAATTCGTCCTTCATTTAAGCCATCCCGTGCAAATTGATAGAATTCACGAGTCAGACGAATTTTCTCGCTCACCGACCGTGATCGTAATGCTGTCCCAATAATTTGCAGACGTCTTTGCAACAAATAACCTAGATCAAGCTGCTGAACTTGCGTTCCACCCATCGTTCCAATGACAATCAAACGTCCATCGACAGCCAAAGATTGAATGTTTTCTGCAAAATAGTTAGCCCCGATAAAATCCAGTATGATATCCACACCGCGTCCATCTGTCTCTTTTTGCACAAAAGGCAAAAATGGACCCTCTTTGTAATTCCAGCCCGCTACAGCACCCAGTTTCTTGCAGACCGAAATTTTCTCTGCCGAACCCGCGGTGACCAATGCAATCGCTCCTACCTCACGAATCAATTGTAAGGCTGAAGTTCCTACTCCACTGGCACCAGCATGAACCAGAACAGTGTTTTCTTTACGTACTTTTCCCAACCAAAACAAATTGAGATACGCGGTTAGAAAGGCTTCTGGTATCGCTGCACCTTGTTCATAAGACATCGAGTCTGGCAATGGCATGGCCATTCCCGCGGGAATTTTGACATACTCCGCATACCCACCACCTGGCAACAGCGCAGCCACACGGCTACCCAAAGTAAATCCTTCCACATCTGCCCCGACTTCCACCACTTCACCAGCCATCTCGAGCCCCAGAATTTCTGATTCCCCAGGAGGAGGCGGATAAAATCCTCGACGTTGCAAAAGATCAGCTCGGTTGAGAGCGGTAGCATGTACACGAACAAGCAAATCGTGAGACCCAATCGTCGGTGTAGAAGCCTCGCCAATATAGAGAACGTCTGCATCCCCAAACGTATCTTGTCTTACTGCTCGCAAAACATCAACACCTCGCTTATCAGCTTGTATCTTCTATCATAACACGGGATGTCCCTGGTCACACGGTTTGCACTGCTCTTCTCAAGCTGAAGAGAACTATTTGCTTGGCATAGACATCCATCAATTCATCCGATTCACCAAGCAGTGGAGCCGAACGAAAATGTAAATGAGCATGTCCCATAGCCCATTCCTTTAACTGACGATCCAATTGAGCAGAGAGACGTCCAGGAAAAAGCAGGTGCGGCAAGACGAGACACTCTCTTACCCCAGACTTTTCAAGGCGATGAAAAGCTCTCGATAATCCTGCTCCTAAGCCAGCGAAAAAGGCAGATGTTTTTTTCAAATCAGGAAACGAAGCGCTCGTCTGCTGAACGATCTGTTGAAAAATCCGATAGGAATGTGGATACGAGGAACCACGATTCACAAAAAGAAGGGCATCTATTCCCGATTCCTGCTGTAATGCATCATGAATGTGTTGCTGATAAATTTTTACCAGCCTCTCATGATCATTTAATGGTGATGACATTCGTACTCTAAGATGAGGACAATCTCTCTGTATATCATCGATAATACGCGGTAAATCTGCCAGCGCATGTCCAGCACTGAGCAGTAAGAGCGGCAAAATATAAAGTTCTCTAATGCCCTCTTGCTGATACATTTGGGTAGCAACTGCATAGATATCAGGTGTGGAAATTTCTAAAAAAGCCAATCGGCAAAGCACATTCTCCCATAATGGATTCTGCGCCTTTAGCCTATTGGCTACACCTTCCGCAAAACAAGTCGCCGCTAAAACGCCTGCTGGCACTCGAGTTCCATGAGCAACCAGCAACACGCCGCGTTTCATGCAAACGCCTCCCTGCTTGACTTGGCATCTCTATTTATAAAAAGAACATCCTGATTATTTTCCAAATATTGAGCAACTTTTTCTCCATCCCACCAAACAAGCGTCTGCAAATGATTTTTCCATGCAGCAGGGAAAAAAAGGTCTAGAGATTTCCTTGGTATATCCCCTTCTATCCACACTGCATGTATACTTTCAGGTTGCCAAAGTTGCTGCAACGCAGTTAAGGCTGCTGGCCGCAAAACATGTCTATTCTCCTCAAAGACAATATCCATGGCTTCACCGCCAAGTGATTCTATACGGCGCACCCAGTGGTCAGCTAATGCCCTATCACGAGTCACAACTAAAATACGTGATCCAAATAAAGGTTGGGACGACTGCCAATCGAGAATAGGGGCCAATCCCGCCACTTCCCCAAGAACGACAAGCGCTGGCGAGTGAATCCCTGCTTTTTGGGAGCGTATCCCAATATTAGCCAAATTACCGTCCACGCGTTTTTGTAATGCGGTCGATCCGGCTTGAAGAATGGCAGCTTTGGTCTCTACTGGTACGCCTGCAAGCAACAAACGTTGCGAGATTTCCGGCCATTGTTCAAGTCCCATGAGAATTACCAGCGTATCGCTACGGTTCCATACATTCTGCCAATCCAGCAACTCATCATTGCTCATCTGATGACCCGTGACAACAGTAAAGGAATTGGCCAATCCTCTATGCGTAAGTGGGATGCCTGCATATGCAAGTGCTCCTACTGGGGAAGTCACGCCTGGCACAATTTCGTAGTCAATACCTGCTTCTCTTAACGCAAATGCCTCTTCCCCGCCCCTGCCAAACACAAACGGATCGCCACCTTTAAGACGGACCACTCTCTTTCCTTCACGTGCTGCACAGATCAAGCATCGGCAGATTTCCTCTTGAGGCATAGTATGTTTTCGATTGGCTTTACCTACATAAACAGCCTCAACCTGTGGAGACGCATAGCTGAACAATCGAGGCGAGATGAGTCTGTCATAGAAAAGAATGTCGGCCGTTTCAATGACCTCTTTTCCCCGTAAAGTCAAGAGACCTGAAACACCTGGTCCAGCACCAACCAGATACACCTTCCCATTCATAACCTCCCTCCTCCCAGCTTTGATTTGCAGATGTTATCCAATCACTGCTGCTTCCATCTTAGCGCGCAGACCGTCCAAACCAACTCGATGACAATAGGCTCCAAACGTTTCATGGGTTGCAGCGGTTTCCGCATAATCTTGCAATACGGGGCGCAAAACCTCATCAAGTTTCTCTATTGGAACCAATTCAAGTACACGCATGTTTAATTGATTTCCCAAGATTCCGCCACCCAAAAAGATATCGTATTTGCCAGGTGTTCGACCGACAAAAGCAATATCGGCAATATAAGGACGGGCACAGCCATTAGGACAACCTGTCATACGAATGGCGATGGGCAAAGAAATCTCGGAAAGCCCTGTCTCCGCCAATAATTTTTCCATCCGTTCCATAACTTCTGGAAAAACCCGCTCCGACTCAGCGGTCGCAAGACCACAAGTTGGAAGCGCGGGACAAGCCATGGAGTGAAGAACCGCTTGTGAATAATCCACTGGTAAATGGACACCCGCATTTCGCAATTTTTTCTCCACCTCATCTCGCTGTTGCGAGTGAATGCCAACCAAAAGCAAATTTTGCTGTGAAGTTAACTGTATATCGAATTCGTACGTCTCCAATAATTCTTTCAATACACTTTTGAGGCGCATATCATGGGTATCCATTATTCGTCCATTGCGAACAAATAGACCCAAATACCATTGATCATCTTTCAAAGAGTGCCAGCCAAGATGATCGGAGCCACTCAACCAAACAAGCTGCCGAGGCGAAGCCAGACGATAGCCCACTCGATTTTCTAACTCTTCCTGAAACCATGAGATCCCCCGCTCATCCAGCAAATATTTGAAACGAGAATAGCGTCGGTCGTTGCGATTTCCAAAATCACGTTGAATTTTGACAATCTCCATGGATACCTGCGCTAGTTCTTCTGGTGTCACAAAACAAAGCGGTGTCGCTAAGCGCGGATACGTATCGGGAATGGATGCGGTTCGGCCCATACCGCCTCCTACAAGCAACGTGTATCCCTCCACCTTTTCCTCCGCGGGGTCTGGATGTGCTACAATTCCCAAATCATTCGCATAGATATCCACACAATTGTCGCCCTCAACTGTAAAACCAATCTTAAATTTGCGAGGCAGATAGATTTCGCCGTATAACGGCTCTTCTTCCGGCAAGTCCTCTTCGCTTTTCCATCGCTCTCCGTCTAACCATATTTCGTGGTACGCATTTGTCTTTGCACTAAATTGCGAGACCATTTTGTGCAAATCACTATGAATTTGCTTGCGGAAACCATTTTCAAGCGGATTGCCACAACAGATAATGTTGCGCACCTGATCACCACAACCACCAAGGGTGGTAATCAACACCTGATGGAGGTGCTGCAACGTGGATTTGACATTCTCCTTCAGAATACCGTGTACCTGAAATGTCTGCCGAGTAGTAATGCGCAATGTTCCATTGCCGTAAGTATCTGCGATATTATCAAATTCCAGATACTGACTTGCATTCAAACGACCTCCCGGTATCCGGGCGCGAATCATCATAGAATAATAGCGTTCCCTGCCCAGCCGCTTGGCTTCTGCACGCAAATCGCGATCGTCCTGTTGATACATACCGTGAAACTTCAATACTTGCACATTTTCTTCAGAAAAATGGCTGCTGCCATCCTGTAGCGCTTCCTCGATAGTTCCACGCAGATGCCGGCTGTTCTTTTTGATAATTTCTACTTTGGATAGTTTTGTTTCTGAGGAATGTTGCTCAGCCAACCGTTATCGCCTCCCGCAATCCTTCAATCAAAACATCAGCAACCTCAGGTCGAGTGAATTTCGAAGAAGGACGTTCTCCACTGCGAAGAATCTGGCGTACTTTCGTACCCGAGAGGATATAGCGATATTCCTCATCGTGCGGACACGTTTTTTCTGAAGCCATGGTGTCACACTTGCTGCAGAAAAAGCTGTTCTCATAAAACAACGGAACAATTCCTAATTCTTGCTCGGAAAAATGTTCAAAAATTTTCTGCGCATCATACGTTCCGTAATAGTTGCCCACGCCAGCATGATCGCGACCTACAATAAAGTGCGTACAACCATAATTTTTCCTGACCAGTGCGTGCAGCACTGCCTCTCTCGGACCAGCGTAGCGCATGGCGGCAGGATAGACACCTAGTAAAACGCGATCGTTCGGATAATAGTGTTGAAGCAACACTTCATAACTCTTCATTCTTACCGTAGCTGGAATATCATCTGCTTTCGTCTCACCTACAAGCGGCTGAAGAAACAGTCCATCCACAATTTCCAAGGCTGATTTTTGAATAAACTCGTGAGCACGATGCACTGGATTGCGCGTTTGAAATCCAACAATCTTCCGCCAGCCGCGTTCTGCAAACATGCGCCGCGTTTCAACCGGATCGAACGTATGAGATGAAAATTGAGAAATTTGCGGACGATTTAAAATTTCGATGGGGCCAGCCAAATAGACATCAGGACGTGCCAACAATTTAGCAACACCCGGATGTTCCTTGTCTGTTGTACGATACACTGCTTGTGCTTCACGAAGTTTGTCTGCCTTATATTTTTCTTCTACTCTAAGCGTCCCATAAATTTGTCCGTTTTCTCCATAGAGGGCAACCATCTCTCCTATTTTGATTTGATGGGCCTCCTCTTCACAAACAGCCAAGGTAATAGGAATCGGCCATACGGTGCCATTTTGTAGACGCATATTCTCTAAAATCGACCAATAGTCTGCTTCCCCTTGAAATCCTGTCAAGGGAGAGAAGGCACCAATTCCAATTAACTCCAAATCAGAGAGTGCCCACATCGTAAGTACAATGGATTTCCAATCCTGAGCTTCGCGAATCCGTTCTGCACGTTCTTCTCCACGTAATTCTCTAGAAACCAGTTGTCCGCCATGCGCTTCCATATCTATACCACTCCTAATCTTTCTTTAGCCGATCCGTTACTGATGTAAACCGCACTCTGTCTTATCAAATCCCGCCCAACGACCAGCACGTGAATCTTCACCTGGTTTGACAGGACGTGTGCAGTGTAAACAGCCGATACTGGGATAACCGCGATCGTGCAAAGGGTTGTAGGGTACCTGGTGTTCATGAACATAGCGCCACACATCTTTCTCAGACCACGTGGCTAACGGATTGACTTTCACCAAGCCAAATTTGTGATCGACCTCAAAGACCTGTGCATTGGCGCGCGTAGGCGATTGCTGACGGCGAATGCCCGTAACCCAACCATCATATTCCTGCAGAACACGTGTCAGCGGTTGTACTTTGCGCAAATCGCAGCATTGATTGGGATTGCTCTGCCAAAGCGATTCTCCATACTGTTCTGCCTGTTCTTCCAAGGTCAAAGCGGGCCTGATTTGCCGTAGCCGGGTCAATCCATAGCGTTCTATCGCCTCGTTACATAACGCATACGTTTCAGGAAACAAAACATCTGTATCTAAGTAGAACACGTTAGGATTTGGGCTTAATTGACTGAGCATGTCGAGCAAAACCATATCTTCAATGCCAAAAGAGCAGGCGAGAGTTATATTTTCCACACGGTGCAAAGCTTCACGCAAAATCTCTTGCGGTGAAGCATTTTCATACGTTGCTGCCAATGATTCAATTTCAATTGGACTGATGGCTAAAGTTCTCACGTTATTCCCACACCTCTTTATTATTATTCCGATTGGAATACTTTAATTTTATTCCTATTGTATGGCCAGCGACCTACGAGGTCAATAGGCAAAAAAATAACCCGCTGACGCGGGTTAAATTTTGGATATGAAGACCCAGATTGGTTCTGATGAAGTCCGCAGCTTAAGAGTGAATCGATTTTACGTTCAATCGCTGCCGAGCTACTTGCACACTGGCATATACAATCATCAGTACCAACCAAATGAGACCGGCAAAGACGGAAACACGTGTCAAGGGAGATAAGAAGATGGCTAAGATAGCACCGGCCACAAGGACGATACCTATCCAGGGAAGTATGGGCCAAAAGGGCATGGCGTAACTAAGAGTCTGACCATTTTGTTGAGCTCGCCGGCGTAAAACGACTTCTGTCAGCAAAATCATCAACCAAGTAAACAATGAAGCAAACGCTGAGGCGCTCGTAATCCAGACATAGACGTTGTTAGGTGCTAGATAAGTAATAAGAATGCCTACCGAAATGGCAAGAGCCGTTAACCAAACTGCCACACTAGGAACCTGATGACGGTTTAAACGTGTTAAATGAATTTTCTCGATATTACGCTCTTGAGCCACTCCATACAGCATACGACTACCACCGTAAAGTCCTGTATTACAGGAAGAAAATCCCGATAGGACAATAATCAAATTGACCAAGGATGCAGCAAAAGGTATACCTATTCGACTGAAAAGAATGACATAGGGACTTGAATTGCTGCCAATCAGGTGTTGCCAAGGAATCACGGTGAGTACAACAAACATCGAACCGACATAGAGAATGGCAATCCTTACAGTAACGGAGCGAAATGCGCGGCGCATGACTTTTTCAGGTTTAGAAGACTCGCCCGCTTCAACTCCCAGAGTTTCCACACCACTGTATGCCTGAACCACCAGCGAAACAGCCATCACAACACCAAGCCAGCCGTGCGGCAGAAAACCACCATGAGCATAAAGGTTAGTCAAGCCTAGAATTTCTCCTCCACGAAAGATGCCTGTGAAGGCAAACAGCAGTCCAAAGATAATAAAGACAGAAATGGCCATGATTTTCAGTACAGCAAACCAATATTCCAATTCACCAAATACGCGCACCGCAAGGAGATTGGTAATGGTGAAAAGCGCCAAAGCAATGACACCCGGCAACCACACCGGAAAGTTAGGCAACCAAAACTGAATCAATTTACCAATTGCTGCTAACTCACTCATCACGGTAGCTACCCAATAGAACCACCACATACCTGCCATAATCAGACGCATACGAGCTCCAAACGCTTCCCCCGCAAACTCACTGAATGAACCAGAGGTTGGCTGATGGACAGTCATTTCACCGAGCGCCCGCATCACAATAGCTACAATAATGCCACAGAGGATGAAGTCAAGAATGACACCTGGACCTGCCAGCCCAACGGACACAGTCGCTCCGTAAAACAACCCTACCCCAATCACACCGCCAATGGCGAGCATTTGTACTTGTCGATTGACCAAGCTTCGTCGCAACGGCTTTTTTACAGTATGGGTAACATCCTGATTTTGTTGCATCATCAGCATCCTTTGCAAACTCTAGTCTCTCTCGCGATTTTCCTACTATTATACTATACTTTAACGTTGCCAGTTGGTGAGTACTTTTAAGTAAAGCGGCCCTTCCTGCGCTTTCACTCGCTCCGCTAATGACTGAGGTGTATCATTGGGTAGAACTGGTACAGTGGTTTGAGCTAAAATTTGACCGTGATCGTACTCTGCATCTACAAGATGCACAGTTGCCCCCGTTACTCGCTCCCCTGAAGCAAGAACAGCTTGATGTACATGAATACCATACATGCCCTGCCCTCCGAATTTCGGAAGCAAAGCTGGATGTATATTAAGAATACGCCCTTCAAACGCTGCCAAAGTTTTCGATCCGATTTTTCGCATATAACCTGAGAGTACGACTACATCCGGTCTGGCTTCCTGCAAATGAGCACAAACAGCTTCATCTTCAGAAGCATATGGATGGTGATCTCGAGCGTTCACTATCACATGCGGGATCCCATTTTCAGCAGCATATGCAAGACTGCTACTGTCTGCCCTGCTGGCAATCAAAAGCACTGGTTCGGCTGACAAAATTCCCGTTTTAACCGCTTCAACAAGATAACGCATACTACTCCCGTTATGAGAAGCCAAAAATGCGATACGCAAGCTATCATCTCTCCTATCTCGGACATATTCGATCGACACGCAATATGTAATTCATGGTATTGCACCATACACAGTAGGACATTGGCCGTTTAGAGCGAATTTCCCCCTTAACGCTGTAGGCGATATTTGCATCCAGAGGGACATCCACAGGCGAAGGACGTGAACATTTTTGCTGTATCCTAGGAAATATCGTGATCGACACCCCAAAATGAAACGTCTTTTGGGGAGTGCCTGTATGTTTTTCGCGTTGACTGGCACACCGATAGTAGAAGCGGCGACACCCAACTATACCATGTCCAAAAAGTCCATTATCGTCAATGGGCAAACCGTTGAACAACCGTATGGATTTGTCTACCAGCAAACTACCTATATGCCGCTCTATTATGTCATGCAAGCGCTCAAACCTTTAGGTTTTGTCAGCCAATGGAATGGCCATCTATGGACAATCACTTCCTCAAGCCATTTCCATCCGTCCATACTGCCGCCGCAAAACCATGCTACAGACAGTTTAATACTCAATGAAACCCCTCTTGAGCATTTCCCGACTCTGGTAGCGATTGATCCTGATTCAGGGGCGCCAACCACATACATACCCATCTGGTATATTCAGCAGGCGCTGACGGCCATTGGTATCCAAAGTAAATGGAATGGAAAGACATGGACAATGACATTTAACGTCAATCCTGCTGCTTCAATTCCTGAGTATGCTGCTTATCAAAGCCCAACCAGTCAACCTGTGGACTACACTTCCTTCATACAAGCTGAAGCTGCCGTTCAGTCAAGCAATGTAGGTTATGTTGTCAACACCTCAACGAACCAGGTGGTCGTCTGGCCAAAAGACGACTGGTCTTTAATGGACGATCAATATTTCGCGGCCTCTTTTTTACCAGGATACTCATTTCCCGCACCTTCTTTTGCTGTTCCTGGAGCAACCTATGTTTCTCTCAATGCTGTACAAGGTAGCACGCCTAACGACACTGTTTTCTACCAAATTGCTGAAAATGGCACATATATAGACAAATGGGCCGGTAACTACGAGGATCCTTATCGTCAAGTTGATTTGCGTACACCTGCGCCAGCTGGTTTGACTGCCAACAAAATCAATGCCTTTCTCCAGTCTGTTGTACCCAACTCTGGCTTACAGGGACTCGGTCAAGCTATCCTGCAAGCAGCCCAAACTTATGGCGTCAATGCTACATATTTGCTGGCCCACGCAATTCTGGAGAGCAATTGGGGCACCAATAGTCTGGCTACCAAAAAAAACAACCTTTACGGTTATGGAGCATATGATGCCGATCCGTTTGCCGACGGAGGCATTTTTCCAAGCAAGACATACACCATTCAATTCCAGGCTTGGTTTGTACGTAATACTTACCTCAATCCAGGCGGTCCTGAGTATTACGAATCCCCCACACTAGATGGCATGAACCAAAATTACGCAACTGACCCCACCTGGAGCTTGCAAATCGGCGAACTCATGCGAATGATTTCCCAATTTGCTGGACTTCATCTCAATCAATACACACTCTACCAACCGGGATCGGCCTCACCGCCAGAACCGGACAGCAACAAACCTGTTTTTTCTTTTAACGGTGCTTCTGCTATGCTGAAATCTGCCACAACTTCTTCTCTTATCCCGATATACAACAATCCTGACACGGCGCTCACCTCGTTTGACAACACGCCAACAGGCAATTGGATTTCGGGAATGCAAGTTCAAGTCTTGCAAATGGAACAAGGATTCTGGCAGGGATATGTTACTGCTTGGTATAAAATTCAGAGCAGCAACCATACGGGCTGGGTAATGGGTCAGAACTTGCAATTTAACAACATCTATCAACTAAACTCGAAAGCGAATCAATCCATTCCGGTTTACAGCAACGCCCAAGCTAACAGTAATTTGGAAACCACATTGCATACCGGTTCCTGGGTGGTCATGCCAAGCTATAACGCAGCCAGTCAGGATATGCTGCTGATTGACTATGTCAACCCTCTGACCGGAACACCTGAAACAGGTTATATTGAAAGTCAGAATATCACCGTGAACAAGGTAGCACAAAATTCTGCAAACGCGTAAACTGCCATTAGACAGAAGCCCAGAGCGGCAACTTAAGGAAGGTGTCATTGTGACCGTACCTATGTCAAAGCGACTTGCTACTTTAGAAACTGGCATTTTTGCTGAACTAGCTCTTGAAAAAAGGCGTTTGCAAAAAAATGGTGTCGATATTATCGATCTCAGCGTGGGCAGTCCGGACATGCCTCCGCCAGCCTTGGTCATGGAAAAATTAGGAGATTATGTCCGGCAACCAGCCAACTACGCATACAGCATCACAGGGTTAGAATCTTTCTCTGACGCAGTCGCACATTTTTACGCTAGCCGTTATCATGTGCAACTCGATCCTCAACATGAAGTCTTGCAATTGACCGGTACGCAAGAAGGTTTGTCGCATTTGCCGATGTGCCTGCTTAACGAAGGCGATATCGCATTGGTTCCCAATCCTGGCTATCCTATTTACGATGCTTCCATCCGTCTCGCCGGCGCAACCCCCTATCCCATTCCACTTTTGGAAGAAAATAATTTTTTACCTTGTCTTGAAGATATACCCGAGGGCATTTTGGCACGCGCTAAAATGATGATTGTCAACTATCCTGGTAATCCTGTGACGGCTTTAGCCACCCATGAATTTTTTGAGCAGTTAGTCGCCTTTGCCAAACGCCACGATATTTTCATTGTTCACGATTTCGCCTATTCTGAACTCGTTTTTGATGGCGTTCGTCCCATTTCCTTTCTCTCCATACCTGGCGCCAAAGAGGTGGGCGTCGAATTTAATTCGTTATCCAAGACATTTAATATGGCTGGCTGTCGAATTGGTTATCTATGTGGCAATCGAGATGGGATCGAACGATTGGCATTGCTCAAATCGCATATTGATTTCGGCAACTTTCTCCCCCTTCAGCGCGTAGCCATTGATGCTCTTCTAGCTCCACATGAATTATTTGAAGCGCAACTGAGTGAATATATTCATCGACGCGACCGTCTCTGTGAGGCGTTACAAAATGTTGGTTGGCCAGTAGCCAAGTCTCCAGCCACCATGTTTATCTGGGCTAAGATTCCTGATGGTTTTCAATCACGAGAGTTTGCCTTGAATGCGCTCCGTGAAGCGGGGGTGGCCATGACACCAGGAAACGCGTTTGGCAGTGAAGGTGAGGGGTATGTACGCTTAGCATTGGTACAGCCCGTCCATCGACTGGAAGAAGCCGCTCAAAGAATTGGTGTATACCTGAAAAGTGTTTCTCATGCCGTGAATCGGTAAAACCTTATCATACATGTCCTTAATCCCGCCGCACATTTATGATGCGGCGGGTATGCTTAGTTGGTATTTTCATTTTCCCCATGAATAGCCATGGCAGCAGCTTGAGCTTCCAATTTCCTATCCGATGGCAAAAGTATGGACAGAATGGCTGCAATCAATGGCAAAAATCCAAGCAAGTAAAACACTTTAGAAACACCCAGTGTATCTGCAAGGGTACCAAGGAAAAAAGCGCCTATCCCACCTGCCCCCACTCCAAAACCAATCGTCAACCCTGAGGCTAGCCCAACACTGCGTGGAAGCAATCTTTGCGCATAAACCACCGTAACTGCAAAAGACGAAAGAACGGACAATCCAAAACCAAACAACACAAGGACTGCCCAAAATCCACGCACATGCGGGACAAGAAAAGCAAACGGAATCGCCAAGACCATAGAGGCAACTAGCAATGTTTTTTTACCAAACCGATCGGAGAGCGGGCCGCCAAGAAAAGTTCCCAAAGCGCCTGCTGCCAAAAAAACGAATTCATATAACTCGGAAATTCTTACTGGCACATGGAACTTATCAAAATAAAAGGGCAAAAATCCCGCTACACCAATTTGACACCAAGAACGCAAAATGATGACCCAAACCATCATCACCATACCAATGACGTGGTTTTCGCCAACAATAGACTTACGATTACTCCGTTCCTGCAAAGTCCCCTTTTTGTACCAAGGTAAAATTCTTAAGGTTAAAAACAAACCGAGTAACGCGAGGATAAAAAACCACGTCAGCCCACGCCTGCCCAAAGGCAAAATAAATAAGGAAACCACCAAGGGTCCAAGTGCCTGCCCGCTGTTACCGCCTACCTGAAAAATAGATTGTGCCAACCCCTTAGCCCTGCCAGACGATGCTAGATGTGTGCCTCGCGACGCTTCGGGATGGAAAGCTCCAGAACCCAAGCCAGAAATGCAGATGGCTACAGTTAACCATACATATGTGGGAGCAAGACCAGCTGCGGCCAGGCCTGCGCAGGAGAGAAAAATTCCCATCGGCAGCATCCAGGGCCAGGGATGTTTATCCGTCAAAGCTCCAAAAAACGGCTGTAAGACAGAAGATGTCAAATAAGAAAAAAGGACAACCAAACTCGCTTCCGCGTAACTCAAATGAAAGGCTGATTTAAAAACAGGCAAAAGCGCTGGCACCATACCGGTTGTCATTAAATCATTCATTAAATGAGTCGCACTGAACGTCCATACTGCCCCCGAACGAATGGAACGACTCGATGCTGTTATCTCATTAGCCATTGATGTTCCCCTTCCCTAAATCGAACATCCATAGGTAGAGTGCAGAATGAACTGGGCGATTCGCTGCCATGACGCAGACAGACGAATCGCCACTTGAATGGAATCCATTTACCTCTGAATTGTTTGTTATAAAAAATTAGAAATGCAGATGCAAAAGCGCCATAATCGCTACAATCACTCCAACAATGATACAATACCAACCAAACGGACGAAGCGCTTTGACTTCATGCGTGCTGAAATAACGCATCAGGAAGGCTGTTGAAAGAAATGCCACAATCCCTGCCAAAAGACCGCCCACCAGTCCTAAATGAAGCATGGCACTGGAATTGCTTTTCAGCATTTTAGGAACTTCCAATACACCTGCCCCAGCTATGATCGGTGTAGCGAGCAAGAAAGAAAAGCGAGCTGATTCTTCATAAGACAGCCCCGTACCGAGTCCCGCCGTCATCGTGATACCGGATCGGGAAAAACCAGGGATGAGAGCAAATGCCTGCACAATGCCAATAAAGAAACTTTGAACATAAGAAATTTGCTGAATTTCCTTGCTGGCTCTGCGTCTGCGTAACCTGTCGGCCAGAAACAGGACAAAACCGTTGACAATGAGGAAAATAGAGGCTGATAAGGCATTAGGAAAGAGTTCTGCAAACTTGTGTTGAAGCAGTTTACCAATGATGGCGGCTGGTATGGTAGCCACAATAATTAAGCCAAGAATCCTGCGTTCATGCGGTTTTCTCATCCACAGGGAAGAAATCAAGTCCACCCAGTCTCTCCAGAAATAGATGAGTAACGCAAGAGCAGTGCCCAAGTGCAACATGACAATGAAGGGCAGAAACTGCTTGGAACCAGAGATGCTGGTCCAATGAAATAAATAAGGTAAGATGACACCGTGACCTACACTACTGATGGGGAACAGCTCGGTAATGCCTTGCACCAGCGCGTAGATATAAATTTGCGAGGCATGCATGGGTTTCGCTCATCCTTTCAGAGATGGACAGTTCTCTGCGATTATACCGAAGGATAACCAGACATGTCGACCGAAATGCCGTTTTTTTGTCAAACTTCGTCATTCATTTGCTAAAAAATTCGCCAAATTTGCCGCCATCCCATTCTTTGATTATCATAGAAAAGAAAGAGTTTACATATGGGAGGCTAGATATCAGATGAATCGTGAGCAGGTGACTCAACACTGGTTTATGCACCGTAATGTGACACTGGATATCCTGCAAAAGCTGCCGGAGAGCGCTCTTCATTTCAAGCCTTGGGATGGTGCTCTGAGCTTAGCCGATTTAATCGTTCATATGCATGGATCCAGCTTAATGTTTAGCGGAGCTGTGAAAGCTGGTCGTTTTGAGCGCCCAAGCGGACAACAAGCGGCTAAACCAACTACGCTTGACGAACTGCGACAACTTGCGGCACATATGACCGAAGAAACCAAAAACACTCTGCTTGCCATTCCCCAGGAACATTTAGAAAAACCAGTGGAAGGAACAGAAATGTTTGGTGGAGGCCAACCTTTGCAAGGGAAGACTGTACTGTCCATAATGATTGACCATGAGATCCACCACAAAGGGCAACTATTTGTTTATGCAAGAATGGTTGGCGTCCAAGAGATGCCTATGTTTATGAAAAGAGCGTAAAGCCTCCACTGCATCTGATAGATGATGCCCCGTACGCATCGACTTGCACACGGGGCGTTTGTGAATAAGACCATAGCTTATCCATCTTCTCTGAACGAGATCATATCCGAACTTAAACGAGCATGATGGATTTGCGTCTCAGTCTTTTGTGCGAGCTGATAAAAACCAAACAATCCCAATCCACCCATCATACCTACTAAAATAGCCATCCCCAGACCAGAGAGATGGGCTCCAATTGTAATACTTGCTGAAGCGAGTACTCGGCCAAGTCCCCAAGCAACGCTCATCAGAGCCAGATACATCGTTTTCCCATCATCTGGTGCAATATCTCCAACAAACGATTGACGAACGGGTACATTGAAAATTTCACCTACAGTAGCTACAGCCATCAAGAAAAACAGGCTGGTGGCATTGGTAAAGAAACACTGTAACGCAAAACCCACCGTGTTCAATCCAATTCCCAACAACAAAACACGTTTTTTAGACATGCGGCGACTGACAAAAACTGCAAGAGACGCCAGACAAACAACAATCATCGTGTTTTCAGTTTGTAAAAACCCAACCACAGAAATTCCTGTGAGTGATATCATCCAGTGCCAGACATGGAGTTGCACCGGTTGGAATGTCCGCAACAGATGGACACCAATGTCGTTTGGCAATTCATTTTCGACTGTAGCCACAGCCACTGTCGAAAAAAAGTAAATCAAAAATGCTTTATCCTGAAGGATAGTTTTTATCGTATGACGGACCTGTGACAGTCCGCCCTTGCCATGTTGCAGCGGCATTGGTTGGTAAGTTTCAGCAATCAACAGGTAAGTAATCCACCAATTGACAAACACAACGCATGCCATGACAAGAAACAGCCAAAACCGATAAGGATAAAAGAAAATTGCTCCAATGGCCGATCCGATGGCCAACGTTAGATTCATCAGCCAATAAAACAGTGTGAAAACAAACGCCCGCGACTCTTGATTCGTTACATCCAAAATCATTGCCTCGTCGACCGGTCCATAAATCCCCCAACACATATTCCCTAGCGTGAACGCTATCAACGTCAACGTAGCGGAGGACCACCATGGACTATTTGCCATGGCCATGACTAGATAGATCAAAACAAACATAGCTTCCGCACTGAGTAAAATTTTACGTCGCCCTACGCGATCGGCAAAATAAGCGCCAAACAAACTGGCAAGCAGAGCAAGAACCATACTTAAGGCAAGCAAGATACCACTTAAATCGGCACCAAACGCTTTCGCAAAATAGATTCCCATAAAGGGAATCGTTGTTGACTGGCCAACTCCGACAAAAAAGAACACCAACGCCCGAATGCGAATATTAGGATGGAGTGACTTCCAATTCATGTGAAACCCCTCTCTCAACTCTCCATGTTAAGGGAGCAGAGCGAGACAAGCGTGAGGAAACACTTCTCTCCAGACAAATAAGAGAGTGTCGTAAGCACGCTTGCCTACGACACTCTCCCAGTAACCGTACAAACTGGAATTCTAAGTGATACGTGGCAAGCCTCTAAAAGACAGACGGGCAGAATTTACCGTCATGATTCGTGCTGAATGTACGCCCAACTCTGTACGCAAGGTCTTGCCACCTCCGAAAATCATATTGCGCTAAGTATAGCTGTCGATGCTCACCATAGCAAGCCCCAAATTAACAGAATCACCAACTCATGGCATGTACACATCTGATTTGGACATACTAATACGGCTAATTATGAAAGCGAGGGAAGCCCACCTATGAATCGTGTCGATCGCAGTCGTCAATCACAAAGTCCTCTGTCTGACGCTCAAGAGGCTGTGGAAAGTGCGGTGCGAGCCAGTAAACAGGCTTTGTCCCATCCGTCAATAACCATGCTTTCCCAAGCCGAGCACGCTATTCAACACGCTGAAAAGGGACTGCTTGGCGCTTTATCAAATAGTCAGGAAAAACCTTGGCTGGAAGCTGCAGAAAGCTTGGAAGAAGCCAAATCAACGGTGAGTGAATTAGAAAACAGCAAAAACAAAGAGTAAATCTTTTGTAATACTGCAGACATCGCTTCAAAATGATGTCTGCATTTTTTTATTTCTGTAGATTGCATTTACGTGAAGAACTTGGCAGTATGTATATGAACTCAATATAAACAGTGGAGCGTGGAATCATTCACAGGAGGTAGGTTATGCATACATTTCATGCCTTTTGGTGGCTATTACATATTCTGGGCGTAGCACTTTGGTTTGGGGGACAAGTTCTCTTTTCCATTCTCTGGGCCAAGATTCGCAAACTTCCTGATTCATGGAATGCTGACATCCTTCAATCGCTGTTTGATACTTTTGACCGAGTCTCCCTGTGGTCGGCATTATTAACGGCTGTGAGTGGTACCGTGCTCTCCTTTCTAGTCGAACCGCGGGCCAAGTTGAGTTACTTCTGGTTGACGTATATGCAGGGAATGGGTATTGTGGCGCTTATTTTGAGCGTCTTTGTATTGCGTTGGCTGGGCAAAACTGTGCGCAATCGGATGGTTGCTTCTCGTTCCCCTGGCTCTACTCAAACCTACACTTCCGTCCTTCATTTAAACTCTTTCATTCTCTTGACCATTCTGATGATGGCCGCATTTAAGCCACATTGATTTCACTACTACAGGGGCGCCATGCGATTGACATTCTATGGCGCCTATGCTTTTGCCGTTTAGGAAGAAGAGAAAGGAGAACATTTGTCGAGTCCATGGCGAATCGCATAGATGGCTGCCTGGGTTCTATCTTGCACAGACAGTTTTAACAGTATATTCCCTACATGCGTTTTTACGGTCTTGATACCTATATGGAGTGTGTCGGCAATTTCCTGATTGCTCATTCCTGAGGCTAAACAGGATAAGACCTCGTGTTCGCGAGCAGTCAGTTCTTGGTGTGCGACCTTTTTCTCCGCTTGGAAAAAACTTTCCACAAGCCAAGGTTGCACTTCGCTGTGCAGGTAGGTTTTTCCGGAAGTGACTGTCCGAATGGCTTCTACAATCTCTGTAGGATGGGCAGTTTTCAAAAGATAGGAAGCGGCTCCAAATTTCAAGGCTTCCAGTAACCATTTGTCTTCTAAAGAACTGGTTAACATGACTACGGGTGCAGAATTGCCGACTTCCCTAAACCGGCGCAGAGTCTCTAAACCATCCATATGTGGCATAAGTAGATCGAGTAAAATGACATCTCCAGGATAATCTCGCCACTTGCACAACATTTCCTGTCCATTTCCAGCTTCCCCTACCACGCAAAAATCTTGTTGCAATTCCAGTATCGCTCGTAACCCTTGCCGAACCACAGCGTGATCGTCAACAATCCAGATTTTTATCGTCATACGCCCCGTCTCCTTTCGGTAATCTTGGTATCGTCACCTGTACCGTGAGACCCGGTTGTTGCTCAATCCAATCAATCCTTCCTCCCATACGCTCAGCACGCTCCTGCATGCTCAACAATCCATAATGGTCGGCAGAGATTTTTGTAGATTCATCGATAGGGTTAAGAGCTAAAAAAGGGAGCCCATTACCATTGTCCGAGATGGAAAACGTGTAAGCTGCCTCTTGCTCTATACACTGCACGCGAATTTCCGTAGCATCGGCGTGCTTCAGTGCATTGGAAACAGCCTCTTGGAGAATACGAAACAGTTCTTGTTCCATCCATTCTGGCATAGAACCATGTACATGAAAAGATTGGTGAACTTGGATATGATGACGTTTAGATACGCTGTCAAGAAACTGTTCGGCAGCTTCTTCCAAAGACTGGTTAGCGAGCGGGAGAGGACGCAGATGCAGCAGCAGCGATCGCAATTCCCTTTGAGTTTGGCGAGCGAGATCGGCCATTTGCTGCAACAGCGATTTGAGGGCATCGTGCTTGGCTTCGACAAGTGCAGATTCAGCTAACAGCGACAGCGAAAAAAGTTGCTGGCTGACCGAATCATGCAATTCACGAGCCAATCGTTGACGTTCTGCATCCGCAGCTGCTAGTTCAGCTTTTTTCAAAAGTTGCTGATTTTCAGCGACGAGTGTTTGCAATTGGCTGACCTGTTGTTGCAAAATCTCGCTCATTCGATTAAATGCGATGGCGAGACGATCAATCTCATCCTGTTGATTGAAAATTTGAATACGATGTTGCAACCGACCAACAGCAAGCAAAATAGCCGCTTCTTCAATATCTCCCATGCGGATACGATATCCGCGAGCAAACAGATAACTGAGCATAAGAGAAAGAACAATCAGCGCGATGAAAAGCAAACTCATGAAATCGGCATGATGTTCGGACAAATCTCCGAGAGTAAAACCAAGTACTGCCGTAAACACGGACACACTTACGAAGGTAGTCGTCAGTCGCATTTTTTCACACTCGCATCACGGTCAATTCACCAACGCGTAATTGGGTCAAAAGCCGCACCCTCCGTTTGGAAATTCCGTAGGTGGGATCTTCATATAGAACAGGATAGCGAATGATTCCTTCATGCGAGTCGCCAAAAATTTGAACTTCCCCCATTCCCAGTGTTGCTTCCACGCGTACATCCAACCCTTCCGGTACAAGAATACGAATTTCACCTATCCAACCGTGTACCAAAATTGTATACTCGCCATCGTCGACATGAGCTGTAGCAAGATTGAGACGCAATTCGCCAATTCCCAACCAGTATTCTCCACTGCGCAGTTTCCACGCCCCTCTACCTATGTTTATTTCCCCCAATAAACGCTTTCCAAAAACAGGTAAATTAGTTGAAAATGGCATTGAATGTTGCCCTAACGATACAAACTTGCGAAATGAAGACGATTGCCGATAACCAGTGGTTTCCGTTTGGTTTTTGGAGTTATTTTCAATTCGAATGACAGGAATTCTGCCACGAATTAAGACATAAAAACCGACAAATATAATAAAAAGCCCCAACATCAATTGCCACGGCTGTCGAATCTGGTTGAGCCAGGGGAAAAGTTTGGTGTGATACAAGCAGAGATATGTGAAGATGATAAAAATGTAAAATGACCAGATTCTTCCCCGCACTCGTCTCCGCGAGAGTGTAAAATACAAAAACAGCACCGCCAAAATTCCATATATGATGGAACCACCATTGAACCAAGAACCCGGATGGGGAAAAACATGAAAAAAATAGAGCAAATAAAGCAAACCTATAAGTATAATAATAATGCCCCAATGAGTACCACGCCTCATTCATAGCCCCCCATACTCTACTCCAATTAGAACAATCACTTTGCTGGCAATCCTTTATTCGAATTAAGACGAAGCATACAAGGATAGACCCAAAACGGCAACCCCTTTTGGTCCGATCACGTTATCCACCAAAAGTCGGAGATACATATAGGAATTGAGATGGATTTTTCAGGATATCCACAAGGATAAAATTCAATTATAATCATAGAGACTAGGAGGCCCCCCTGATGCACTTACTTTTAAGGAATCGGTTATTCCTGATCCTTTTCTCTGGCCAATTTGTATCCAGTGTGGGCAGTAATTTATTTTCACTTGCTCTGCCCTGGTACGTTTTACTGATGACCAAATCGACAACAGATTTGGCCTTAAGCGGAATTATGGGTATGATTCCAAGTTTTTTCACACTTTTCTCAGGGGTATTTGTCGATCGCTGGTCTAAACGCTGGACCATGCTGCTCAGTGATTTCATACGCGCAATACTCTGCCTGGCCATGACGGTTTCTGTAATAATCCATTTTCAGCTTTGGCTAATCCTTCTTTTACAACTACTGCTTGGCATAGCTGGTTCTGTCTTCAGTCCAGCTTCATCTGCTTTTGTTCCTAGGATTGTTAGTGATGAGGAGATTCCTTTGGCCACAGGGCTGCTGCAATCCATGAACAGTACATCTCAAATCATTGGCACCATGGCAGGCGGAGTGTTAATCGCTCTGATTGGAGCTCCTATGTTATTTTTATTGAACGGCCTTTCTTTTTTTGTCTCTTCTCTCAGTCTGCTGTTTTTAAAAGCTAAAAATGATACACCACTGTCCAAAACAAATGCTTCCAATCTATCTGGATTAAAAAATTTTTGGCGGGAATGGATAGCAGGAATCCAATTGATTTGGAAGTTCAAAGTTATGAAGGTGATTATTGCCACTGCCATTGTGGCCAATTTTGCGCTTACCCCTTTCTTCATCCTGTTGACAGCCTGGGTTAAAGGGCCACTGCATGGTACAGCACTCGTTTTGGCCATTATTGAAACGAGTTCATCACTTGGCACCATTCTTGGAAGTTTACTTTCCGCAGAATTAGGACGACGGTTTTCCACACGATGGCAGTTTGGAAATAGCCTGTTTATCATGGGGTTAATGGTGGTACTCATCTCCCTCGTACACCATGCAACTTGGACATCTGTTTTAACCTTCATCATGGGCATATCCATGGGTAACGTCAACAGCTATCTGTTTGCTATACTCATGCGCTCCATTCCAAAAAATTTGCAAGGCCGGATTTTTGGTAGTCTTTCGGCTATAGTGAGCATTGCCGCACCTTTAGGACTCGTCATCGTGACATTGTTACTTTCTCATGTTCCGCTCTTTATTTTACTGATTGGGATTGGTGCACTGACCATCATAAGCAGTATCTTTTACACGTTTCCCAATATGAAAGACATCTCCTTGTCTGCTTTGGAACAAATGGCGTTGTCCAGTAATGATTTTCCACACTTGCAAAAGGATTCACTTTCTGTAGATTTGCCAGAAATGTGATACTCTGAGGAGGACAATTCTCAGAGAAAGAAGGTAGAGCGTATGCGCATTGGCATATTGGGAGCTGGCGCTGTCGGAGGATATTTTGGCGGGCGACTGGCCATGGCAGGTGTACCTGTGCGGTTTTTGGTTCGCCCAAAGCGCTACCAGCAATTACGAGAACATAAACTTTGGATTCATACCGATGATGAAGAATGGCAGCTAGAACTCGATCTCGCGGCTACGCCTGAAGAGCTCGGTCATGTTGATGTGCTCCTGGTGGCATTAAAAAACTATCATCTTGAAGCAGCTTTTCCTACCCTTGACGAAGTTGTCAAACGTGGCGCGCGCTTACTACCCCTTCTTAACGGTATGGATCACCTCGATATTTTAAGCGAGCGATATGGAGCTCATAGGGTGCTGGGCGGTACTTGTTACATTGAAACCACACTCGATGAAGATGGCCATGTCCGCAAAGCAGGTCCAATGCACGATCTCGTTTTTGGTCCACGCAGCGAAGAGCAAAAAGAGTTTGCGGAGCAGCTTTATCAGACCATGCTGCTAGGGAAATTCCGAGTGACACTGAGTGAACAAATTGAAACAGAAATGTGGCGAAAGTATACATTTCTCACTTGTCTGAGCGGCATGACAGCGGCTACACGCAGTCCGGTTGGCGTTTTTGTGAATGATGAATTCAGTTTGGCTTATTTGCACTCCCTTGCTGAGGAGATTATTCGCATTGCGCGTGCCGAAGGTGCTCAACTCCCCACCGAAATGGCGAAAGAGATTGCTGTACGCATGCAAAAAGCCTCTCCCAGCCTTACTTCTTCCATGCATCGTGATTTGGAAAAAGGACTGCCTCTCGAACTGGAAAGTTTGCAGGGCGGATTTTTGCGACGAGCCCACAAGCATCAAATTGCTGCGCCACATCTGGCTGCTATCTACGCTTTACTTCATCCATACATTCAGGGTAAACCACAACATGTGGAATGGGGTGTCACCCTCAAGTGACTCAACAAAACGGGAAAAAATTGGCCGCCGAGGCGGCTGTAGAACTCATTGAAAATGGCATGTGGGTTGGGCTGGGAACCGGATCGACCGTCTATTATGCCATTGAAGCCATTGGCAGGCGTATAGCAGAAGGGTTGAAAATCCAGTGTGTCTGTACATCGCGCGAAACAGAAAAATTGGCTGGCGAACACGGTATACCCTTTGTGGATATCAATCGCGCTGAAACATTGGACATCGCCATTGACGGAGCAGATGAGGTAGATGATCATTTCAATCTCATCAAAGGCGGTGGCGGCGCACTGTTTCGGGAAAAGATGGTGGCATCCCTAGCGCGACGTTTTGTGATTGTAGTAGACGCCAGCAAGCGTGTGCAAACGCTGGGCAAATTTAAATTGCCCATTGAAGTTGCTGCTTTTGGACACGAGCACACGGCGCGGAGAATTGCCGCACTGGGATGCAAAACCTATTTGCGCCACAAAGATTCCGTAGTGTATCAAACCGATAATCACAACTATATCTATGACTGCGACTTTGGTGCCATTCAACAACCTGCTGCACTGCATGAGCAGTTAAAATCCCTGCTTGGAGTTGTGGAAACGGGACTCTTCTGCAACATGGCCAATGACGTATTTTGGAGTGACGGAGAGCAAGTTGGTCATTTAGTCTCTGACATGGCCCCATTACCTTAATGCGCAAATAGCCTCTTATTCATCTCAAAATGGAATCAGGCGGCATGGATGCGCCTACAGCGCATCTCTTGCCGCCTGCCCCTTATCGATGCACTTTTTTTCATTCTCTTTCTCGGTTTAAAATCAGGATTCTACAACGGGCTCCTCACCAATCGAACTTTCTGTTATAACGGCCTCTGAATCGGCCTTGATTTGCAGATTCGCCATATCGTCTCGGATGGGAAAAATCATACGCAAGAGACCCATCACTACAAGCGCCCCACAGATGACAAAAACCCACCGCAAATCCATATACATGCTCAACACACCTACGAGCACCATGCCAAGCGGCGTCATGAGTCGTGCAAACCCATTCATGGTTGCAAACAATCGACCACGAAGCGTACCGGGAGCTGACATCAATTTAAGCGCGGTCACGCTCATCATCAGCGCTCCACCCATTGAACCGATAAAGAGAAAAACTGTATCAGCGTATGGATTAGGAACTATACCTACCCCAGCAAAAAAGATACTGATGGTGAACCCGCCCAAGAGTATACCCTGTTGAAAACTGAATATTTTGGTCAATGCCCCAATAAATAGTCCCCCGACCACATCTCCAAGAGCAATGGCTCCCATCATGACACCAAGCCAACTGGCATTCAAATGCAGACCCGTTTTAATCCACATCGGCAAAAGAATAGAGAGTCCAGCAGTGCCGATGTTAAAAATCATTGCTGAAATCGAAATCCAGAAGAACAGGCTGGATTGATACATAGTTTGCAAGCCTGCCTTCCAATCACTGAAGAAAGAAGCATGAGCTCTCTTTTCTATTTTTTCCTCGACCCGAATCATGGGTAATGTAAAGATTGATGATAAAAAGGAGATTGCATTGAGAAGAAAGAGAATAGGTCCACCCAACCACACATAGAGTACTCCGCCAACCGCTTGACTGACCAAACTGACCATAGCATTAGAGGATTGATCAAAGCCTACAGCGGCTGGCTGTTCTTCAGGTTTTACAATAAGGGGAAGAAGCGCACGGGAAGCTGGCATAAAAAACATGCCCACAGCCTCCAAAAAGAATACTCCTGCAATGGTTAAAGCCACGGACAGATGCAAGAAACCAAACACCGCCAAGAGCAGCATCAGCAACATACGAATCAAATCTGATAGTAGCATGACCATTCGTTTAGGGAATCGATCTACATAGACTCCACTGAAAAGCCCCACCAATCCCGGTATGGTTGTAGCTAGACCCACCCAAATCATGTCTGCCCTAGAGTGTGTGGTAGTGTAAATAAACCACGGTAGCGCAAGCAGGAACAGATTGTTGCCAATACTTGAGACTAACTGGCCAGAGTATAAAATAGTAAAATTGCGATTTTTCCAAAGCGAGCGCAGTTCTCTCACCCCCATGATGTTACAGAGAATATACGCTCTGGAAATTTCATTTCCTTCTAGCAAATCAGTTTAAACAAAAATTCTGTTTACCAAAATTTAGCCGGTGAGAGCCGCTCTGCAATTTTCTTACTTTCTTGGCGATGCCGCATACGAGCCTCCGCTCTTTGCGGAGCCGTTTCATACAGCAGCTTCTCCTCCTCTGTCTCAGGTATCACTTTTGGCACAGGCACAGGTTTGCCTTCTTCATCAAGCGCCACAAACGTCTGAAAGGCGGTAGCCGCTATCCGACGCTCACCCGTTTTTAAATCTTCCGCCACTACTTTTACGAAAATCTCCATAGAACTGGTACCTGTCCAGGTTACGTAAGAAGTTAGACACACCGAATCTTTTTGACTAATCGGGCAAAGAAAGTCAACCGAGTCGGTAGATGCGGTAACCACTTCAGCCCGGGCATGCCGAGCGGCTGATATAGAAGCCACATCATCAATGTAGGCCATTAATTTACCACCAAAGAGCGTGTTATGATCGTTCAAATCTGTGGGAAAGACACGGCTAATTTTGACACATCTTGATTCTGAGCATTTTTTTGCGTTTTGTACCATGTTTCTTCTCTCCATCCATCTCGTCTTTCACTGATACACTGTCAATTGTATAATCCAAAACTTTCTTTGGATAGCCTGCCCATTCCGCACAATTCATTCTCAGCGCGATCGCGATAAAAAATCCGGGCTATTCCCAGCACAGGAATAGACCCGGCAGACGATTTCTTACATAGGTCGGAGAATCAACCTACTTGTCTGGCCAACTGGCAGTTGGACGATGATATCATCCCCATCCTGCCGATAATCCGTATCGATTTGCCAACACTTAGCTGCACCGGTAAACCGCAATTCCCGATACGTGTATGGTGTTGAATACCCTTCATGCACCAAATCCAAAGTGACAATCCACTCGTTGCCTCGCCGTTTAGACTGTATGCGAACTAAGTTGTAAGCATTTTTTTGTTCGTACGCGAAACTATGACCGTCGTCTTCATATAGATCCAACGTTTCAGCCGTCTCTCCAACAGGGTGACCATAAAAAACGATTCGCAAGACATCTTGGTGCTCAAATTGGAGGTGTGAATACACATCCGTTTCAGCTATGGGAGCACCCGCTCGGGCAAAAAGCGGCATATGACTCAGCGGAGCATCGACAATATGATACTGGGCACCGCTATAGGTTAGACCGCTTTCCACATCCACCCACTCACCTTCCGGAAAGTAGACCATGCGTTTTCTCTGCTGTGGTCGCAAAACCGGAGCGGCCAACAGATGCCGACCGACAAAAAATTCATCAGCTACCGTACGGGCGGTGCTGTCTCCTGGAGCTTCCATAAAAATTGGGCGAACCACAGGCCATCCCTTACGCGCGGCTTCAGCAAATACGGAATAAAGATACGGAATCAACCGATATCTGCGAGCGATAGCTGCTCGACAGACAGCCTCAATTTCTTCACCAAACCGCCATGGTTCCTGACGAATTGCGTCAATCGCGCTATGATTGCGGAAAAACGGCAGAAACGCCCCCAATTGTGTCCAACGTGCAAGCAATTCCGGTTGCGTATCGTAAGCAAAGCCACCCACATCCACGCCAGCAAAGGGGATACCGGAAAGTCCCATGTTCAACAACATAGGAACCGCCATCTCCATGTGTTCCCAAAAAGAACGATTGTCGCCAGTCCAGACCGCCGCATAACGTTGCACACCAATATAGCCAGAACGCGTCAGGACAAAAGGGCGCTCTCCTTGAAGCTGCTCTCGTAAACCTTCGTAAGTTGCTCGGGACATTTGTAATCCATACAAATTGTGAAGAGCCCTGTGCGGCTGCGGACGTCCCTCTGCCTGATGCATGACATCCAGTTCCATGGTCTTGCTTTCGTTAAAAACAGCAGGTTCATTCATATCATTCCAAATACCCTGGATACCTAATTGTGTATAAAATTTATGTTTTTCTCCCCACCAGCTGCGGGTTGCCGATGAAGTGAAATCCGGAAAAGCGCTGATTCCTGGCCAAACCTCGCCAAAATAAAGTTCTCCTTCTAAGCGTCGACAAAAATAATTCCCACTGACACCTTCTTGATATACGGTATATTCCACATCCCGTTTCACACCGGGATCGACAATAGGAACAATGTGAAACCCTTGCTCCAATAAGTTGCCTACCATTTTTTTTGGATTGGGAAAACGATTGGCATCAAAAGTAAAGACACGGTAACCACGCATATAGTGAATATCCAAATGAATGGCGTCGCAAGGGATCTCGCGAGAGCGAAATTCCTCCGCCAATTGCTCGACTTCCTGTTGACTCATGTAAGAGTAGCGCGACTGGTGGTACCCGAGCGACCAGGCAGGCGGCAGCGGCATACGTCCCGAAAGTTCTGTGTATCGCTCGGTAACCTGTTTGGCGTCTTGACCGAGTATGACATAAAAATCAACCGCGCCTGTATCCAGAGTTATGGTAATCTCTTGATGAGATTTCTGTAAATTCCACTCGCTTTTCGCTGGCGCGTCCAGCAGAAAACCTGTCGCCCCTTTGGCGTCCAATTTCAGAAGGTAGGGTATAGAAACATAGAGCGCTTCCGTTTCCAAGTTATGAGGTGCGTAAACATCAGAATTCCACATGACCGTCTTACTGCCTTGTTTGCTAAGCCAGCCAGTCTTTTCGCCTAGGCCAAAATAGTCAGCTTCTGCCTCAGAAGCAAGTCTCAATTGACTGCTGCCATCCGCAAAAAAACGTATAGAATCCACACGAAGCCGAGATACCCCCTGTGAGTCTGAAATGCTCAGACTGGCGGGCGATCCGTTACTAATCGTGACAGCCAGCTCTCCAAATCGGGAAACCACAGAGGATTGATTCTCTTCTATGGTGAATGGCTGCGCCGCGAGCGGTGTGATGCCAGGTGACGGTACAGAGTCAGTATCTGAACCAGCTTGTACAGTCAGACGTACGATAGACTCCGTCAAATGACGAACCTTGACTTGTATGTCATGTTGAAAAGAAACGCATAGAGTATGCTTTTCTTGATGCGTACTTATCATTTGTTCAAGCCAATATCCTGCAGACTGCTGATCGTAAGAACCTAAACGTTCAGGATGTATAGCTTCACTAGATTGCATCGCTTCCACTCCAAGCTTATAGATTCATTTTGTATCCACACGAGTAATCACAACTCCGTCCGGAGCAAGCATCTGGCTCGACAAATCGTATGCTTGTTCAGGGTAAGCCAACAAAACCTCACCCGATATTGGCAATGACACCGTCGATGGACGATGGTTGAAAGTGATCAAAACCCGCGACCTACTGTCCTCGCTCACTCGTTCATATTGCAAAATTCCCGGCTCCACCCGCAAAAAATTCAAATAATCAGACGCCAGTGCTGATTCTTCACGTTTGAGACGCGCCAAGCGTTTTATCAGATTCAAGATATTTTGATTCTGCCTCTCTTTGCGCCACTCCATGCCGCGACGGCAATCAGGATCGGCGCCTCCTTCCATACCAACCTCGTCACCATAATAAATCATTGGCATTCCAGGAAACGTAAACTGAGCAATCAACGCCCGTGCGACTTTATCTTCCCGATGATTGGCCAAGGTCATAACACGTTCCGTGTCATGGCTGCCCAGCAAATTAAACATGCAAAGGTTTGCCTGTCGAGGATAGCTATATAAAAGATTGGTCATACGGGCTGCATAAGTTTTTTCATCCGTTGTTTCACGGATAAAATAATCAAGTACATTCTCGCGAAACAGGTAATTCATCACGCCATCAAACTGATCACCTTGCAGCCAAGGCAAACTGTCATGCCATACCTCGCCAATGATCAAGGATTGCGGATGACACGACTTTACAGTTTCTCTAAATTTTCTCCAAAAAACATGATCAACTTCGTTGGCCACATCCAGTCGCCATCCGTCAATCCCGATTTCTTCTATCCAATAACGAGCAACCTGGAGCAAATACGCTTCCACATCCGGATGAGCCACATTGAGTTTAGGCATACTGCGAACATCATTGGCGAATGTTTCGTAATTAACCGGTTCGATGCTTACCGTATCTCCATGAATAAAAAACCAATCCCAGTAAGCCGAATCTTTTCCTTTGTGAAGCACATCCTGAAAAGGAGCAAAATCATATCCGGCATGGTTAAACACCGCATCAAGCATGACACGCATACCACGTTGATGAGCCTCTTCTACCAATCGAGCAACATCGTGGAATGTGCCGAAATCGGGATCTACCTGCAGATAATCAGTGGTATTGTATTTATGGTTAGAATCCGCCAAAAAAATGGGCGTCAAATAGATGAGTCCAACACCCAACTCCTGTAGAAAAGGCAATTTCTCCAAAATTCCTGCCAAGTTTCCACCTAAACGCAAACTTGCAGTGGGTGTGGTATACCATTCCGACTCCGAAACATGTTCTTTGCTCCCTGCTCGATAAAAACGGTCTGGAAATATTTGATAAACTGTTGTCTGGCGAACCCACTCAGGCACCTGATACAAATCACGCGAGCAGAGATAGGGTAAATGGAAATACCCCGCCAATGAGCGATCTGTGTCTGCTCCATGACCTCCCAAAAATACAGGTAGTCCATCTGGCTCTTGCCTATCTGTGATTGAAAATTGGTAAAGCAGTCGCCTTGTTGGCACTTCCACATCAATGACATACCAATCCCAATTTTCGTCCGATCCGTTTTTTCTCATTTCTTGACACAGGCATTCTTTTGCAAATTGACTGACATATCGATCTGCCGTGTAGACATGAACAGCTACAGCAGCGCCTGCTTCGATTGCACATACCAGACGTGCCCGATGAGACGTGAGCGCATAAGCAAATGGGGACTGCGAACGGTGAAACCATTTCCATCGAATCTGCACGGCAAAACACTTCTCTCTTGATAAAATTCCCAGCCGTTATGGAACACAAGCGATTTGGCTAAAACTTCAAACCGGATGATTGAGATAATTGACCCATACGGCGCGCGCCACAAGAGTTACGAACAATCAATTCGTGTTGAATGACACGATGCTTGGTCAATGGTTTACCCGCTTGAATTTGTTCCAAAAGTAATTCACCTGCGGCCACACCCAGTTCGTGCATATGAACACGCACACTCGTCAAAGAAGGATTGGCAATTTCGGCCAAACGAATATCATTAAAGCCCACAATAGCTAGTTCCTCAGGCAACGCATAGCCAAGTTCTGCTGCTGCTCGCATGGCTCCAAAAGCTAAAACGTCGTCAGAGGCTAACACAGCCGTTGGTCTATCGGACAAAGCCAGCAGGCGCATCATGCCAAGATAGCCCCCTTGCTCCAAAAAGAAGCTCGAGACTTCCATACGCTCCTCTGGTTGAATTCCCCATTCCAACAACGCTTTTCGATATCCTTGAACGCGATCGACCGTTACCAACAAATCACTGTAGCCACCTAAAAAACCGATGCGCTCGTGACCGAGTTGCAAAAGATGCTGTGTAGCTTCATAGGCAGCTTGGACATTATCATTGTTAACTGAAGAGAAATTGATTTCCTGATTAGGACGTCCAAGCAATACTGCCGGAAAATTAGCTTCCGTGATTTTGCGAATGGCAATGTCATCCTTGCGACTGCCAAGGAGAAGAATTCCGTCAACACGTCGACCTCGTATCATTCGGTCCAATACTTCTTCTTCATTTTTTGCAGAAGTAGAGAGTACTGTATCCCAGCCTGATTCCCGAGCTACTTCAGATACACCGCTCATCATCTCTACAAAAAATGGATTTTGAAAAAATTCATTCATCCCTGGTGGTATGAGGATACCTATGGCACGCGCCATGTTTGTGACCAAACCGCGCGCAAAAACATTGGGATGATAATCTAACTGTTCTAACGCTTCACGTACACGCCTTTTCGTTTCTGGCGATATGCGCGGCGAATCGGCAAGCACACGAGACACTGTAGAAGCCGAAACATTGGCGAGCGAAGCAACATCTTTAATGGTGGCCATGGTTTACAACACACGCCTTTCTCTACTGTCTTAAGAACGCGGGATTAACCTTTCACCGATCCGGCCACTAGACCAGAAGCAATCCAGCGCTGGCAAAGGCCAAAAATAATACCAAGCGGAATGGCCGACAAAAGCGCTGCTGCAGCAAATTCTCCCCATGCCTGACCAAAGTGGTTAGAAATCATCCCGTACATACCAACAGCCAACGTATAATTGGAGGGCGATATGAGTATCGCGCTGGAGATGGCATAGTCGCTAAAAATGCCTACCAGTGTAAATAGGAAAATGACCACCAGCATGGGTAGCGCAAGTGGAAGCAAAATCCTCACAAAACGCTGCCATGAGTTGGCGCCATCCATAATTGCCGCTTCATCCAACTCCACTGGTACCGTATCAAAATATCCCTTCAGAAGCCAGACATTAAAGGCACTACCGCCAATCATCACAAGAATGTAAGAGTATAGTGTATCCATCATGTTGAGTTTGGACAGAGCTGAATAATAAGCAATGACTACCAGTAAATTTGGAAACATCTGTAGCAGAATCAACACCATCAACCCGTACTTGCGTCCCCAAAACCTCATCCGCGCAAACGCATAGGCGGCGAAAGCAGTGATGAAAACCTGTATGATGGCAATAGTTACACCTGCTAAAACCGTATTTTTGACCCAAACAAAGAAACTGCTATGAAACAACAACTGCTGATAGTTTGCAAAGGTTGCATGAGGTGGAATCAATTGAAACGATGTCACGTTATTGATGGGATTGATGGATGCTGTGAATACAAACCAGATAGGCAGCAACACTAAAATGATAACAATCCACAGTACTAAACGCGAAGCCCATAACCCCAACCGTTCACCAGGCCGCATTTTTCTTGCTCTGAGTTTAAGCGTTGGTTCAGCTTGCTCTTCTTTGACAACAACAGGCGCAGACGCCATGCTCATGCTTCCTCGCCCCCTTTGAAGGCTCCTGTATAGCGCATATTCAACCAACTGATGAAAGCTACCAGAATAAACAACAGAACTGACATGGCGGAAGCTAAATCGTAACGGTTATACGTTAAACCCATTTTGTAAATTTCTGAAGCAAGAATATCCGTGTATCCAACAAATTGATTGTTGTCTCGTACCGGACCTCCGCCTGTTAGCAGATAGGCAGCGTTAAAGTTGTTAAAGTTGAATGCGAAGGAAGGTATGAGAAGCGGCAGAGAAACTTTCCAGACACCGGGTAGAGTAATGAAGCGGAATTTTTGCCGCCAGCGTGCACCGTCCATTTCTGCAGCCTCGTATAATTCTGTGGGCACCGCCTGCAGGGCTCCTAAGCAGACAGTCATCATATAGGGGAAACCAGCCCAAACATTGACCATAATCATGGAAAAACGGGCCCAGAAAATACTACTTTGCCATGGAATCCGGGGTAATCCAAATACCTGCAAAAAAGCATTCACTTGTCCATAGCCATCATTGAGCAGACCATTCCAGGACAACATGGTAACCACTGAAGGTATAACCCAAGGTAAAATTAACAGCACTCTATACAGCACCGATTCTTTCATATTGGGATTATTGAGTAACATAGCTAGCAACAAACCTATAAAATAACAAAACAGCGTAGTCAAGCCTGCATAGACAATCGTCCATATCAGAGTAGGAATAAACACAGTTGAAAGCGGACTATTCGGATTGAGCAGTGTTGCGTAATTTTTTAAACCTACAAAATGAAACTGTAAAAAATGGAGCTGGTTAAAATCTGTAAAAGAAATATAGATGGTATAAGCAATAGGAGCTAACGTCAGAACACAAAGTGTGATGAGCAAAGGTGACATATACCCATAGGAAATCCACTGAATTTTCCGTTTCGGCCGGGGAATTTCTGACTTTAACCGCCTTGGTACTTGCGCAGACATGGACACCATGAACACCTCCCCTAGAATGAAAAAAGGAAGCTGGCTTGGTCAAACGCCAGCCTCCTCCAGCACATGTCATCAGGACCCTTGGACTTGAATACCTTTCTGAATATTGGCCACGAAATCTTTTCCACCTTGAGCCGGGGAAACTTGGCCACTGATAATATTTTTCAAGATACTCATAGCGTTCCAAACCGCTTGCATCTGTGGAATGTTGGGCATGGGTACAGCATTAGGAATTTCATCGGCAAACGCTTTAAACATTGGACTACTTTGGATAGTCGACGATTGTTGAAGACTCGTCAAAGCCGGAATTTGTTGAGAATCGTTAAAGTAGTCCATTTGCGCTGTAGAGTTTGTTAAAGCTTTTACCAAACTCCAGTCAGCAGGCTGGTTTGGACTCTTGGAAGAAACAAACGCTGTAATAACGCCCAAGAACGGGGTCATTGGATGCCCGTTTGAAAGAGTAGGCAGCGGTGCAATAGAGAATGGGATTTTGGCCTTTTGAATATTCGGCACATCCCATGGACCACTGATGTACATAGCCGTTTTGCCAGAAGTAAACTGGGATAAGGCAATGGTGCCAGTCAAGCTTGGCTGCATCCAATGGTATTTGTGATCCATATCATACATCAATTGATAAGCTTTAATGGCTCCTGCATTATCCAAACCAATATCATTTGGATCAAGCGTTCCATTGTTGTCTTTGAAAACATAGCCGCCAAGGCCACCTACAAACGCGTAATTAAAGTATAGATTGTGCTGAGCATATGCAAATCCATATTTGTTGGCATCCGAAACAAACTGTGTCCAGTTCGTCGGCGGTGTTTTAATTTTGCTCGTGTTATAGAATAAGGCTGTTGTCTGTACAGAAACGGGAACAGAGTAAATTGTACCGTTGACAGTGACTGCATCGACTACGGACTGTGCATAATTGCTGGTGTTAATATCGCCACTCGGCACTGGTGCCATTAAGCCTTCTTCAGCAAAAGTACCATTATTGTCATGCGGCATGCCGAAGACAATATCAGGTCCTTTTCCTGAACGCGCGGCTGTTGCATAGAACTGAAAACCATTTGCATTGTGGCTTTCATCCACAACTTTCACGGTATCACCATGCTTCTTAGCCCATGCATCAGCAATCTTTTTCACGTCCTGCAACTGCGGTCCACCCGCCCAAGACCAAACCGTGATTGTTTGCCCTTTAGGAAGGGAACCAGATGTTGTCGATCCGCTTGAATTGGTGGAATTTGAATTCGGACTGCCACATCCAGCAACCAGACCGCCCATGACAACCAGCGCAGCCGCACCAGTAGCTAAACGAGTTTTTTTCATAATTTAGCCCCCTCAAATAGTCAATGCGTTGAAGACGTTTTCACTAGCGATTTACATCTCTCAGCTTTATGCAAACGTTTGTACAAACTATACTGCCCAAATTACAAAAAATCAATATCTTTACGAGAAAATTTTCATCTCAAACATTTGATAACATAATTTATAAGCAAAACGTGAGAAAAAGAACTTCAAAATAAGCATTGTGTGCCAATTTATTGCACATGTAATAGCTTTCATATGCAATCGAATGCATCACTATCGAACTAGTGGTTGCCTATTCAAGATGCAAATTCTGAAGTGCTCAAACAAAAAAACCTCCTACCCCGCTTTTGAGCGGTTTAGAGGTATTTCTTATCCTACCGATGCCTGATGAAATTCTTTAGAGAAACCTTACGTTCCTCCTCATGCTTTCATCATGAGGAGCTCTCGAACGATGAACGAGACAATGCAGGCTTGATTGGCTCAGCTTGAACATCTTTTTTAGTTATCGTCAAATAGCCAACCAAGATAATGATACAGCAGGTCAGTACAATACTGACAGGACCTTTACCATAACCTAAACCACCTACATATTTAGGCATTCCAAACCAATCAGCAAAAGAAGCTCCCAGTGGACGTGTAAGAATATAAGCAAACCAAAAAGAAAAAATAGCATTAAAGTGAAAATAGCGATAACCGAAAGCTGGGATTAAAATCAAAAATATAAATAAAATTCCAGACGCTAAATACCCTAGATGAAATGCTGTAGCTGTCATATCACCAGTAGCGGTACCAAGAGCAAAAGTAGCTAAAATGGTAGCCCAATAAAACATTTCACGTCGACGTGTATAAATGCTGTGAATCGAAAGCGTTTTTTCGCTCCAGTACCACAGTATGAGCACCACCGCAAGACAGACAGCGTAAAAGGCGGAAGAATATACATAAGGAACACCCAAAGCTACATGCGTTGAATCGGCCACCATCGTACCAAAAATAGCAACCATAACTACTGCCAGCCAATAAACCCAGGCAATATAACGTTTTACACTGAATTGCAAAATCATAGACGCCAGAAAACAAATCCCGCCCAATATTACCGCTACATACGGATTCATATGATAGACCAAAAAATCGGAGGTAGCTTCTCCCATAGCTGTGGTCAGTAATTTGACAATCCAAAAATAAGCGGTGATTTCAGGTACTTTCGTAAAAGGTTGGGACTGTTGATTCAGAACCGTCGTTCGCAATTGACGCATTCTCTAAAAATTCCTCACTCTCTGAATCAAGATCTTATAAATGAACAGTTTCACTTACTCTTTTAAAATCCTAACACAATCCTAAACCGAAAGTGTCGGTATAATCCATTTTTTGGGTTGCTAAAAATATATTTTAAATTTTTTTCAAAAAAAATTTGGACCTGCATGCAGAGAAATACTCAGGAATAAGCATGAAACATATCTAAAGACCAGCTATCTTAGGAGGTGATTTATGGTCATTCTGGTTATTGTTCGACGGCGCAAAACGGATCGTCAAAAGGAAAAGATTCAATCCGTCAAACAAAACCAGAGCATTACGCCCGTCCGCTTTCTTGAAAAATGGTCTCTCTTTCGCATGAATCAATTCCTAATGCTACATCCGCAATATCTGGAGCTTTTACTGATTTATGCAGCAGGCGGGATTGCGCCAGTGTTTGCAGAACAGTCCAGGTAACCAGTCAACAATAAAAAGAGGAGTATCCTAAAAGTACTTCGTTACTGAGGGATACTCCCTGTTTACAACTAAGTCTGCGCGAAAAACATTACCTGGAATTGACTCTACGGCTCATTGAAAAGTATAAATGATATAAGCAAGATAAATAGCAGATAACCACATCATAACCGCCGCCACTTGATGGATCTTGTTGAAAGAAGTACTGCGGAGAGCAGCTTTTCCAGCGATATGACCACCTATCGCAAGGAAAAAGAACCATATCCACGAAACAACCGAACAAGCTGAGGCAAAGGCAATTTTATCCGCCCAGGATGTATATGCCAGCGCACTTCCCCCCAGGATCACTAACGTATCTATAAGAGCATGGGGATTGAATAAAGAAACAGAAGCTGCAAAAGTAACTTGACGTTTAGGCGGCCATGCCGTAGATGTCTCGTCTTGATCCATACTGCCTTTGTCCTGCCACGTTTTCCACCCCATATATAAGAGAAAACCTATTCCAATCATTCCTAAAATATATCGTAACCAGAAAATATGAAGCGCAACTGCCGACAACCCAAGGACAGCTAAACTCACCAAAACAGTATCGCAAACAGACGCCGTGATAACCGCAGGCAAAGCTCCTGTCCAGCGTCGATTTACGGCTCCTTGTGTAAGAATAAATCCGTTCTGCATGCCTATCGGCAAAATCAGTCCTAAGGCAAGGATAAATCCATGAACAGCAGCTATCAGCAATGATTCATCTCCCTTGAAAAACTATGTATACTTTTTTCGATAGACGATTTCTTTGAGCATATAACATATCTATCGTAAATGGATACAGACTGAAATGAAAACAGGAGTGTCCCTCAGTGCTGAAGCACTTTTGGGACACCCCCGCTTAGGAGAGAAGTTGCCGCAATTGACGCACCAGTTCAACCAGTGCCCGAAGAGCAATCGCAATAGCAGCCACAAAATACCAAATCAGTATGACTACATGTGTTGGATCTGCCAACATCAGCAAACCCAAAAGCAAAAGAGGAAAAATATCCATGAGAATAGGGCGTGTGAGCAATGTTGCCACTTTCTCCAGATCAAATTTGCCTCTGAGCTCGTTGACAATGCGAAAAATAACCGTTAAACCAATGAGTACAAGAACAACCCAGAGCATTGCCAGCATAGCCGGATGGTGAAGGATGATATTCATCTGCACTCCCCCCCCTCTTTTGGAAAACTCACTTACACTGCATCGTATAAATTTTTCTTCTCATCTGCCCCGGCCAATGCCATAATCAAACATCTGACTTTCCTATGTAAAAAAGTATGGGACTTCCTATAGAAAGAGGACCAATTATTTTGGCCCTCTTTAGTAGTCATACGCCGTTGACTATATTCCACATTTTTATTTGATGCATAGGATTTTGTGGATCAATTCGCTGTGAAACCAGCCAATGCTCCAGAAAGATGATCGACGAGCTCACCGACTCCATCAGGAGTGGCCAACACTGAACGATGATAGGAACGAAGTATACGATAGGTGCGACGCCAATATATAGGATTTGCAATACGACTACGGAACGTATTCAAAAGTTTGGGGTCTAACACTTTGCTCACCTCCCTTCATCGGCGCCCTCTTTACTGATTCGAAACATTTTTGAAAATGGTTCAGTGCAATCAATGGCCAAACTTTAGGATAGATGTGATAGCGTATATGCAACGCACCCGGAAATCCTGAGCCAGTAGGTATCTCTTCATGCCATCTACCTTTTTCCCCCTGTTTAAGTAACCAACTTGCCGCTCGCCAAGCCGCAAGCCAGAGCCTTTGTCTGATTCTCGGTTCGACCTCTAATTGGTATAAATACAGCAGTGTATCTAAAGCCCACGCCGTCTGAGTTGGCAACCCGAAAGACAACTCAACATACTTACCGCACAAGTCACTTTGGCATGATTCTCCAAAACTACCGTCCTCCATTTGAATGGATAACAACCAACCTTTCGCCTTTCTTAGAGATTCATCGTCACTCGGTATGCCCACTACCACCAGTGCCTTAACAGCACACCAAGTTCCATAGATGTAAGTCGTTCCCCAACGTCCAAACCAAGAGCCATCTGCTTCCTGATGATTACGTAACCAATAAATAGCTTTCCTGACTCTCGCATCCCAGCACGACAAAATCTTATGATTGACCAGAAACTCCACTACACGTCCTGTAATATCCGGTGTAGAGGGATCAATCATAGCTCTTTTCATATCATTGGCTGGCAGCCAATCGAGCCAATACTGATTGCAATCCTTCTCAAACGCTGACCAACCTCCATCTCGATTCTGCATAGATAATAGCCAGTCTATTCCCTGCCACCATGCTTCCGCACATTCGTCTGCCAAGGGTGCCAACGCTTCTAAGGAGGCTACCGTGTCATCTACATCAGGATGACACGTATTGTTGCTGGAAAATGCCCACCCTCCTAACTGTTTACCTTGGTTCTTCATCAATCTGTCCGGTATACGATGCTGTTTCGCTAACAAGTATTGTGCTGCCTTACGAAGGGTCATGGAATTTGTCAATATTCCGCAAGAACCGAGAGCCTGCATGGCCAACGCTGTGTTCCAAATATGTGCATCGCAAGTTTGTTGATGATAAAAATCGTCTTCAATATCTTGATATAAAGACTGACGAATAGCAGACAAAATTCTTTCGACTTCTGGATGATCACGTGGATAACCTAGGGCTAGCTTTGCAAACACCCATAAAAAGCTGGAGGAATGATATCCTCCCAACGTGCCATCCGCCTCCTGCTCCTCATCCATCCAAGTCACACAGCGGCGAAACGCTGCATTTTTTAGCCAATTTACTGAATGATACATTGTAGTACGAAGAACAGTCCGTTTTTGTCGATCCGTTAACAACTCTTTCAAAAAGAAATTGCCGGAAGGACATGCGACATATTGAAGGCTGGATAAAATCAGCATAGGCCGCACATGAAGACGAGTAAATGTAACTAAGTCTTCTATATCAATAGGAGAGTATTTGAAAAACAACGTGTTAGCAGCACTTCAATCCACTGCCAGTCTTTCCAATCTAGCAAATATAAACTGATGGCAGTCTGGGCATCTGGCATACAACCGGTATCAAAACAATCCTTCCAACTGCCATCTGACATTTGTGAATCGAGAAGCTGTTGAATGGAATTTTCCAGTACAGATGAAAGCATTGTAAATTAATAGTATATAAAGACAGACAATCCATACACTTCCTGCAACAGACACAAACAACGTATTCCATAGCAGGTAATTTGCTGTCGGCGAATGACTGAAACTTGTCAACCTTATGAAGATATCCACGGAATCCTCTTTAGGGTCATCGTTCCATCCATAAACTCCAAATAAAAACTGGCTACGTAAGGGCGTAAACGCCACAGACGCAGCCAGGGGACCCGCACTAAATCAATAAACAGGGGTGGTTGTGCAGGTTGTTGTTACAGCTGGAACGAGCAGGATGAAGAGTACGAAGATGATGAGGAATACAACTGCCCAACGAGTATATCCACCAAATACGCCGCCATCGTACATAAGTCAAAATCCTCCTTTCAATTTCCTATCCGTTAGATTTGCATCGTTGCTCTTCTTAATAAGCTGCTCCTGCGCCATAAGCCGGAACAAGTAAGAAGAACAGGACAAAGATGATAAGGAACACGACCGCCCAACGAGTGTATCCACCAAATGTTCCGTACATGCGGTTCACTCCCTTCACTTGTGACATGCTCCAAAATATGTTTGCTGAGCTTCTACAGGCAGTGGTATATGCCCGATCTCGTGAGTCAAGATAGGCACATATTCGTATTTGACCATGATGAATACGGGGAAGTTTGATGGAAATAGTTGGGGGATAAAAGGGTGTTGTCATATTGACTGTGGAAAATGTGAGTGGTTGCAGGAGAAACGGGTGGAATTAACCATGTCCAATCTCCAGTAACTTTACGGCCTGCATCAGCTTCGATTTGCTCAAAACGTTCAAACTGTTTAGCCGCAGTATGATGATCAATAATGGTCACACCGTGATTTTTGTAGGAATGTAATACTGCAATATTTAACTCTATCAGGGCTTTATCTTTCCATAAACTAGCATCGTTTTTTGTATCCAATCCCATAATAGAGGCAACCTTGGGAAGTATATTGTAACGTTTTGTATCTGCTAAGTTACGAGCACCAATCTCTGTTTCCATATACCAACCATTGAACGGAGCAGCAGGAAAACGAATTCCCCCTATTTCTAGGGCCATATCAGATAGAATTGGAACTGCATACCATTGAAGATGTAATTCATCAAAAAGAGGAAATTCTGGGTGGCGAATCGGAATTTCAAGAATGATATCTTCTGGAATAGAAAACCATACGGGCGCCTCGTTTTGGACTTGAATGACAATCGGCAATACATCATAGGCTGTGCCTTTTCCTACCCATCCAAGCTGTTGACAAATACGCGTAAATTTAACAGAATGCGAATCTCCAATGATACCATGCTCCGTTTCATACCCAGCATAACGAATCAATTGATGATTCCAAATACGAATGTCCTGATGAAATATGGTTATGGTTGGACGAATTTTCCCTTCATTTGAAGCATATTGAATGTGACGAAATAGAGCAAACGCTATTTGATCCACACTATGAAGATTTCTTTCATCAAAAACTTTTAGAGACTTCCAGAACAATCTCCCAATACATCGATTGCTATTCCTCCAGGCCATGCGTGCTCCATGTTCCAGTTCTTCATAGGTAAATTCAAACGTCCCAAAACTCTGCAAACTTTTTTTGATCTCGTTCAATCGATATTCTGTCTCTTCTCTACTCTTCCCTAGTTCGTTATAGCATCTCAGAATGAAATCTTGAACTTTATTATCCACGAACATGGACCATTTCTCCCAAAATTACATTATCCTTCTATACTTATTTGACTTTGTTCCAAAAATGTCCTCCATCGGTTGTATAAAATAAAGTTCCTGGATTCATCACTATCCAGCCGTGCGTTGAGGAAACGAATTGCATATCCATGACGTTTTTTAAAGTAAGATTAGGTGTAAATGAGTTCCATGTTTGCCCACCATCCGACGTGGTCAAAATTTGTTTACCGTCTATAACAAATCCATCCTTCATATTAGGAAAACTCCACGCTTGAATGGCTTGATTGGGCACCGTACTTTGTACGGCTTGTTCAGAAGTCCACGTATTGCCTCCATCATTTGTTCGATAAACGAGCAAACCCATACCATAACTCACTGGCAAGATACCCTTTTGTTGACCAAAAAAAATCGGTGGAAAGGAAGTAAATTGTTCATTTTGAAAAGTATTCGGTACATGTAAAATTTGCAAAGACCAATGATATCCGCCGTCCGTAGTTCGGTAAAAATAAATATGTCCACTTAATGCCGTAAACCCTGTTACCCAACCAACCTTAGCGTTTACAAAGCTGACACCTGTCTTATCGCCTACAAACGGTAAATTTCCTCCCTTCACTTGATTGGTTTGAGCAATGGTGTGCCAAGTCATTCCACCGTTATAGGTGTGATAGATGGTTTCTCCTTCACTACCTGCTGCCGCACCTTGAAATAAAGCTATCCAGCCTTGATCCGGATCGAGAAAATGTAGACTCATAGGATATCCAGTCGCTTGAATTTTTTGTTTCACCCAAGACTGTCCTGCATTGGCCGTGTAATAAATGGATAGCGGAGAAGCAATCGAATTACCGTTACTTGCGGCTATCCAAGCCATTTGATTGCCGATCGCGTTCATCGACATTTGGAGGAATGGTGCTGACTGAAAGCCTGGTGGAGTCACTGCTTTCCAACTTAATCCTCCATCCTTCGTGTACCATACGGTATTTCGCCCCGTAGCCCAACCGATTTGCTCGTTAACCATGTTTATCGAGGTGAAATGAGGCACTTGTGGTGTCTGAACTGATTTAGATGGGGTTGTCGTTGGAAATGAATCTGTCTTTGACTTGGTAGCATGTGATGCGTTTGGATGGCTTGCTGAACTGTGCGTTTGCATATTCTTGACTGACGTCGTATGGTTTTCTGTTCCACATCCAATGAGGGTGCAATAGATGAATCCCGCTATACCGCTTAACAACCAGAAAGGTTTATATTTCATCCGCAAAACCCACCTCCCATTTAACGCGGATTATGAAGATAAAACAAAAGTCTTCACATGGTTCATAGGATGGTTCAAGTATCTACCCCTTATGCTGAAAATTGTTTATTGTCGCTTAATCCAATAGTATCCAATCTCCGTCATTACCTGCACGATCAACTTGTTCATGAGGAAAAGGGCTCAAAATATTCTGGACATCTTTTGCGAATATTCTTTAATGCCTTGTTCACCGCTCCTTGCACGTAGGGCCGTTCATCCATCAGAAGGATGTCTATGATATCTTTCGCCTCTAGAGCATAATGAGCACCAACTGCTGCATGAAATACCATGGCAACATTCCATCTGACCTGCTCATCGTTTGACAGAACACATCGCCTCAACCAAGCAAGCACTTCATCTGGGTAGTATTTAATGAGTGCACTGCCAATCGCAAATGGACCAAGATTTTCTTTAACGTATGTTGAACGATCAGAGAGAAGCAGTTCCAAGATGTTCAATATCCGATTTGAAAACTGAGGATTTCGACTCTTCCCTGCGTACATCAGTGCCAGAACCACTGCCCTGCGCACATTTTCAGATTCATTTTTTGCCCACGAGTGGATGGAGGGATAGAAATTTTCAAAATGAGTCACGAGAATCGAGCCACAAGCGTCTGCAACCCATTCTCGAACTTCCCAGTTTGGACTGTCTGCTAAGTCCTGCAATACATGCTCTACTTTGCATGGATCCAAATGATAACAGGGGACTAACAATTGCGAACCTATTTCTTCCGCAGTCGAATTCTTACTTTTACACAACTCTATTGCTATTTGAAAGAGGGTGTCAAGTTCGGATTGAAAATATCTTTCAATGGTATAGATAGCAGTACGTTTTACCTGTGCTCTTGCTGTGCCTGCGTGGGTAGTGGATTGGGATTGCAGTGCATGGATCATTCCTCTAACTGACCTTTGAATCAGAGCATCATCGAATTGCTTTTTCCATTCCTCAACGCTGACGTGTCTCATTGAACACCTCCTGGGGTTGCAATAAATTCCATTTAGAGAAATTATTCCACACTATCTATGTTAGTAGTATCAATTTCTTCCGTCTATTACGAAGAAGTTTTGATACTCATGTAACCGTCAAATCAATCCCCCCTCTTTCTCCTTAATTTTTCCAAGTTCATCGATTTTGCGTAAAATGAAGTTGTTCGCTGGCGCGAGAGGGAAAGCAGGCTTTTGACCCGAATTCACCCGTGCTGTAGGGAACAACTTATTTACCTCGGGGAAGGATTTAATTTTGCGAACACATAGAACAGGGACGGCGGGTTCAGAGGGATAGTGGATTGTCTTCCTTGTACTAAACTTTCAACTTTGTTCAACCACCCGTAGACGTAAAATATACTTTAATATGGAATATGCATTGTAGTCTCCCGCTTGGATATTCCCGAATGACAGCAGACGATCTGATGCACTCCTTATATGCTTTTTTAAGTTTCTCAAATATACCTAACAAGGAATTACGCTTATCCTCAAATTGGTCGAACTTATCCTTTATGTCCTCATCCTGCGTTCCAAATGAATACTGCACTAATGCTTGGAAAATGTTGTGACACACGATATTTTCGGAAAACACGCCGAAGTAAAATGATGTACATGATATACGCGTATATACTGCATTATCTGGAATCTTGACCACTGCGATGAGATCACACTTTCCCTGGATCATTTCCCTAATGACTCTTTTGATTGACAAAAGATAAAATGATCATCAGGATTCCACACGTGTAGATGGTCAGCACGGTATCCGCGTAGCCACAACACTCCGTTCATTCGTCTAAGGTAAAATCCCTTTGGAAAGTCAACGTTTTCAGTCAGTATATCGGAAGCTATGGTGATAGACCCGTATGGAGCTTGATTTGTCTGTAAAGGATGCCCCAAGGAACCTTCAGGCTGGTCGAGATACACCAGTCGTAAGTGAGGTCCCAACTCAAGCGGACATAATTGCAAATCAAGATCGTTCGCTCTTTTAAAGATTTGATCAATAGTAGCTCCATCTGGAAAGCCAAGGTCAGCAACGGTTAGCTCAATAGTCTGCAAGATGTACGTGGTATCAGAGGTCGTAAATCTATCGTCGGCAAATAGTCTCTCTGCTAATTCATTCATTAAGATGGATTGCTGTCTTAATTTGTGCATAAGCTCGGATTTTGTAAGTCCGCCAACCTCCACAATTCTCACTATTACGGGGCAATCAGGATACGTTTTCTCATTTCCAACGCGCATATGAGTTACTCCTCAGTGAAACAACCCTTTATTTCTGCAAGACTACCATAAGAAGCGTTAATTCGTTTTCTTCAACTTATATGGTTCTTCCAATGCCATTCCAACGCTCGTTGTTCAATCTCCTTGACCAATGTTTCCTTGCCTTGGATGTATGAATCAATGTCATGGCTGTCACGTACCACTGGAATGATGTCGATGATTGGTTTGGCATCTAAACCTGGAACCGCTGTGCTTCCAATGTGATGAATGGCGATCAATTGCCTTCCAAAGATGCGGCGCAGTTTTTCCGCTTCTTCTTCGTACATCAGAACCCATTGCTCGTTGTAGGGCGTTACCTCAACTCGTCTCATCACACATCCCCTAAACCCAGTTAGTCATTACGCTTGACCCACTGCCGCTTTCATGATTTCATTCGCTACAACCACTTCTGTCCCTGCCAGACCCACGGAACAAAACAGGGTTATATCATCTTGACCCTTTCTCGCAGGAATTTTCCCTGTAACAACGTCACTTAGCTGTATGATCCGTTCTTCATCGGGTGTCCCGACCAGAAAATGTGGTGTTGAATAAGATTTCAACTGCTCTATGGAGTCTGTCGCAATCACTGAACTACGTGCTCCAAGTTCCATTGGAACCTCATGTCGCATGACTGATTTGGGACCAACCGTATTGATATGTACTCCTGGTTCAAGCCATTCTGCATCGAAAACTGGCGTACCGCTATTGGTGGCGCAAATGACGATATCGGCTCCCTGTAGGCAACTTGTCGGGGAATCAACGGCTATAACCTCGACATCCAGCTTCTTCATCATTTCAGCCGCAAATATCTCTCTGTTCTCTGGATTGCGACTGAAGACTCGAACCTGCTTAACATCCCTGACAGCAACAGCCGCCTCCAACTGTGTCCGCGCCTGCATACCTGTACCAATCACCGCAACGTGTTCGGCATCCGTTCGAGCCATGGCTTTGATTGCGACTCCACCGATTGCCCCAGTACGAACAGCACCCAGCAGATTCCCAATCACGATGCCCTTAAACACCCCTGTATCTGAATCAAACACGCACACCAATTGCTGATGCCCATCCAAATCGTTCGCGTAGGTATCGTACACGCGGAACCCGATGACCTTTTCCACGGCAGTTGCGGCACCCGCAGTAAAAACCAAGTCCCCCTGTTCCGTTTCCAGCCGAAATCGAGGAGGCGCAACAAGTGTTCCGTTTGCCTGCTCCTCATAGGTGCGTTCAATTGCGCTCACAATCATCTTCATTGAGACAAGCTTCTCAACGTCCTGATCTGTAAGGACATGATACAAGCGAAGTCACCCCTTCAGGCGCGAAAGTTGCCTTTCAAGTTTCTAATCCCTTCTATTATCCCAAGCTCTTTTCTGCTCTTCTACCACTCTATCTTTTTGGGATAATCCTCCACCAAACTTATGTTGGTGTTCGGCTGAAATAGTGGACACAACGAATCGGTGCGCCACGAGGCGCTGTATGTTGAGGCCATAATAAGTCATGGCTAATGGGCACCTCAGCCTGTCAAGACTACGGTGGCATGCGTTGGGGTCGAACAATCCACTACCGTATTGTACAGTACTAATTATTTGTCAGTCTGAAATCTACTTCACAAAGCAATTAATTGATCCTGCAGTATCGATGTATTCCAATGGCTGCAACATGGCTCTGAGAACCGTCTGATGCTTTTCCACCGTTGCAATCGTGATTTCAGCTTTTGGTGAACCTCCTGATTTAAGCCTTATGTAACCCATCCAACGGACGCATACACAACAGATTCAAAAATTCAACAATCGCACTTAATCGGAACCAAGAAACATATAAGCAGTGTTCAAGCAGCTCCTTCGATGTTCACTATTGCCTCGACTATGTGTTTGAAGTGATTTTCGCCAGATCCAGCAAATTATTAACAATGTAATCCGGGCCACCCCAAGCTCCTCAATCGTCTTGTTTTGTCTATTGATCCAGCCTACAGTGAATCCGAATTCCTTTGAACCAGCGACATCCCAACCGTTTGATGAAACAAACAGAATGTTTTTCTTCGGAATGTTAAGTATCGACACTGCCAATTGATATACCTGCGGGTCCGGCTTGTATGTCTGTTGAGGGTCAACACTGAGAACATCGTCGAAATATGTCTCTAATCCAGCATGTCGAACAACAGCCTGGAGCATACTTTTTGTTCCATTGGACAAGATGAAAAGCCTCCGTGGAAGAAATGCCTGCAATGCCTGTTCAACCTCGGGATAGTGCTGTAATGTCAGATAAGCACTGACTAACGTCTCGATGATTTCTTCATCGTACGCCAGTTTAAGGTAATTGAGTGCAAAGCGCAGAGAATCTCGATTGACATCTTCAAAGTTCGCATAGCGCTTCATCAACGCCCGAAGCCATGTGTATTCCAGTTGTTTTTGTCGCCAGACTTGGCTAATTTGTTCCCCTTTTTTTGGAAAGATTTTGTTACATGAATCGATTACAGAATGAACATCGAATAAAGTTCCGTATGCGTCAAACACAACCGCTTCAATCATCCAGACCACTCCTCATTTGAGTCCTCAGTACGGGAATCGGAATATCTCTGACAAAACAAAGTTTCTTCCCCGAAATACGCACGGGCAATTCCACACCTTAGGACTATGGAACTTGCTCTCTAACACAACGAGTAAATAACTCGGATATACATACACAAGTACAACGAAGTGGCTATATGGTCCATCGTAGCATAAACTCAACAAAGACAACCGTAAAGCAGATTACAGACTAGATCGTCCCCCATACATTCTTCATCGTCAAGAATTTCAACCGGATGCTAGTCCCTAAGGACACAGTGTAATCGTCAAATGAATTTCTTCCGTAAATCACGCCTTTTCCCACTCGTTTTTCTCCTTAATTTTTCCAGATTCATCGATTTTGCGTAAAATGAAGTTGTTCGCTGGCGCGAGGAGGAAAGGCAGGCCTTGGACGCAGGGAGGACAGATTTGGTCAATTATTTTTTCACATTCTTGATCGGGCATGGTTTAGGAATCCTTGATATTTCGGGCTTTTTCGCGTCTGGTAGCTCTCAAAATTTTGCTCTGAGTTTCCCCCGCCCATCGCTCTCAGGCATTAAAATGTAATCGTCAAATCAATTTCTTCCCTCGCCATCTCCCGCCTCAAACCCTCCAAATCCCTTGCCCCGCCTGGCTTTTCTCGACTCCCCCTCCCTCTCACCCAATTTCTGCCGTCAAATCAATTTCTACGCTGGATCACGCCTTTCCTCACCCGTTTTTCTCCGTAATTTTTCCAGATTCATCGATTTTGCGTAAAATGAAGTTGTTCGCTGGCGCGAGGGTGAAAAGAAGGGCTTGAGGGCGCAGGGAGTACAGATTTTGTCGTGTATTTTTTCGCGTTTTTGATCGGGCATGGTCTTGGAATCCTTGATATATCGGGCTTTTTCGCGTCTGGTCTCCTTCAAAATTTTGCTCTGAGTTTCCCCCGCTTGTCGCTCCCGCTCCACAAAAAGAACGGGCGAATCCAGGCTTTTGACCCGAATCCACCCGTGCTGTAGGGAACAACTTATTTTACTCAGGGAAGAACTTATTTTACTGGGGAAGAAATTCGTTTTGCGAAGATATAGAAGCAGGAACCACGGGGCAAGGTGAAATGATAGGAATTTTTCACCTCGCTCTAAATGATCAAAAACCAACGTAAGCGACAACGCCAATGCCCATAAGCATGACTGCGTTAATGGCAATAGCGTTCTTCTCAAGCCATTCCCCTTTAATTTGATAGCCTAACTTCGTCGCTATGAGCGTCAAAATCATGAATGTAGCAATAGTAAATATCGCAAACACAATCAATGTGCCAACAACAAGTGCAACGCTGACGGCACTGGCGGCGAGTGCAACAGGTAGAATGGTTAAATCAGGAGATGCGGCAACGCCAAATGGTATAGCAATAGCGGCAATGCGTTTAAGTAGAGTTTTTGGCTCGTCCTCTGATTTACCTAAATGCTGATGATCATGTGCTGACGGGTACTCTTCGTGGATAAGGGGTTCCATGTTTGTCCCTTCGTGTATCACCTTCGCGGAAAATTCCTCTGGGTGATGCTCAGTAAAGAGAACATAATACCCAGATTCCGTAACTTGAAACGTAAAATTGTCTGGACCGCTTAAAACTAAGTCATATCGTGACTGGATCGGTTCAATGAATTCACCCTTTAAAACACGCTTGGATGAACCTTTGAAGACCTCAACACCATGGCTACAAGCATGGGCAAGTGATTCAGAAGAATGATCACCTACTCGAAAAAGAGCGATTTTCATCTCAGGATCGGGACCTTTATTTAAGACAAAGTGGTATTCACCAGCGGACAGTTGGTATATCCCACCCCATTCAAAAGGATAAGCATGATCATGTTCGTGACTATGCCCATGATCGTGGGCGTGACCGTGCCCATCGTCGTGGGTGTGACTGTGCCCATGCCCATGATGGTGGTGATGGGAATGCCCGTGACCGTGACCGTGGCTGTGTCCGTGACCATCTTCGTGGCTATGTCCACCTTTACCCATCAACCTCAAAACTAAAAACACTACACCAGTGAGAATCAACAGAATACCGACGATGTGACCCTGTTGATTCTCAATGACTTGTCGGAATCGAAGTCCGATAGCCGCTATGATTCCTGCTAAAACGATAGACGCTACAATATGTCCTATGGATGCCAAGAAGGTCACTCGTGCGACGCGGGTCATACTCCAACGGTTCGTTCTCGCGACAACAGCAAGTGGAACCCAGTGGTCAGGTAGAATTGAATGCAGTATCGCGACTCCTGCCGCCGCTACTAAGAGCAAGAACATAGAATAATCCCCCTTTTAATCACAACTTTCTGTCTGGTTTCGGTCTGCCGATTTTTGCACCTTCCCGCAACATGAATCCAGTTTCCTCAGAAAAAGTTATACTTACATTCCCAGGATCGACATTGCCTTTGATCAAGTGTTCCGTTACAATTCTCCGCCCAAGCTTCGGGGTGACGTTGCGATACCATATTCCATCTGGGTAGACGATGACGTTACAGGCATCGTCACATCTGCCGTTGCATCGGGTTAACGTCGTGTGAATGTGACGATCTGCATTATTTTGGGCAATTTCCTTTCGAATTGCTTTCGCTACATCCATTCCACCATGTTCTAAGCAGATATCACCGTTACAAATCAATACATGATGGTGAGTTCCAGACAAATTCCAAGTGGTCATCGTGGTGCTCCCTTTAAGTTAATTCCTTCAACACGTTTTTCATCTGTCATGAATTACACACTTAGCACTGCAGATAGTCCCACGAACAAGACAAAAAATGAAGCGTCTCCGTAGCCTTCGATTAGGAGTTAATCAAAATCCCTATTTATCGAATGAAATGGTCGAGGGCATTTTGCAAATCCTCCAACACTTGTTCCTGGTTCGATTGACCTGCCGCCGCCATGACGCATTGTTCTAAATGATCTTTCAAAATCACCTTCGCCACGCCGTCGAGTGCTTTTCGTACAGCGGCAATCTGTAAGAGCAAATCGGGGCAGTCCCTTCCGTCTGTCGCCATTTCTTTAATGCTTCGTACATGCCCTTCTATTCGCGCCAACCGATTCACGACTTGCTTTCGTTCTTTGTGTGAATGGTCATGACCCTCCAAAACAATCCCTCCTTGAACGGATTATATCCCCCCCAGGGGGATATTGCAACGCAATAAAAATACCCCTTCGAACTAAAGGAGTATTGTAACGCAAAGGAATTTACTATCTCGGTATCTTTACAACAACCAGAACATGCTTATCTGACCACTTGGAGTTCTGAGACATTGCCGCACTGGTTCCTCGAACAGCTTAAAAGGTCAAGAATATACCGATACAACTTTTCCTAAATTTAACTTTTTGATGTGAGCCTTTGTCTCTTTTTTAACCCCGTTCCCCAGAAAAACCAGAGGACGACAGCCAAGAACCCTACATAGAACACGACCTGCAATGCGGTCGGAGTATCCGCATAACCGAAGAAGGAATGCATAATGTCCCCGAACGTGCTGTCTTCATTAAGGAGAAACGACGTATTCCAAAGCGCATGTTGTCCAGGCAACCAGCCTAACTCCTGGAATGCCTCAATCCCGTCCGCCAGTAACCCAGCACCGAACAACATTAGCAAAGTCCCCATGGTATCGAAGAAGTATTTTAAGTTAACACTTTTCCCTAACACATAGATCACATAGCTTAACGCCAGTCCCGCAATGACACCTACCCCAGCCCCAATTGCCAACATCAGTGGGTTTGTATGAAATGCAATGGCAATCATGAATACCACAGTCTCTAAGCCCTCACGCCCGACCGTAATAAAGGCAATCAACGCAATCGCAAACATGGAACCTGTCGTTATGGCTGTATCCATCTTCGCATGAAGTTCCTTCTTTATATTACGTCCTTGTTTCTTCATCCAGAAAGTCATATATGTTAGAACGCCACAGGCGGCGAAGTACGTTATGCCTTCTAACTTCGTTTGAAGATCGGAGCCATCATAATTTCGAAGCGTCGAAAAAACTACAGTGCCGCCAATTACCGCGACGGCGACTGCCGACCATATCCCGATCCAAACATCCTTGAAACGGTCACGCCTGCCGATCTGTTTGAGATACGCAAGCATGATTGAACAAATCATGGATGCTTCCAATGCTTCGCGAAAGAAGATAAGAAATGATGCCAGCACCTTACGCGCCTCCATATACATGACTGAATTAGTCAACTTTACATCAAGTGTAATGTTGCTGTTGACTAACGTCAATCGTTTGTATTAGCTAATTCATCAGGAAGATACTACGCACACGGCTCTGGAATGGCACAACGGTCGCCTCTGGGATGTTGCTCGTTGCGATCGAACTGCATTAGTTTAAAGTCTCTATGGTTAGTCATGGATGCTTTAAACGCCGTAGAAATGTTCATGTTCAGAGAGGGGTGAGCATGTGAGCTTAACGATGAAGCAGATGGGCAATAGCGTCAACCAGTATCCATAAACCTAACAAACCGATAACAATTCCTGCAAATTTCTCCGCCCATTCCCCCAGATGACGCTTCAACCGTGACCCGAATGTAAGCCCTATGATTGTAAACAAAAAAGCCTGCAATGCCACTAAAATAATGGTCAATACTACAGGTACGCCAATTAGACCAATAGAGAATCCAACGGCTAACTCATCCAAACTGATGCTTAGAGCGGTAATAATTAAAGTCCATCCGACCAGGTTCCGCTCCAACTTCTCCTCCTCATCATCCTCGTCTTCAAAGAAGATGAGCCATATGGCAACGCAGAGTAGTACAATTCCTCCGATGAGCGAAGCCCAGTCGCCAATCAGTTGTCCTACACCTTTACCGATCAGTAACCCAACCAGAGGCATTACTGCTTCTGCACAAGCAAACGTGAGCGCGATTCTAACCTTGCCTGTTGTTTTGATAAATCCCAAGGATATCGACATCATGAGTGTATCCATACCAAGCGACAAAATCAGAGTAACCATCTTCAGAACAACCAATGAAGTCTCCCCCATAAACCAGAACCCTTACTGTATGACGGACCTCTGGCAAAAATCATCTTGCAGAGCTACTAAATCAACGTTTTAGAAGCATTACGGATACACCAACCAGGCAAATGACGGCTCCTATCCACTCGTTTAGATCGGGGGTTTTCTTATCTACCCACCATCCCCACAGCAGTGCCATCACTATAAATACACCACCATAAGCCGCATACGCCTTTCCAAACGAAAACACCTGGAATGTGGCAACCACTCCGTATAGAAACAAAATAATGCCTCCACCCAGTCCCAACCAAATGGGCTTGTCATTTCTAAGCCACTGCCACACTAAATAACCACCGCCGATTTCTGACAGCCAGCAACGACAAAGAGAAGGCAGGCTCGAAGTATTTCAGATAGTGTCATCATCAAGCCTCCCCTTGAATCAAGCCAACTTTTGCACCCAATTGCGGGTCCTTCGATACCACAAAAAGAGTCCTGCGCGGAGTGCGTTGTCCGCCGCAATACAAACCCAGACGGCTGGTAATCCGAAACCGAAGTGCCATGCAAACAGGTACACTCCAAGTGTACGAATGACCCAAATGCCGATCATTGTTGTCATCATCGGGAATTTACTGTTGCCGCCTGCTTGAATAGCAGATGTATCTACCAAAACCGCCGCCAGGAAAGGCTGTGAAAAGATATCAATTGCAAGGATTATGAATAACAAGTGAATGACATGTTGGTTATGGGTGAACAAGAATCCGATCCATGGACTGAATAAACACAATAAGATGGCGACTGCTGTCATGGATACGGCAGACTCGATATAGCTCCAATGCCGATACGTTCGTACATCTAATTCATTTCCACTTCCAATCGTCTGACCAATTGTGGCTGTGGCGGCGACAGCAAATCCATTGCCGATTGTGGTTCCAAATGTAGTTATTGTTCCTGCGATATTGTGTGTTGCATATACATCGACACCCATTCGAACGATGAGTCCGAAATACACAACTTGCCCAAGGCGCATCGAAAGTCGTTCTAATGCGGCTGGAACTGCAAACTTGGTCATACTCCAAGTGAGCGAAGCTGAAAGTTTCAAGTCTGAAGCGTGTAATGCGATTGCATCTACGTGGCGGGATTTTGTCCAGAGGCGAATGAGTCCGTAAAGCCGCGCCCTTGATACCTAATCCGTGAAACGAACCGATCCCGAAAATGAGTACATAGTCGAATACAACGTGTAAAGCGTTCATTTCAAGCCCCACTCGAAGAGGTGTCTTGGTGTCTCCAATTGCTCGAAACGCCGCTGACTGAGCGGTGAATAAGGCAATTAACGGAGAAATCCCAAGAACGATTGTAAAATACGGAAATGCAGTATTCTGAAGTGTTCCGTGAGCACCCATGATATGTAACAGCGGTACGGCAAAGAATACGGAAATAAGGGATACGATGATACCGACTATGAATGCAATGACAAATCCATGCCAGATTGAGGAGTGACCACGTTCGAAGTTTTTTGCCCCAACCGCGCGAGACAAAAACACAGAGAGTGCCGCTGAAACTGCTATGAACACACCCACATACGTCATGCTATATACATTGGTAACACCTACTGCGTCAATTGCGACAAGACCTAATTTAGCAATAAAAAAGGTGTCAACGACACCCAGTAAATTCTGTAGGTAAGCTTCTCCGATTGCGGGTAATGCAATATTGAATACCCGCTTTGCGTGCACTGGGATTTTAGTGGCAACATCCACATGTCTCTTCCTTTCCACGAGCCTCCTGAACGGCTTCCCAACCTTCTTTGACCACAAAATACACAAGTCCCAACGCCGCGATGGAGTCAATCCACCACCACCCAAGTAGGGCAGTCAAAACAACTCCACCAAGAACCGTCCATGCCATGTAGGCGCAGACGATACTACAAGATCCATCTGCCCGAAGTGCCTTACTGCCAATTTCAGATCCAATTTGTTTTTTAGCCCGTGACAGATACGGCATAATAATTCCAGAGGCAACTGCCAAACCCATTCCCATATAGGTCGCTTCTGCACCTTGATGGGTGAGGAGCTTGTCGATGGAAGCGACTACGATATCCGCGGCAAGAAGTAGCAACGCAATACCGACTACCCAAGATGACGTTTTCTCCGCCTTTTTAACACGAGCAAGACTTGCTCCTTGCGCTTCAATTGTCAATCTCCAGAGTAATACGCCCCCAGCAATGAGTTCGATAATGCTGTCAGCACCAAATGCAACGAGCGATAACGAATGAGCGATAATACCAGAACCAATAGCAACTGCCGCTTCAATCACCATCCAAATAATCGAAACGACCTCGATGTTTACGCCCTTCTTTACAGACACAACATTGGACGACATTATAAGACTCCTCTCATTTCAATGATGATGATCCTCAATACCATCGTTCTTACATAGAATGGACTCGTCATGTAGATGCGTAGGATCTTCGGTTTGAATCGTTACATGACCGATACCCAAATGAACCAGCTTGTGTTCTGCATCTCGTAACAACTTCTGCGTGTCTTCTACGGTCATTTTCCCGTCCACGACCACATGACAGGACAATGCGTTTCTTCCGCTGGTTATTGTCCAAACATGCAAATCATGCACATGTTGAATACCCTGTACTGACGTAATGGCGTTCACGACTTTAGGAATTTCTACGCCCGATGGTGTACCTTCCATCAAAACACTGACGGTCTGTTTAACGATTTTCCAAGCTCCGCGCGCAATAAGCAGTGCGATGAGTACACTAAGAACTGGGTCAATGACGTACCAATGGGTGAACAGGATGATGATTCCGCCGACGATTACCCCAGCGGAAGCGGCGGCATCCCCAAGCATGTGTAGCACGGCACTTCTGACGTTGATGTTCTCTTCATGGCGCATGCCTAAACCAAGATACAAGTTCATCGCCAGTCCTACGCCCGCACTCACGAACATCCAAGTGGGAGTTACGTGTTCAGGGTGCTGGAAACGACTATATGCCTCCCACAAAATCCAAATCGTAATGAGGATGAGTGTGATTCCGTTAACGAAAGCCGCTAAAATACCCGCTCGGTAATACCCAAATGTCATACCTTCACTGGCGGGTTTCTCTGATTGCTTCATCGCATACCAGGAGAGTCCGATTGCCCCGATATCCGTCAGGACGTGCCCTGCGTCAGATAAGAGTGCCAAACTGTGTGATACCCAACCGCCCAGGACTTCCACAACAAGAATGATTAACGTCAACAAAAAGGCAAGTCTCATTCTTCCTGCTGGAGCGTGGGAATGAAAAACATTACCATGGTCGTGTGCATGTACGTGATTGTGTTCGCTCATTTTTTATCCACTTCTTCTTCATTTACATGGGATGAATGGTCAATTGCCATTTGTAAAAGCCCCATTGTGTGCGCGTCATCATGCCGATAGTAAATGGTGTTGCCATCTCGGCGGTTTTTGACCAGCCGTAAAGCCTTTAGATAGCGCAACTGGTGCGACACTGCTGATTGGGTCATACCAAGAACTTCGGCAAGATCACACACACATAGCTCCCGTTTCGATAAGTTATACAGAATGCGGATTCGCGTTGGGTCGGCAAGTGCCTTAAACGTCTCAGACACCCCTTCTACAACCGATTCGGTTAGGTCTTGTTCAGTACAATCGTCAATTGCCTCTTGATGAATGACATCACAACATGATTCTTGATTCATCTCTAACATCTTCGTCACCCCTATATGAACAAATACTCATATACTCATTATATACAAACGAACACTTGTGTGATACCAGGACATATCAAGCAAACGATCTATTCGTCTTAATTGTCGAGAATACTATACAATTTGAAAGAAGGGATGTAACGCGACATATTGTAGTGCGTCTATATATGTGAAAGGGTTTGAAACACATGAAAAAGATATTCTTGCTTGCCTTGCTCACTCTCTCTTTCCCTGGTTGCGGACAGGTACAGGCGGGAGGACAATCGCCACAGACACACACAACATCCGCAAGTTCCTGGGCGTATGAATTTAATCACATCTACAAAGTAACATCTGAGTCCGTAAAGACCGTGGGAAAGCAAATCGGGTCAGTAACAAACTATTCCGATGTTGAATCCACGCCCCAAACGGGAACCTTTTCAAACGCATTCCCCGTTGGGACAAAATTGCTCGCCATCCCAAATGTGCCGACCAGCACCGCCTTCGCTGTGCAGACCAAGAATGGTTACGTGAAAGCCGTAGATACAGGGGCATACGGACAAAAAAGCAACTCAACTAAGTAACGGTATCAGCCTGTGCCAAGCCCATGGAGCATTTACCATGACACAGTTGGTCGGATTTTAAAATATTCTTTTAACTCTTCCGCCGCCTCTCCCCGAATTCCAGCTTTCCTCACGATTCTCCACCACTGTAAGTCCAGACCCTCGCTTTCAATCTCCTGCATCGCCCATTTGATTCGCCGAATCTGAAAACCCTCAACGGTTTCCCTTACCGATTCCAAATATGATTTCGTCTACGACATCTGACTCACATGCTTTCCAGCAAGGACTAACCACCGACTCGCTTGGCGATCCTGGTGATTGGAATTCGCTCTGACTTTCCGCCGAACGCAAGAATCACCGTTACACTAAAAGATGTCTTCATGTTACAATCGATATCGTTATTCGATATCATATTTCGATAATGGAGTGAGTATCATCGAGGATCGAGTGCTTAGAAAGCTGTTCTTGGGGTTCATACAAATCCACATCTTGCACCACGCGAACATAGAACCCATTTACGGACTGTGGATGTTGGAAGAGCTTAGTCACCACGGATATAGCATGAGTGCTGGTACGCTCTATCCCCTGTTACACACCATGGAAAAGCAAGGCTTGTTACTCAGAGAAGATCGGCTTGTCGAAGGGAAAATCAGAAAATACTACAGCACCACACCCCTTGGAGCAGAAGTCCTTGTTGAAGCGAGAAACAAAGCATATGAACTGTTCAAAGAGATCAAAGATTAGGGAGCACATGGAGGGATAAGTGGTGTCCGTTGAAGCGGTTATTCTTGTAGTGATTGTTCTCGCATTTGCATGGAGTATCGGCGCGCACTACACGGGTGCATGCATGGGTATGCCTTATGGGTCGGGTTCAATCAAGCTCGTTCCAGCCCTCGTGCTGATGGCTATTCTGGCTCTTATCGGCGCAGTGTTTGCAAGTCACCGTGTCGAATCTACAGTAGGACTGAACATTGTGAGTGCATCTAAAGTGACGGTTGTTGGGGCATTGGTGATTATCATTGCGGCTTTTGTGTTGACCACCATATATACAGCGATAAAAATCCCCACTTCCACGATTCAAATTCTCGTGTTTTGCGTAGTTGGAATGGCTTTGGGTGCAGGTATTCAAGTCCATTGGCTAACTATCTTGAAGCTGGCAATTATTTGGGTAGTCGCACCACCGATTGCTTTCTTTCTTGGCTACCTATTCACTCATGGATTAGACCGCATTGTAGGGTTCAAACCGAGTCAGCGTGAAAAGCAAATGGCTGTCATTCGTACACTGAGCGTGATTCTTGTTACGGTCGGAGCGGTAGCTTCGTTTGTAATGGGAGCCAACGATGTATCTAACGCAACGGGAGTCTTTATCATGACACACCTGTTCAATGTATGGATTGCTGGTTTAATCGGTGGAATCGGGTTATTTATTGGTGTTCTTACGTGGGGTAAACCACTGTTGAAAAAAGTTGCGTTCGACGTTGTGCATGTAGACCTTTCGATGGCAAGTGCGGCGCAGTTGGTTCAGGCTGTTGTCGTGTTCTTAGCAGTCGCCTTCGGTTTCTTCACGTCAATGAATCAAGCTCTCGTTGGTGCTATGATGGGCGCAGGCATAGCGCGAGGAAATGGGACGATTCAGTGGAAGGCAATCTCAAATATTGTTAAGGGATGGATCATTGCCCCAATCTCAGGTATTGTCATTACGTTTTTGCTTGCGAAACTGTCTGGGATTTGGTTTACGCTTTAACGAACACATACAGTTGTTTGGAGGATAAACCATGACTGAATTCATAAAACCTGTTGATTTGCAGGAAAAGCTTAATTCGGATGATCGACCTTTAGTTATTGATGTTCGTTCGTCAGATGAATACAACGAAGGACATGTCCCAGGTGCCATCAACATATCGATTGATGACCTGCCTAATCGGCTCTCTGAAATACCAAAAGATCGACAGATTATCCCTTATTGCAACATGCGTCATCGCGGGAATTCACGCGGAGAACGAGCCGCCCAATACCTTCAAGAGAACGGCTTCAAAGCAATCGCCATTGACGGTGGATTCGTGGATTGGAACAAAACAGGTTTACCTGTCGAGCGTACATGAAAACGACCGATCACCCAATGAACCACGGGTCCTATACCCGTGGTTGTTTAGTATTCATAATGGGACAATGTATAGCACAGCCGTGCCATAACAACGATCACGTTAAAAAATTCCTTCGTCTTGTCTAACACTCAATCATGGCAACATCCACAACCGCATGCATCCTCTTTACCACGCGCTTCTTGTACTGCTTCCCAACCTTCTTTGACGACGTAATACACAAGTGCCAGTGCCGCGATAGCGTCAATCCACCACCAACCGAGCAATGCCGTTAATATCACACCCGCCAATAAAATCCACGACATATAAGCACATACCATACTACATGATCCATCTGAACGAAGTGCCTTACTGCCAATTTCAGAGCCAATGCGTTTTTTCGTCCGTGACAAATACGGCATGATAATCCCAGAAGCAATCGCCAAACCGATACCCGTGAAACTCGTTTCTGTTCCTTGGTGTGTAAAGAGCTTAACCAGGGACTCCACAACGATATAAACCGCCAGCAATAAGAGGGCAATCCCGACTACCCATGAAGATCTCTTCTCTGCCCGTTTCACCCGTGCAAGACTCGCCCCGCGTGCTTCAATGGTCAAACGCCATAACAATACACCGCCCGCGACAAGTTCAATGATGCTATCAGCACCAAAGGCTGTGAGTGCGATTGAATGTGCAACAATTCCTGATCCAATTGCCACTACAGCTTCAATCACCATCCAGATGATCGATACAATTTCGATATTTACACCTTTACGAACTGATGTCGTATGCAAACCAGCTTGAGCAGTAGCCACTATTTTCACCCCCGTTATTTATCGTGTACGCAGTAATTCACGCAATCAGCAATACGTTGTGTATTATCAGCCACGACTTCATCAGCAATATTCAACAATGTTAATATCTTTTCATCGGCTATACGGTAGTACACATGTCGCCACTCTTGGCGATTCAGCACCAATCCGCAATCCTTTAAACAAGCCAGGTGGTTAGATACGTTGCTTTGAGAAAGACCTGTTTCCTCGCTCAACATGCTGACGGTTTGTCTCCTTGGCGAAGTGCTAACAATAATGCCAAACGTGAAGGGTCAGCCAATCCGCGAAAGAACTTGGCTCGCACGGATAAAGCGGTGGCAATCGTCGCGTTCACGTTACTCACCTCACATCATCATTTCACCAATCAATGATATGAGGAATTGCCGATTAGGCAACAGGGTAACATCATTCACACACGTATTGATCTGTCCAAAATTCCACCCCAGGGCTCTCCTCATAACGGCAATTGCAATCACCAAAGTAACGCTCATACATCGACATGATCATATGGCACAACCCTTGAAAAGTAAATGACAATATGGTTATAATGTTTATAGGGGTGATTATATGGAGTTCGACCAACTTGCAGATGCATTGAAGGCCCTTGGAGATCCAACTCGTTTGAAGATTATCGCCATCCTTCAGACTCGTGACTGCTGTGTGTGTGAACTTGTTCCGATATTCGGGATTTCACAACCTGCCGTATCGAAACACATGAGTCGTTTAAAGAGTTCTGGTTTGGTCAAGGAGACACGCAAGGGAATGTGGGTGTTTTATTCCTTGAACCGTGATCGTTTGAATGAAATTGGGATATCTCTTATGAAATTACCCGACATGTCCGAAGAACTACGGCAACTTGAACAACAGGGCTTGCTCGTGCAGTGCGATTAAGGAGTGTGAAAGCACTTGGTCAAACGGTTAACTTTTCTTGACCGATACCTTACCATCTGGATTTTTGCGGCGATGGTATTTGGGATTGGTTTGGGTTATGTAGCCCCTCAATTCGTCAACGGACTAAATCACATGCAATTTGGAACCACATCTATTCCAATCGCCATTGGCTTAATCCTGATGATGTACCCGCCGCTTGCGAAAGTACGGTATGAAGAGATAGGTCAGGTATTTCGAAATGGCAAAATCTTAGGGCTTTCTCTCCTTCAGAACTGGGTTATTGGACCTGTTTTAATGTTCATTCTTGCCCTGGTGTTCCTTCGTGGATATCCAGAATACATGGTCGGTCTAATTATGATTGGGTTGGCGCGTTGTATCGCCATGGTCATTGTTTGGAACGACCTATCTAAGGGCAATGCGGAGTATGCGGCAGGTCTTGTTGCCTTTAACTCCATTTTTCAAGTTCTGTTTTATTCGGTTTATGCCTACATTTTCGTGACCGTCGTTCCAGATTGGCTCGGATTTCACAGTATGGTTATCCACATCACCATAGCTGAAGTGGCAAAGAGTGTCTTTATCTATTTAGGTATCCCGTTCTTGGCGGGCGCGATTACCCGTTATATCTTCGTCAAAACGAAGGGGCGTTCATGGTACGAGAAGAACTTCGTGCCGAAAATCAGCCCGATTACGCTGATTGCGCTGTTATTCACCATCATTGTCATGTTCTCGCTCAAAGGCTATTTGATTGTTCGTTTGCCATTAGATGTCGTTCGAATTGCCATCCCGCTTCTCATCTACTTTATCGTCATGTTCCTGGTCTCCTTTTTCATGGGCAAACGAGCGGGCGCAGATTACTCCGTGACGTGTACGCTGTCATTCACTGCGGCGAGTAACAACTTTGAACTTGCCATCGCAGTTGCCGTTGGTGTGTTTGGCATCAATTCAGGAGCCGCATTTGCCGCCGTCATCGGTCCTTTAGTGGAGGTGCCCGTGATGATTGCACTGGTGAACGTCGCACTCAAATTCCAAAAGCGATATTTTCAAAAGGCAACAACCTAAAGGGAGGAATTTCTCATGGCAAACAAACCGCTTATTTATTTCTTGTGTACGGGCAACTCATGTCGAAGCCAAATGGCAGAAGGTTGGGCAAGACATCTCGGTGGGGATAAGGTTGAGGTTTATAGTGCAGGCATTGAAACACACGGTCTCAATCCAAGAGCCGTCTCTGCCATGAAGGATGCAGGAGTGGACATCTCCCACCACACGTCCGATTTAATTGACCCTGAGATTCTGAACAAAGCCGACTATGTGATCACGCTTTGCGGCGATGCCAATGATAAATGTCCCGTCACTCCACCACATGTCCATCGCTTGCACTGGGGATTTGAAGACCCAGCTAAAGTAACGGGATCTGACGATGAAATTACCGCGAAGTTTCATGAAGTAAGGGATGCGATTAAAGAACGCATTGCGAAATTCTTAGAGGAGGAAATCAACCAATGACGATTAAACGAATGCACGTTGCCGTGAATTGCACCGATTTAGAGGCATCCTTGAAGTTCTACCGTGCCTTCTTTGGCGCAGAACCAACCAAGGTCAAGGATAACTACGCCAAATTTGAACTTGATGAGCCAGCCCTTCACTTTTCTTTGAATGTCCGTCCATTCGAGAAAAACGGCGTACTCAACCACTTGGGTTTTCAGGTCAACAATACCGAAGAAGTTTTAGAGATGGGCGAACGTCTGCGCCAAAACAACTTAGTTCTTATCGATGAGATGAATACAACCTGTTGTTACGCAGTCCAAGACAAAGTGTGGGTATATGACCCAGACGGAAACGCATGGGAGATTTTCTACACGAAAGAAGACAGCGAGTTTGAGAGTGCAGACGATGCCCGCCATAATCTTTCTCTTTGCTGTGCACCACCTGCACAACCGAGCTTTATTCAAATTGATATTCCCTCAAAAAGCAAGTAACGGGAGCGGATAAACATGCGACAAGTCGTTGTCATTGGAACGGGACCTGCGGGACTGACCGCCGCCATATATCTTGCGCGGGCAAACCTTAGACCGCTGGTCATTGAAGGAAATGAGCCAGGTGGTCAGCTAACACTTACTACTGAGGTCGAGAACTTCCCTGGTTTCCCAGATGGCATTATGGGTCCCGAACTGATGGAAAACATGCGGAAGCAAGCAGAAAAGTTCGGAGCAGAGTTTGTTCGTGGGTGGGTAAACAAAGTAGACCTTTCAGGGAATGTATTTAAACTTCAAGTCGATAGAACGGAGGAGTTGGAAACAAAGACCCTGATCATCTCAACAGGAGCCTCCGCGAAAATGCTTGGTATCCCAGGTGAGATCGAAAACGTGGGGCGCGGAGTCAGCACTTGCGCTACATGTGATGGATTCTTCTTTAGAGGGAAGAAAATCATTGTGGTCGGTGGTGGAGATTCAGCGATGGAAGAGGCAATCTTCTTGACGAAATTCGCGTCAGAAGTTCGCATCGTCCACCGCCGCAACGAACTGCGTGCATCGAAAATCATGCAGGAACGTGCACGCAACAATCCCAAAATCAGATGGAGCTTAGATTGCACGCCTGTCGAAGTCGTATCGGAAGGCAATCGCGTGACGGGGCTGAAAGTCCAGCACAACGAAACGGGTATTGCAGAGATTCTTGAGACGGACGGAATATTTGTTGCGATTGGGCACAAGCCCAATACCTCCTTTTTGAACGGTCAGATTGAAACCGACGACCTCGGATACATTGTCGTGAAACCTGGGACAACTGAAACCAATATTCCTGGTGTCTTTGCCTGCGGCGACGTACAAGATCACAAGTTTCGACAAGCCATTACCGCCGCTGGTTCAGGATGTATGGCGGCTTTAGAGTGTGAGCGGTATTTAGAGAACATTGGGGTACATGAAGGGAGTGCGGTATGATGCAGATCACAGACGCAGGAAAAAGATTTATCGATGGTTTGTTACAACAACATCAGTCAGAAGGTATTCGAGTCGTATTTGCTGGAGCAGGTTGTTGTGGACCAAAACTTGGCTTGTCACTCGATGAACCGCACGATGATGATATCGTCCAAATCATCAATGGCATCAAGGTCGCCATAGAAAACCGAGTGGTTCCGCATACACAAGCTGTTACGTTGGATTTCCAATGTACAGAAGCCAGCTCAGGACTTGTGCTGGTTGGACAAAACAATTGTTAGTTTTCGCCTTAATACAAATGCGCCTCGCTTAGTCGAGAAGAGGCGCATTTCATTTCGGGTATTTTACTCTTGGGCTTTCACTGCATACTTGAAGTCCTCGTAAGTAAATGGATTAGACCGTCTGCAGGATTTTCTGTAGCCCGAACATCACCTTTTTAGCAACATGACGAATACCCCAACCAAGCAAATCCCCGCGCCAATCCATTCGCTCAGATCAGGAATTTTCCTATCGACAAGCCAGCCCCAAAGTACAGCCATCACGATAAAGATACCACCGTAAGCGGCGTAAGTCTTACCAAACGAGAACTCCTGGCGAGTTGCAACTACCCCATACACAACCATAATAACTGCTCCCAGTATTCCAACCCAAAGTGGTTTCCCGTTCCGTAACCATTGCCAGATAAGATATCCCCCACCGATTTCGGCCAACCCCGCCACGACAAACAGAGCCATCGCTTTAAATAGCATAAAAATTCATACCCCTTGTTCTCATTTATGCCTATAACTATCAACACTCACCCCGCCTTCTCAACCTATCAAGTGACAACTACATCAGTAAACTATTGTGCTAACGTCCCAATTTTAGATCTGGAATGTAGTTCACGAAAGCTAATTAAGGAGACAAGTGCCCGATATCCAGAACTCTGACAATCAGTTTCGCAAGTTCCTTATTATTCCCGCCGAATCCTGCTCGCAACTGAACTTTGTAGACCATCACGCTCATCCCCTCACGCTCAAGCTCATCAATCGCCCACTTAATCTTTCTGATGCGATATGAGTTGATGTCTTCCGTGACCTGCTGGATAAATCGCCGAGTCCGCACGAGTTTTGGATTATCAAGCCATCTCCTTACACCAATTTCTTGGCGAATGGTTGCAGGTAACACGCGAATGGGTTTCCCTTCTCGATTCAATATAGACTCAACCGCCTGTTTTGCCAGAGTCAAACACTCTTCGTCTCTCTTCTCCCAGTCAATCACTGGGGAACGCTTCTTCCTTTTCCGAACCCGTGGCGTTACATGGTCGTACCAATCCCTGTCATGCTTATATATCCAGGTGTGTAGCCCTTTCCCAATCTCCTTGAGTTGACTTCGATTCAATCCTGGGTTCTCCTCGATAATCTTTAACCATGCCTTTCGCCGCTGTTCGAGATCAAACGAAGGGGCGTGGTTCACCCGTGCCATAATTTTGCCCGTTGCAGATTGTTCATGAAAAAATTCTTCTGCGCTGACCCCAAGAAACTGCAATACCAGAAGATGCCGTAGCGGGCTACGATTTTTACCGTTGTTTCGGACAAACAGCCGCAACCAGTTCGCTTTCTGGGTTACATTCACATCGCTTTGCATCAACGACAAATAATCAGAAGGATAAAAGCGAAGGAATTCATCTACAAAATCCTGGACGTAAATGAATCCCCTTTGCGAAGCAAACCCTCTCTCCCGTAACCGATCCACATAATAATCAACAATATTGTGGAGTTCCTTCTTCTTATAATCGCCACTCATCAAAAACATTGCATTTTGTATGTACGTCCGATTCAGTTCCTTGACCCTCTCTGCGTATGTATCATTTTCAACAACCGCATTACACACATCACTGTCAGCGCACCAATAGTCTGCATACTTCTCCGTTGATGGCACGATGGTACTTTTCAACAATACCCCATGTTTCGGGCAATACAGCACGCCAGGAACCTGATGAAGCCTGCGCCAAAAGCTTTCTCCGAACTCATCCATGTCTTCCGAGTAACACCTGGGGCAATACCGTAATCGATTATATGGTTTTACCTTCCCGCCGCTGAATCCTACAAGGTTCTCTATGCTCTTACCACAGCCTTTGACCATCATGCCATGGATACTGTCTGAACGTTCCTGAGAAAGAAACGAGGTATAAAATGGCAACATTGTATGATTCCATACCAGTTCATTGACCGTAACCTTCGAATAAGGGGGCAGGTTCTCCCGTAAACACTGGAGATACTGCGGGAAGAATATCGAGGTCAACATCTTACTCTCTCCGTACACGTCTTTCAAAAATGCTCTTCTGCTCACCATCCCGCACATGCGTTTATATCGTGCGAGGGCGGAGTAAAGCAACTCGTCGCTGTAGATTTGCGGGATAAAATTCATCATAGCTTGCCACCCTCTGTCCATACTTTCATGTCGTCAATGTATCCCTCACGCTCCAGAACGATCTCAGGGGCAACATCTTCTTGCTTCGCTACCCGAAAACATCTCCTCAAATCCCCATCCCTATAATCAACGCTTCTCTTTGGTTTCTCCAAAATTGGTGTTGGTTTAGATGGGATGGTTACTTTCATTTCCTTTTTCACACTGTTTGTCCTTTTTTGAACTGGCGGTTTGGGATGTGATGATGATGCCCGTTCCTTCGCATCCAGTATTCTCAGGTCATCAAATTGGGCAATTTTATAAGGATTCCCCGTCTTCAACGCATCGAGCATGGGTTTCATCAGCCTGAAGTGATCTTTGGCAACTCTTCGTATGATTTCTGGAGTAATCATCTCGAAGCCACGCTCAATAGAGAACTGTTGGGCATAGAGGTAAAGCTTGATCACCAAATCCGATATCCCCTGTGTTTCTTCAAATATTGCCGAAACCAGTTCATTGGATAGCGGTGTATAGTCCCTCAACCACTGGTAACGCCAGATCCCCTCCAAAAACAAGCGAAACGTTTGGTCGTTTTTCATGGCATTCCATAAGATTTCCTTATTACCTGTTAGCCGACGTGCGATACGAAATTCACCTTCAAAGAGTGCATACGAGGAAGGGGTGCCTATAAGCAAAATGCTGAGTCCCCCGTTTATCAGCGACACAAGAAAATCAACGAGTTGACTACCGCCACGTTTGGAGAGGAATTGCGATTCATCCAGAACTAAAAGTCCCAGCCCGACGTTCCTGCTGGATTGTGCAATGTAGGGAACCATTGCATCGACCGAAAGGTTCCTGGAGACAAGTTTCTTCAGATTATTCGTACCTAAGATTTCATCCAACTTGGTAAAATACTGCAGGCACAGTGCCTTTACACTCGAATTGTATGGGGTTTCTAATTTCATCCACACCAATTGAATCTGATCGAAATGCTGTTGCTCATACTCGTTGTGAATGATAACCTGCGGAATGTGGCTGAGAACGCGATTTACTGTGGTGGTCTTCCCCATCCCCGAAACCCCGATGAGGGTGCCAGCGCAAGCAGTCGAACGGTAGTTAAGGGTCGTGTGCACGTTGTATTTCCGTTCGATAATCTGTTTACCCGTGCTGGACACAAATTGCTTATAGGTCGCGTCAAATGGGTTCCTTGACACGTAGCTCTGGATTAAAAGCGAATGTATAAGCTCCCACACTTGGACATTGATGGGGAGTGGTGTATACACATCGAATAAGCGTTGAAGCAAATGAACCCGAATTTCAGCAGGTAACATTCGTTCACTGGCATTAAAGCGCGGCATGCGAGTCATCTTCTCAATGATCTCGGGCTTACTGACCATTGGCGGCAAAGCTTGAATCAGCGGATTACGGAATTCGTGTACTTGAGGTTCATAATAGACAGCCAACTGCGCCTCAGTACCATTTGGTAAATAGACCCTACTCCCCATATGAACCACCCCAGTTCCGCTCTTGAACCGTTCTGAATAGCTCCAGGTCATCCCCGTCATCATCGTGGAACGTCAAAATCGACGGAACATCTTCTACCTTCGGATTGTCACGCATCTTCTCTCGCTCCAATTCCCGTTCTCTCCGTTGATTTCCCTTGATCCCTGAAAGCCGTTTCGTCTTACTTAACGTGATATCCCGCTCGGCTTCCGTCTTTGTCCTTGCATCCTGGACAATGCTATCAATCTCCGCAAACAGCCTAATTTTCTCTTGCAACTCGCGCTCCTTGCTTTGCTTGGTTCTCTCGCGTTCGAGTGCCTGGATTTGCTCGACCTCTTGCTCGCTTTTCATGCGATACTGCTGTAAATGCTCCAATAGCGTTAGCTTGTGAACCCCAAGCCCATCTTCATCGCGAATGTAAATATGGGTCATATCCATCGGGTTATAACTGACTTTTACCTTCCAACTGCCTTTCGCCCGCGCTCTCTGGAACCACCCTTGACTAAGTGTGTATTGTGATGCATAGAGAAGCCCTCTAAACGATATACCCCTACTCCCTACGGTAGCCTCATCGCTGGGATACAACGCCATCCGCACTGTTTCTGGTGGCAATCGCCGAAGCTGACCCTTTTTATGCTTCAGACCATGTTCCCAAAGCTTGATCGGGATTTTCTCAATCCCTTCTTCAATCATGCTTGCATCCAGAGGGTAATCCTCCAAAACGTGATGTTTGTTGTGGAAAATAATGAGCTTTAGGATGATTTGATTCATCGACTCCAATGTCAAATTCCCGCGTAATCGATAATCGACTTCTCCTCTTTCTCTTGGGCGGTTCCCCTTTACAACTACCCCGTCAGCGAAAGGTTTGATCTTCAGGTGAATTTGATGAAACATTTGCTCAATGACACCCTTGAGGTCTGCACGGTAAGGCGGACTGTTCTGAATCGCAATTCCAAGTTGTTCAACGGCATTCTCGATGTGAGAGCCAATTAGCTCTCCGCGATCTGCCAATATGCGATTTGGAACACAATAATCCCAGTCCTCATCGGTGATATTGACTCCGAATTGAGCACAGAAAGCGACTTTGCTGGTCATTGACATTGCGAGTGCCAACATCGCCGAAGAATAGGCATTTAGCGATTCATACGTTAGCGAAAATCCCATTATCTGGCGACTGAAAACGTCGGTACACAATATCAAACGCGGTCTTCCACAAACCACATTAGAATTCAAAGATGAGACGAGCCATACATCCAGAACCGTGCTGTCGATTTCCCATAAGTCGGCACATCCCAGGTCAGCGTCCATTGTGGCATGTCCAATAATAGTACGACTGCTCTGTTGATACGCACGCGCACCGCGCCGTGTAATGATCTCACGTTTCGGGTCATTCCACTTCCGTGCCCAATAGAGAAATTGAGCGTATGACGGTATTGACTCCAAGAGTACTGGATACGTTGTCCCATCGTCCCGCACTTGCCGTGTTGAAAAATAGTCTCTAAGAGTTAACTCGTATGCAACCCGTAAGCTGTTCTGCCTCTGGCTGTAATAGTACTTGTTCAACCCAGCCCTAATCGCTTTTTTCATTTTGTCATCCACATTGACCCCATGATTCCCATCACGGATACGAGGTCGCCCACGTTTCTTGTCGCTAATCTTTTTTTCCTGCCCTGGCGCACCACAGTTTGAAAATCGCGGGAGGACACTGTTCTTGACTCCGCCTCCCGACCAATATCGAACCAAATACGTTTTCACGGTGTTGTAGCTGATGTGGAACGCTTCGCATGCCTGCTTTATCGCTTCCTGACGATAGCGAGGGACAAACGCATACTCTTCCCCTTCGACCATTTGAAAAAAATACTGCACAACTTCCCATGCGAAGTCGCGCTTCTCCCTCTGGACATCGGTCAAATCACCGTCGGAGTCCAGCCGAACAGTGTTGTCGTCAACCATCCGCAGTTCTTGGTTTTCAACAAAAGCCTCAAACTCCTGAAACGTCATGGAGCGCGGGAACAGTTTCTTATCTACAGCGATGACATACACCATCGATGTGACTTTATTTATGAAAACAATCCTAAAGAGCCTTCCTTTTCCGTCCGTAAACAACTGATTTACGATCATGGGCATCGCCGTCCCCACCCTTCACTGAAGAATATCCTTGACCTTCCTTGCCACCTGCACACTCTGATTCATATCGATGCGAATCAACTTCTTGGCGATTAAATATCTGAACAGATATAGTGCCGTCCCCTGAGATACCCCTTCTCTGTGGTCGAAGGCGTTGAGCACGTCATTGAGTTTCAAATCTGAGTGTCTTATCAAATCATCATGCAATAATCGAGCTTGTTCTGCCTTTTGATTAGCATCCATACCGTCGTCCAGCAACGTTTCGCGTACCCACGCAATGTTCTTCGCAAACTGTTTGGGAATCTGTTTGTCCGTTATTAACTTCCACTCAACACCCTTCGCACGCCAATATCGGCGTTGGATCTCCAAATTTTCAATCGTGGTACTCCGTTTCAGTTCGCTGGCGTTTTTCACGCTCCGCGCCAGCAATCTCTCCTTCCCGCTGTCATCTCGAACGGTCAATAGGAAACTGGTCGTGAGCACCAGTGGAACTCCAGTTTCCTTGTCCCTAAATTTGTCTAAACGGAGGTCGTCTTTGTCATCAATCGTTTCCAGTATGTTAAGCATTGGAAAGGATTCTCGGATATCAACGACTGCATCACACCACTCAAATATAAGAAAGCAACGTAATTGACCGTCAGATTGCAGATGGTAGATCCTCGGAATCTTAACCCCAAATATGCGGGTGGCTCTTCCCATTGATGGAAAGTCGATGATTTTGGTCCATGGAACGTAGTCCTTACCCGTACCTTGCCCGCGTTCCCGTATCCATTTGTTCATCTTCTCTTTTGTCCATGGCTGTTTCGACATGTGTATCACATCCCTTTCTACAGACAAAAAGCGAGCGTCCTTGCCTATAAGCGATGCATCTCCGTTTTTTTTAAGGAGAATCGCTTGGCAAAACGCTCGCCTATTCGATGTATTCTCATGTAATAGAACTATTTCAAACCAGCGACTACGTAAGTTGCCGCAATTAGGATCACTGCGTTGATCTCAGCAGGCATCCTAATTGGATATCTATGAGCTAAATATAGCCTTTCGGTACGTCCAGTACCAGACCATCTCTACATTGGGGGCACTCAAACTCACCGTACCACCGTTCGTGTTCTGGTGTATCTGGAGCATCCAAAAGGTAGGAATAAACCAACTTCGCACCACAACCCTGGCATACCTTGGGGACAAAAAACGGCTCGTCGTTAGGTCGCCTGTCCGCTGGTCTCTGTGGCTCACTCACAAACAAGCCACCTCCATGAATGGTTGTAGATGCATATCCGCCATTACATTATATTTTGAGTAGCCTACACCCAAAACAAGGCTACAATAATTCCGCCTTCCGCTTCATTTCCTCCCGACTTGGGTTGGTGTATATCAGCGTGGTCTTTAAGTCCCTGTGCCCTGCTTGCGCCGCTATCTCGTGAATCGAATAACCCGACTCAAGACAGCGCGAGCAGTAGAAGTGCCGAAGCATGTGTGGCGTGATCGTATCGCTAAACCGCTTGAACAGTTTGTTGATCACCGTCCTGTCAACCCGCTCGCTTTCACGAGAGGCAAAGAGGTACTCGCTATCGGCCCTTCTTGTCCTTAGATACTCTCGCACTGCAGTGACAATCTTGCTATTTAGGTAAACGAGTCTTTGTTTGCCTCCCTTGCCCTTCCGAACGACAAGCTCTTTCATCTGCAAGTTCAAATCCGAAAGCTTGATGTCCAGCGCTTCACTAATCCGTAATCCTGCATATGCCAATATCGTCACCAAGGCGTACAGACGCTTATCTCCAGCCTCCAGAATCATTTGACGGAACCGCTCAACATCCGCCTTTTGGATTGTGCATGGATTGGCATATTCGATCTGGACTTTAGCGAAGTCTTCCTTATCGACAACAACATCGCTCTGGATCCCTTTGTTAATAAGAAATCGGTTGAAACTGCAGAGCGCGCTCAATCGGCCATTGATGGTTCTTGCATTGAGATGCCTGCCCTTATACTTCTGTACATTTAGCAGATATGCTTTGTAATCGAGGATATTTTCCCGATGCAGTCTCCTACATTCCATACCATATGTGTCCGCGAACCATCTGAGATACTGTTTGACGTTCAGGGCATATGTCTGGATAGTATTCTCACTTTTGCCTGATTGAATGAGGTACACTGAAAATTGTTCTATTAGATCTTCCATATGCCCCCTCCTCAATCGGCTGAGAATTCTGTTGCATTCAATCCGTCACTGAAAGTGCAGAGTTCCGTTGCACTCACAGACAAATTTTAACTCCAGGTTCGGCTCCAATGCAACACAATCATCGTTCTGTTGATTGGCGATAACCATACCCAACCTAACGATATGGGCTGGACTTATTCGCAAGGAGCGGTGTGGAACACGTCACTCTCACCGATATGGTTGACCTTCTTCCTATTAAATAGCGTTGCTTCAAAACATAATCGATGTTTTGTTAATAGACGATAATGGTATCCACCGAACAGTAAGGGCTGGAGTCACACTGACTGACCCAGCCCCATAATCATATTTGATTCTTAACATTATCTGGGATCTCAATATGTGTGACATCTTTCTGTTATCTGCTCACCAGTTGGCGTGATATAGACACACACTTCGTCTAAGGAACATTCCTCTTTAGGGTTGTTACATGGTGCCATCCAGGATTTATACAGAACATTTTGCCCAGAACTCTTAGCTTCCCTTATACATTGTTCCAATTGCAACTGCTCTTGTTTTTGCCTTTCTTGAAATCGCCGATTTTCCTCTCTCTCAGCTTCTTCTCGTCTTCTTATAAGTTCAAGTCGGACAGTAGCGTACTCTTCTTTCACCATGTTATACTCATCTTCCGCAAGAAAATAAAGAGTATCCCAATGATATCCAATTCCTTCACTGCATCGTAGAGCCTCAACGTACTTCACAAGGTTTTTTGTTCTATACATTTCATCCCATATTTTATCAGAGAGCCGCAGTTCATATTCAGGGCTAAATTGGGTAATTTGATGCCCGAAATGTTCGTATTCCTTTTTCGAACAAACATCGACGATCCCAGCCCTAACGACATATTCATAGCCCGACTCGATATTCGTCGTTAAACACGGGATTCGCTTCGGGTCAATCTTCTCAATTTCATTTTTTCTGTTACATTGTTCCGCTTTCAACGCTTCCTCCAATTTTTTAATTTCAGGTACAAAGGATTGTAATATTCTGGATTTCTCAATTCCGATTGTTACATCAACTTTCTTTTCCCCATCGTACTTATGCAACCCTGCTTCATTCGTATTCCAATCATAATAGAAATGATAGTTCGTTAATAAAGAGTGTCTAAGCTTGAATTCCCTATCCTCTGAAACAGGTCTAACCTTAACACCCCTCAACACGTCTCCATAAATATCAAATTCCGAAACCTCAACCATTACCATTTCTTGGCTATCCCCATATTCTACTAAAATCAGTATCTTCTCGTCCAAAAATCGCTTTGGAATTTCACGCATATAGTGAACATCTCCTCTTAAGTATTATCGAATTCAATATCATGCTGGGGCGGTTGCTTTTCTATTGTGTGATACAGGCGTTGCTTGAGCGGACAGATACGTCTTGAGAACGTACCCGCCCGCCTTATGACTCTCTTAACCCTGACACTTATTGATGACGTGGCGGACAAGGAAGTCTGCCAAATGTGCGGCTTCATGTTCAGCATCGACTTCGAGCATATCCTGTGTGTCGTAGTAATGGGTTGTACCGACAGGCTCACCCGTTGGTTGCAGGACGAGTTGACATTCATCGTGGGCTGAGTCAATCAAGGGAATTGCCTTGATCCCGTAGCTTCGTTCCAAAACTGTTGTAATACTATTTATCTTCTCGTAAACCAGACCGATCTGATCTTTCTGCACTGCTAACTTGTCCTTTTCTTTTACACTCATGCTCATGAGAAAACTCTCCTTTACAATTGGTTTCTATCTGAAGCATTGACTATTCAGACCTTGTTCATCTGCCGTACTCCCGCCTTCAATCCTTGCAATGACTTTCTCTCCCCCCAAAGGGGTAGACAGGGGGGATTTCTCACCTGCGTGCCCGCCTGAGATGGCATTAGTTTTCTTGAAGGAATTTCAGAAATGAATCAACAGCCTCATCATTTGAGCTTACTGTGGTCAGTTCTTTTCCTAAAAACTCAATCTCGAAAATTTCCTTACCGCATTCGACCCACAAATTCCAAAGGTTTAGTGCCTCACACTCAGCGTCACATTCAATCATTTCGTCAAGTTCATACTTCTTTGTTACAAGAATACTCCTGTCGATCTTTTCACTCGTGAACATTACGTAACAGCTATTTTCATTCAACCCCATGAAGTAGTCGTACATTTTTAACTCATATTTGCCATTCAAAATGGTTGCAATGTGTGCCATCTTTTCGTTAGCCAATTTCTCCGTCAGGGTCGATACTGTTTTCTCCAAGCTTGCCTTCGTCTGTGTTGTCATCATTCTCTTCATCCTCTCAAATTAGATTTGTTGGCATAAGGAAAAGAAGATACGTTGTATCCTCTCCCTTGTACCAACCGTTATGTTCCAGGGATACCGAACGGGAGCGGCGTTGGGTAACCCTTGCTATTCAGTTGTCAAGGAACGGGTTTGAAAGCTTCCCTTTGGATATAGGCAAAACAAAAAAGCTGGCTTAGTCCAAAGGTGCTTTTCATTTTACTTAGACATCCAATTGTTCTAAGGGCATAGAAAACCCATAGAACCATTGGTGAAGCATTTGTCTAAGTAAAAAAGCACCTCTCAAATAAACCAGCTTTGTCAGCATATTTATGAGAGGAAACTCGCTAAATCTAAAGTCTTTCTATTTGGGGAAAGACTTCATGATTAACTGTGTGGAATAAATCTACCACGGATATCGACTTCTGTCAACACCCTATTTGTCAATGCCGATAGTTTGAACCAATGAGTAGTTATTCCCCAACTACCATCTCCATCAGCAATCTGAACGCGTCCTCCGTCAATGGTGATGGAAACTGCCAGCCGTCATCTCTGCTGAGTACTCTGACCTGATCCAGGTTTCTACACTCCTCCCGTTCCCGCGCAACGCACCCTCTGACCCATTCGTCAAACATGATTTCGTCATCGAGATGAACGCCTTCCCGATCAAGACCTGAGACTTCTCCCATATCCGATCCCTCCTGCTCCGATTATGGAACAGGTGTTCGTAATTGTCGAGAGAACCAGGCAGGGATTGAGGAGGTTAAGGACATGGGATTAAGCGATTTTCGATTTGACTTTCTTAATCATGCCCACCAGCATGCGGATGAGTTCTTCCGATTCTTTATCCAGCTTGGTGTGAGTATCTGCGTCGATATAGCCGAGACGTAAAGACAACTCCAGAAAACATCTTGTTTCTTGAAGAGAGCCAAGTGCATTGGAAAGGAACATTATCTGCTTGCGAGGGTATAACTGGAAAGCGTTGGATTCGCTTATATTCAAGGGGACACTACTACTGGATCGCTGACCCTGAGATCCCAGAGCGTATAGTTCGTGCTTTGGAAATTTTTTTGTCAGGGCATAGATATCCTCACAGAGTCTCATGGATCGTTGCCAAACTGTCAGTACCCGATAATCTCTTGCGATAAAGTCGTCGTTGTCGTTATGGTTCACTGGTTCTCTCCTCCGTCTGACACTGTTTCGTACAAATCATTCAGTCGCCGCATCGATTCCTCCGTACTCTGATACATCGCTTCACTGGCGAAGATGTGGACATTGAATTCACACTCCAAGATGCGGAAGCGTAGATCTTCAAGCTCTTCCACTGCGATTCCAGTGAAGGGCTGATTGAGGAACGACTCTCTAATGTCCGAGATTTCCCCTTGCATATCAAGTAGTTCATCGAGTTTTTTGGGACAAAGTGAGTGTTCAAACACGCTCCTCTCCACCCGTTCCACTCTCGCGTTTAGCTCTTCCATTTTCGTCAATCTGTCAACCACCTTTCATCACTTTTTGTTGCCTTAATGCAATGATAGTCGGTGTCAAGTAGGTCAACCACATAAAACGTGTTCTACCTCGTCGGAGCACAAATAGGGAAAAGTGATAGATAGACAGGGGAAATCATGGGGTCGTTAACGGAACGGAGTGGTGATATGTAGGGAGAACCAGTAAAGCGATGCTAATCAAAAGTTGTTCCAGGACGTTCATAGAGTGAAATCAGAAATCATTATGATAAAGCCGAACCGAAAAGTTGTTCTTGAAACATTTTATATATAGTGGAGGTTCTCAGTCAGAACAACTTTTTGGTTGGTCATAATTTATCTCTGATTTTCCAAATACGAGTAATGACTTACATCTCCACATCCTATGGGTGTCAGGAATCTATGGTTACATTATAACTATCTACGGAAAAGACGCTCAAAAGATGGCTCTTCAGGCACACGAAGCTCTTGAGACGAGGATGCCATCTTGGTAGCTTGCGGAACTTGGGCGCAATGGATTTCAACTGTGCCCTGCGGCACTGAGGAACGCAAACCACTGCCACAATGGAACTTTTCTCAATAGTGGAGGTCTGGTTGTTCTGCAACTAAAATGCAATGATGGTTTATCCGAAACTCACCACCTCAAGTAGAAACGCCAACAAAGTGGTTATCCGAAACCCGTGAACCACTTTATCAATGTACGTAGTGACAATTCCAGTAGCGAGTTACCCATTGTTGCAATGGCAAATCATTCAATACAAATGAAGAAACCTCCATTCACACCACAGAGCTTTGTGGCAGTATCGTTAGCCACTGTAACCTTGACATGATGATAATCATAAGCTGTAAATGAAAACTGGTGAGGGATCAGGCTACCATGTAGCTCCTACTATCATGGAGATTCTATACAACCCGAAGGATGAAACATCTCATCAGGGGAAACAACCATTTACAGATGAATTGAAACTTTGAACACCACTCCATTAACATTGGTGTAGCAAATTCCCTGGTAAAGAAAACAAACGCCCTTTCAGATGCGTCAATTATAGCGAACAGGATATTCGATAGCGAAGGTTTTAGGAACGACAGTCAACGCAAAAACGGGACGGTATTCAACCGCCCCGCGTATCGTCACAGCTTCTCCTATACCGTGACCAATTCTCTTGTATCTTCTCCGAGCCTTGAATGCTGATCCGATTTAGCCTGACTACCGCCGCCCTGCACCTGGAATCGCAAACGTTGCCCATCATTGATAATATCGTGCTCCTCAAGGAACGACTTTAATTCACTCAGCCGATGTGAAAAAGCCGATTTACTGTATCCGATTTGGAGGCGAAGTTCTTGTTTCCGAACGCTGTCTACGCCTGCCGCCTTGTATTTCAGGATGAGATCCTTCAACTTTGAAAGCTTACTCTTCTCGTCTTGTCCCTCATCATCTGCCTGGCATTTGGTCATTCCATCGCCCCACGGTTCTCGCAAATACTTAATCCCAGGCAACTGCTTTCTGACGATGCCCACCGCCTCCTCGTTCGAGCAGAACAAGTAAATCTCTGCCTTCTGGCTGTTATCGCGATTGATGCGCTTGACGGCTTGGAATAACTCAGCGGCAATGGTGCTGTTCCGAATGGCTTCTACCTCAACATCTCGGAACAACTCGATGTTTCGAAACGACTTGTCCTTATCCAAGGCATGAAAGAAGTATGCCATCAGAGCGTAGCTTCCATAATCAAAATTCGGCGTTTTGACGATGACGCAGGTGTCGAAAGTTCGCCAATCATTCCGCCCCAACAGGTTCCCGTGGTACTCCACGCTGATTTCTACACCCAGCTTTCGTGATATATCCACCAGCGTCTCTTCCCTTTCACCATCGTCACCGTAATGACTGATGATAGCCGCTTCGAGCTTTGGTTTGTTCTCCTTATCTACAACAAAGAGAACGCCCTTTCGTCCATACAAGTCTACCATCTTAACCACCTGGTCGAACAAGGCTGGACTATCTTTTAGCCCTTTCTTGCCTGTGTTGACAGGGTAGTGATGAAGGGTCGTTTGCGAATAGTCGTAAAGCTTTGGCTGATGTTTTACAACAAACCTCTTTGATAATTGGTACGGATAGAAAAAATCTGCATTCGCGTCCAAGATGATGTTGTTTTTCAATCGGACGTAATCATAGCTATCATCGTAGGTATAAAATGCCCCGTTGTGGTAGTACGCTTCGTGTCTAAAAAGTTGCCGAAACTTCAATAGGAGTTCCCTGCAATCCTTCACCCTTGGCGACTTCACGAGTTTATTGATCTCGACCCTGTACTTCCTGTACTCCTCGGACTGAAACGTCATCCATATCATATGTCCATGCTCCTCTGCGGAGGGAACACGGAGCCTTCTCAACTCGTCGCGGAACATATCCAGCATCTCATCGAGGATTCCCGATTCGATGTTCACGCTATAGCTGTATAAAGTGGACAACTCACGTCGAGAAATTACAATCTCGTCCATTAAGTTGGGATACTCATCAATGAGCAGAATATCCCTTCCCCTGATGAGTTCTTCATGTTCGCCCTTGCAAACTTGGGCATACATTCGCGTGGTTATCACCAACACTTGAGGTTCAATGACGCTTTGCCTTTTCTTGCCTGTCCTCAAGTCCTCTCCCTCGACAGCCAGGGCAACAGGTTTGCCAGCAGTTTCGTTGATTGCGTTGGCGGAAGCATCCAACAAACCATCCTTTTTGAATGGTTGAACCCACAGGACTCGATAAGGATGCTTACGAGTCATTTCACCTACAAATCTCTGGGCGTGTATCGTTTTTCCCAATCCTGGTTCGTGGTCAAATACAATGAAACGTTCTGCATCCCATCTATCTGGATTCATAATCTGCACTCGCAATTCCTCGAAATAATCCTCATGCTTTGTTGCCATAACCATTTCCCCTTTCGTTGGTTTGTGCGCTCTCGTACTGGTTTGTTGTCTCCTGGACAGTGCAGGAATCGTGCATTCCAGTCCCCAGGTGACTACGGGCGCAACGCAAAAAAGCTGGTTTAAGTTGTCAAGGTGCCCGTAATTCTTTCAAGTGCCCAGAGGACAGACTCGTCCCAGGGCTACAAGTGAAAGAATTTGAAAACAGCACCCCAACACGTAAACCAGCTTTGTGATGAACGATGGGGAAAAGTGACTTCTGATTGAAGTCGTAGAGCGATACTAATACCGTCGTTGCCCATTGTCAAGAGGTTTTTTGCATTAACCCCAGTCAACTCCAATGGCGTTTGCTTCTTAACCCCAAGAAAACCCGCGTCACACTTTCTGCCCTATCAGTCCAAAACACGAACTTTCGCGCCTTTCTCCTTGCTCGAACACGATTCGTCGCATCTATACGAATCAAATACGGACGAGCATCTATGATATAGGGACTAATTCAAAGAGGAGGTTTTTCTATGACAACACAACTTAGCTTGGCAATTGATTCAGGAAAGAGTTCAACCAAATTCGCTTTCTTCGCCAACGGAGAATTGCAGAAGATGAGCTTTCGAACCTTGGTTCAGGAGGTGGAACATTTCGGGATGGAGCTTCAGCCCAATAACTATCTGCTGGAACTTGGAGGACAGACCTTCCTCGTGGGGGACATGATCAGCGAGGAGAAATTTGACTACGACCTAAGTAAGCAAAATCCCATCCATCGCACCTGTATATTGCTTGCATGTGGGCTTGCGATTGAAAAAGCAGGTCTTTCCAGTCGGGGCCTTGTGAATTTGAAACTCTCCGTAAATGCGCCAATCTCGATTCACAAAAATCAAAAGCTAAAATCTAATTTTGAGCAGTTCATTCAGAATGACCAACGAGTTGTTTCGCTTAAAATTAACAATCGCCCTGCCATTCTACTTCGCATCGAGACTGTTCTGGCACTTCCCGAAGGGACTCCGATGTTCGCGAACCCCAGCTTGTATAGGGGCAAACGATGTATCATCTTCGACATTGGCAGTTTGAACGTAAATTTCTGTCAGACAGACTCGCTTCGACCTTCCTTGGCAGGGAGCTTTCTCTCCAATCAGGGTATAGCCATGCTCAGAGCGAAAGTAGCGGAGACGTTAACCTCAGAATACGGAGTGACAATAAGCGCGGACGATGCGGAGGTAATCCTAAAACGCGGCTACTTATCTGTGAATGGGAAACGGTTTGAAAATAGCCCAATGCTCATCCAACGTATTCTCAAAGCTCACCTGAACGAGATCATCAGTTTTGCAAAGAGCCGTGGCATCACATTTACGAACATCGATGAATTGGTCTTTACTGGGGGAGGTAGTGTCATGCTTCAGCAAGTTATCCAGCAGGAGTATCCCAACGCAATCCTCGATCCCAATGGCTCTTTCGGAAATGTGCTGTCCTATCTCGCGATCATGAAGGCGAAGAACCTTGCCTAAATCCCCGAAAATATCCATCAGTTTTAGAGAAGAGTACCTCCCCGTTTACGAATGGCTGAAGGGCAAAGAGAACATTAGCTCATATATCTGCCAATTGGTGATGACAGATATGAAAATCGGGGCACATTCGGACGATTTCGAGGCAAAAGTGGAAACAATTCTGCTCAAACTACTGAAAAACAGGAACTTGATTGAGAAGGGCGACGGAATCGAGGTTGAAAGGGACAAACTGGAGTCCTTGTCCAGCGAGGAGGAAGACCTTATCAATTCACTATTTTAGCAAGGGAGCTATGGGTATTAGGGATAGACAAATACAGTAGCCACAACACAGCCAACAAAGGGAGTCGATAATGGCTCTCTTCGGCGTTTTCGCGTTCACATCTCAGCAACTTTATACGATTTCACGCCACATGTTACCCATTTCTTCTGATGTTGAACCACAATGTTGGCAACTTTGAATTGAATATGGCTCCCCCAACTTGCTCCAAGGCGGCGACTTGGTGAATTGGAATTTGGAAATGGCAGTACAAAATGAAGTTACGCGTCCCTCGAACCCAAGCCGCTACTTCCCTGCCCTTATCCTCTCGCCAATTCTACACTTGACTCATCATACACAATCTGCGCTTGCTCACCATCGCCATTGCCCGCCATTCCTTTCTTCTGTGCTTGCATGATAAACAAGTCCAGCCGTTGGCTGATTCGCACAACGTCAGGATTCCCCAAGTCGCGGCGTGCTTCCGCCATATGTACCATCTTGTTCCGTAGATATTCGATAATGTCAATGCACCCAGACATGATGAATCTCCCCACCCCAAGCCGCAGGCGTATATTTGTATGGAATCACAATCAATCTTTTGAATAGCCGAGTCAATAGTCCATTTGAACCCTTTTGTCTAATGGCGGACGAACGTAACTCCCTAACTCAACACGGCTGATACGCAGTCCCAGAGTTCCTCTCGACTTCTAACCAATAGTCAGTATAATAGGTCTGTTTCTCATTTGGCGTGACCCTGGTCACACTTTCCACTCCTTGTAATACACCGAAATATCTTCTTCTCTCAATGCCCTCCCTGCTTTCCCAATTCTCCTTTGATTAACGCGATATCAATTCGAATACCAGATAGAGCCGCCGCGTTGTTTTGGTCAACGATGCGGAGAATTCCCTCCAGCGTACTCACTTTGCGTTTCAAATCGTCAACCTCGGTCTGCATCTCCTTTAGCTGGTTAGAAACATTGTGGATGTCGTACCGAATGCGATCCTCCATATCCGTAAGCAGTTCTTTCAATTCATCGTTTTCCACATTCTATCCCGTCCTTTCCTGGCTCCTTCTCAACCCTTATCGCCTTCAGTCCCCGCCCAGTTCTTTGCTGACTTTAGTCAAGAACAAATAAAATGCCCAGTCTGTTCGACTGAGCGGGTCTGACAATCATTATGGGGTCGGCGCGGGAACTGACACTTCCTCATAGGGTCTCGTCCTTGCTTCTGTTCTTATTATCAACATTGTATCAGTTGTAAGGGGCAAGGTAAATGCTGGTGGAAAACATGTTTGATAGACATAGAGCGGCAGGGATACCCGCCGCCTGTCGCCTATGATTCCGCCTCTCTCACCGCAATCGCCACACCGATCAGAATCAACAGTGCCCCAATCCAAAACGAAAGTCCTACGACTTCACCAAGAATCAACCATCCCAAAAATGTTCCTACAAGTGGCTGAAAGAAGAAATATAGTCCCCCAGAAGATGCATCCACCAGTTGCAATCCCTTATTCCATAAGAAAAACGCACCTGCTGTCGAGACGACTCCCAAATAGAGAACTCCACCCCACAGACTCGGCTGTAACCATATACTTGGCGACACATGAACGATTTGCTTCACGGCTGTCGGTGTAATGCACACGGTTGCAACCAGTATTGCATACAAGGTGACAGTTAGTTGGGAGTAACCGCTTGGCACAAGTTTGACAAAAACGGACATCAAAGCCCATGTCAACGCGGCGATGAATAAGATAACGCCGCCCAGTTGATAGGAGTGGCTAAACCTGCCAATCCCAACAATCAACAAGACTCCTATTGTCGCAAGCCCAACCGATATCGCCTTTCGAAGCGTTATCCTTTCACTCAACAGAATCCGACCGAACACAACCATAAAGGCTGGTGTTGCGGATGTAATCATGGCACCCATCTGCGCAGTAGAAAGCTTCGTTCCGAGAAATTGCGTCCATATAGAGACCGCGTAACCAACGACACCAATGACGATAACCAGTGGAACATGCCGCCAGTAAACTCTCCATGAGTGTTTTGTCACAACGATGCCAATAGCCAATGAGAAGAGAGCTACGACATATCGAATCCACAACAAAGCAAGTGGCTCAATGTTTTGTAGCAACACCTTACTGACCACATACATACCACCCCAAATGCTTGCGGCGAGTGCCATGTATAGTCCGCCTAAATACCGTGAATTCACATCAATCCCTCCGCATATTAGGACTTATTTGTCCACTGGCGAAGGGAACTCGTATTGAATTTCCTTCGCTCAGTAGCGAAGGGTGGGAACGTCGTTCTCAAACAACGGTTGATAAAACATCTGTCTCACCTCACCCAAATAAGAACACCTTCGTCGTCTTGCCTTCCAAACAGCATCGTATCGCCTCTAACCCCATGTTATCATGCACCGTTTTAAGTTGAAATGCTACTTTTCAAATTTTCAATGCAGTTTTGGCAAATACACGTTTTCTCTGACCCCGTGGATGGAATTTTGTCGAATATCTCCTTGGGGAAGAACTCGCGGTCACACCAACACGTCCCATGCGGTTTGCCAGCAACATTGCCGCAGTCATTATCCCCTCCGCAAATGGGGCATACTTTCCCGTTCATCGTTGTGCTCACCCATCCCATCCATGTGGCTAATCGTCAGGATTCACGATTGCGAAATGTAGATGATCTTCCCACTTTCCATTGATGAGGACGTTCTTCTTGGAAAGACCTTCTTTTTCGAATCCCGACTTCTCCAAAACTCGAATTGAACCTGTGTTGCGGGGCATTACACCCGCCTCAATTCGGTGAAACTTTAGAACCTGGAACGCATAGTCTACAACAAGTCGAACAGCTTCCGTCGTGTATCCACGTCCATTGTAAGCCTTGTCCAACGAGTACCCTAACCAACAGGATTGCAACGCACCGCGAACCACTTCGGTTAATGAGACAATCCCAATCAAGTCATCCGTACTGGTTAGAAACACGCCAAATACATACTCTTTATCTTGCTCCATTTTCGCGATACTGGATTTAATTGAGTTAACCTGATACTCGATAGTGTAAAAGTCCTCGCTTCGTGTCGTCAGGTAAGTCTCGAAAAAGGCGCGATTTCGAAGGTTCAGTTCCAGCTTTGCGGTGGCATCTGATTCCTCTAAAAACCTTAGATAAATGTTGTTTCCCACCAGCTTCATTGGGCACTCACTCCCTACAGTCCGTTCACTAAAAAACTGCATATGCATTTTCGCTTCCCGATAGTAATCCAGGCGATCTTGCAGAGTCCCAGTATGAAACTCAAACTTGTGACCGTCTGGGTCGGTGAAGTAAACGGATTGCTTGTCGCGTTCGTCGCGCATCCGTCCAGGCAGGATATTTACCCCTAATTCCTGTAGTTTCTGAACAACTGAATCAAATTCGTCGGAACTGATAGAGAAAGCGATGTGTATACGATTTGTGAATCTCATTTCTCGGAATGTCCTCTTTAACATTCAACGCTAACCACATTCCGTTCAAATCAAAGTACGCCAACTTCCTCCCTCGAACCAATAATTTAGCCCCAAACACATCCTGGTAAAACTTGATTGACCTCTCAAGATCCGAGACGGAAAACAGAAGATGATTGATACCTCCGATCTCCACCTTTAGACCCCCTCTCACCCCTCGTGATGATAAGCCAGTACATCGGGATTCGCCATGACTTTTTCGACTAATTTCCCCCGTTTAAAGCCTCTTCGTAGTAAAAGTCGTCGGACATGATGCACCTCCGTGTAAAGTTCAGGTACTTATGTGTATCGAGTAAAAAATGCATGCGGCGTTCAATTGTGCTGTGTCTTGGATGTTTATAGATTTTTAGAGAGACGTTCATGATGAATCTTTGCTCCATTGAACACCTCTGGTAATACTCACTTATTCAATGACTCTTTTGATTGACAAAAGATAAAATGATCATCAGGATTCCACACGTGTAGATGGTCAGCACGGTATCCGCGTAGCCACAACACTCCGTTAATTCGTCTAAGGTAAAATCCCTTTGGAAAGTCAACGTTTTCAGTCAGTATATCGGAAGCTATGGTGATAGACCCGTATGGAGCTTGATTTGTCTGTAAAGGATGCCCCAAGGAACCTTCAGGCTGGTCGAGATACACCAGTCGTAAGTGAGGTCCCAACTCAAGCGGACATAATTGCAAACCAAGATCGTTCGCTCTTTTAAAGATTTGAACAATAGTAGCTCCATCAGGAAAGCCAAGGTCAGCAACGGTTAGCTCAATAGTCTGCAAGATGTACGTGGTATCAGAGGTCGTAAATCTATCGTCGGCAAATAGTCTCTCTGCTAATTCATTCATTAAGACGGATTGCTGTCTTAATTTGTGCATAAGCTCGGATTTTGTAAGTCCGCCAACCTCCACTATTCTCACTATTACGGGGCAATCAGGATACGTTTTCTCATTTCCAACGCGCATATGAGTCACTCCTCAGTGAAACAACCCGTTACTTATGCAAGGCTACCATAAGAAGCGTTAATTCGTTTTCTTCAACTTTTATGGTTCTCCCGATACCATTCCAAAGCCCGTCGTTCAATATCCTTGACTAAGCCCTCCTTACCATCGATACAGGTGTTATCACTTGGTTTTCCGTGCAATCATGACATCCATCGCGTGTTTGTGTGGAACTCCGCTGGAGTTACAATCAAAAATGACCTCTTCGAACGAGATGATTTCCCAATCCCAGTAAAAGCTGAGTAAATCCCCAGAGCGGTAAAAATACTCGTCCGTTCCCCAGTCTGGAGCCGTTTCAATGAACGGTTTTTCAACAAATACATTGAATACGTTGAATCCCCCGACATTGGTATGCTCCTTGTAATTCATGAACATATCATGCCGCAAAGTTGGCACTATGTAGGTGAGCGTCCCACTTGAATACACGACATCAAACATTGCCGTCAAGTTGAATTCATTGATGTTTGCTTGCACTGTGGCGACTTGCAAACCCTCTTTTTCTGCCCATTTCTCCGCCTTTTGTAGCCCAGGTTTTGAAAGGTCAACGCCCACAGCATCAAATCCATTTCGTGCGAAATGGATCATATCTTTACCCTCTCCACAGCCCAAATCGATTACTTTTCCCTTGGCTTCAATCAATTTAACGGCACGTTTACACAGATTATTTGGTTCCTGTCCCCAATAAAACTCTGGCTTACTATATACCTCGTCGTAAGTTTCCATTGCCATAATAGAATCACACCTCCTGATGATTAACTTGCCCCTACTCCCTGCAAGATACCTTCTTCATGATTTCATTCGCGACAACCACTTCTGTCCCTGCCAGACCCACGGAACAAAACAGGGTTATATCATCTTGACCCTTTCTCCCAGGAATTTTCCCTGTAACAACGTCCCTTAGTTGTATGACCCGTTCTTCATCGGGTGTACCGACCAGAAAATGTGGCGTTGGATAGGCTTTGAGTTGCTCTATGGAGTCCGTCGCAATCACCGAACTGCGTGCTCCCAGTTCCATTGGTACCTCATGGCGTTTTATTGATTTTGGACCGACCGTGTTGATATGTACTCCTGGCTCAAGCCATTCCGCATCGAAGACTGGCGTTCCACTATTAGTGGCACATATGACGATATCGGCTCCCTGTACGCAACTTTTTGAGGAATCGACTGCCACGACCTCTAAATCCAGCTTCTTCATCATTTGAGCCGCAAATGCTTCTCTGTTTTCTTGATTGCGACCAAAGACTCGAACCTGCTTAATTTCCCTGACCGCTACAGCCGCCTCCAACTGTGTCCGCGCCTGTATACCTGTTCCGATAACCGCGACGTGTTCGGCATCCTTCCGAGCCATGGCTTTGATTGCGACCCCACCAATTGCCCCAGTACGAACAGCACCCAGCAGATTCCCGATAACAATGCCCTTAAACACCCCTGTGTCTGAATCAAACACACAAACCAATTGCTGATGACCGTCCACATCATTCGCGTAAGTATCATAGACACGAAATCCGATGACCTTTTCCATCGCTGTCGCGGCACCTGCCGTAAAAACCAAGTCCCCCTGTTTCGTTTCCAGTCGAAATCGCGGAGGCGCAACAAGTGTTCCGTTTGCCTGCTCCACAAAGGTGCGTTTAATTGCGTTCACTATCGACTTCATTGAGACAAGCTTCTCAATATCGTGGTCTGTAAGTACCTGATACAAGTTCAGCCGCTCCTTCTCTCGTGATATAAGATGTCGGCAACCACAGCTGAGTACGGTCGTTTACCTCCCGCCTTGGAACCGAAGCTCTATAAAGCCTTGTCCCCTTTCAATTCCTTCCTTGCTTTCTCACCATTCCACGTCGGGATAATCCTCCACCAAGCTAATGTCCTCCACAGAGCAATTGTGCTCTCTCGCCATCGCTCTGACTTCCTGTTCCACTTGCTGGTACTCCTTGCCCTTCTCGACCATCCGTTTGACCGTGGTAGACAAAGCCTTCGCCCGTTCTTCTCTGTCACCAATATTCAAATATCGAATGTTGAGCAAGTCTAAGTATTGCGTCGCATATCCATCAGTCCAGGGATAATCTTTGTGCATCAGGTTCGTGATTCGCTTGAAGGATGCCTCACTGACCACTGCCTTCACACAGTTAATCACCTGAGACTGAAACAATCTGACATTCGCAATCGCAGAATCCCACAGGTTTTTCTTGTCCAGGAGCGGAAACGGGGCTGATTTCGCCTGCTTTTTCGCGTAAAGGCGGATAAAGTCGTTCAAGGCGATAGTTACGAACAGGATCTCTGGATAAAGGGCGTTAACTTTGTAGTACAGATTTTTCTCAGGCGCGATGAGTCCTAAAAATTTCATCCTGTCTGCATCCATCCCGTTGGGGACGAACCCCACTTCCCGATCACCTTGGACCGCGTGACGGAGGTCATAACACAGCCCGAGCACGCAAAGACGTGCGCCTTCATAGGCAGGGAATTCCCCTTCATCGCCGACAGCGGTGTGAAGGGCAAGATATAGGGTATCCAGGTCCAAATAGTCGCCTGATATTTCGATTCCAGCCAGGTTGGGTGTGTTGCGAAGGGTTAGCATGAGTGTTCACCTGCGTCCGTTTTGATAGGGTCAAGGTTAGTATAGCGAAAATGACGGGGATACAGGTTGAAAGACATTGAGGTGGATAAGAAAATAAGGTTGATGAGATTCGACTTGCCCTTATATTTTAAACTTTATAGAGCAGTGAACCATCCACTTATTCTTCAACCTACAATCTCAAACCCTTAACACAATCTGCTACAATAATCTAAAACCTACGATTTTGACGGAGCAGAGGAGGAAGTACCCTATGATGCGAGTCCCCTACGACCATCGCCTGGAATCGATTGACGAGCAACTGGCGAAGCTCATTGCGGAGCGGCTTCGGATCAGCCAAGGAACCAACGGTCATCCCACAAAGGAGCAGTTTGATCGGTGGTGCGAAGAATATCATGTTGATCGCCACGTCATTGCATCGGTGTTCGCCGCGATGAACAATCCGCGCCGCCCACCGCGACTACCCGTTTCACCGCAAAACTTGGTCGGCATCGTTTCTGTGATGAAGAAAGTACAGTCGGAAGGAGTCACCTATCAGATTACTCGCATGGAGCAATATGCCGATTTCAGTCTTGTTTACGTGGATATCTACACGGATGATGATGCGGAAACTGCAGAATTGAAAGTGCAACTGATGTTAGACATTGATCCGAATGAAGGGCGACAGATCCAATTTCACCGTTCGCAAGGACACACCAACCAATCGTCCATCGCTTACATGGTCAGCCCAAAATTACCTGACGACCTCAAAACCTTTTCGTTCCGACTCGTTCCAAATCCCATGCCACACCACCCGCGTCCGCCAGAGAGGATTTTAGATCAGACGGTTGCGTTCGATTAAGGGTTCTGCAGAGCATAGTCTGTGAACTTTACAGGGGTGAACTTTTGCTACTAACGTCTCGCCCCTTGAGACTATCCTTCTGCTTGAGCCGTGGATAGTATTTGTTCAAACTTTGTTTCGCTAATGTCGCATATGTATAGAATGATTTCTCCAACATACTCAATGCTTCTGCCCGAATGATGTCTCGCACTTGCGCGACTTCTGTTTTTGTCTGCACCAATGCCCTTGCCTCATCGACAACCAAGCCAATTTCCGCTTCACAATATCTATGAAAATTATCTATAAGGTAAAAAAGTTGCAGAATGTACTTATGAACATCGCCGCGAAGAGAATATATCTTTCCGTCTCGTATTGCGCCCTCTAAATAGGGAAATACAAGCCTATTCAACAATTCATTTGGATATGGGGTAAGCTCAACTTCTAAGCACCTATTTACATCTGCATACAACCCATTAAGAAACTTGGTGTGTTCTCGGCATCTACGTAATTTTTCCATCCAAAAATTCATAAAAAATCCCACAATCGCTCCAGACAGAGATGCAATCACTCCCGCCCACACAGTAGGACACCACCTTGTATTGTCCTGGATAAATCTTAAGTAATCGGAATCGGTTACAAATCACGGACTATCTCTTCGTCCAAAATGGCTTTGCGCTTCTCCCAATCGGGCATCAAGGCACTTAGAAAACCGTAAAATCGCTCATTATGGTTCTTATGAAGAAAGTGGGTCAATTCGTGTAAAATGACGTACTCTATGCAGTACTTCGGAGCCTTGATCAACTCGAAATTAAGAAGAATGGCGTGGGAGTCCCTTAAGCACGACCCCCACCTTGCCTTCATGGTGCGAATCTGAATTTCTGGCTTTGGAATGTCGTATTTTTGTAGTGACAAGTACACTTTCTCCAGAGACTCAGAAAAGACACCATTAGCCTGTTCCCTCATCCACTGGTCAAAGAGATTCCTCTTCCTGACGGTATCGGTCACGTTCTTTACCCTCAGATAGATGAAGCCACCATCAAGCATTACTCCCTCACCTTGTGCCTCTTCAACCCGCAACCGATACTGCTTTCCAAGAAATTGAAATGACTCACCGCTGACAAATTCCCGTTTCCGTTCACTGTCTGGTTGCACATCTCTGAAGTAGTGAACATTTTTCACAATCCACGGTGCCTTGCGCTTCACAAAGTCCAGAATAAACTCCATGGGTACGCTCGGATTCGCTGAAACAGCAACGGTCATGTCAGGCTTGATGTGGAGGTTCACGTTTTTGACGTTCTTCCTCTCCAACGTGAACTTGATCAACCGATCCCCGTATTCCACCTGATGAAACTCCACACCATTTGATTTGTCAGTATCGTCGTAAGGCAACTGTCTTCACACTCTCGATCAATTTGTCGATATCGTCAAAAGTCAACGTGAAGTGGTACTCTTCCGCGAAATCATAGAGCAAATCGTCCAATTCCTGCGCGATCCGATTATGCACCTCGGTGTTATCGTGCCAATCAACCTTGCTGTGGCTTTCAATGATTTGGTCAATCTTTAAAGCCAACTCACCCAGTAATTCTTGCTTGTCGCTTACGTCATTGGATTCTTGGAACACCTCCAGTGCAACGCCGTAGAAAGCTTGGGCGTTGACATTACTTCGTAGGTTGGGGGGGTAATTGACCCCCGATGTGCCTTTGCGAAAATCCCTCATGATATCCTGCATTCTCGACCAGTATTCAGCTTCGGTAATCCGTTGCTCTTTATAGGCTTTGATGGCTTCTTCGATGCGTTGTGAGAATTTCTTGTAATAGGCTGGATTCTCATCCCACTTAGCATTGATTCGTTTGGACAGCCTGGTTCGAATCGCGTCCGCCCTTGCTCTGGGCGATTTGAGGCGTTTCAACTCCTCCTCAAAGCCCTTCTCATCCATGATGTCCACGGGATTTGTGATGCGGATGATTTCCTCCGCCGAGATATAGTTATCCATGAGCATCTGCATCTTGGCTTCATATTCTTTGTGATCGATGGAATCGCTGTAGCGGAGCTTCACGCTCTTTCTAAGTTCCTGGTAGAACTTCAAGTCGCGTTTGTATCGATTGAGTTCGTCCGCACCGAGAGCGTTGTAAATGGCTTCGGACTCTAATGCGATACCCAGGTTTCTCCCGAACGAACTTAAAACGGAATAAAAGTGTTCTCGCAGTTCATCGTTTGCAAGCAGAACCTCGTACTCTTCTACATCGTTCTTGTTCTTCACTGGAATGAAGATATTCACAAGCTCCGTGTAGTAATGGCGCAGATCCCCGATAACGGTGATGACATCATAAATGGCACCTTTCAAGTCTTTGGGGTCGAAGTTCTCCAGTCCCGCTCCAGCATACATTTCCATCGCTTCATCCAGTTTGGTCAACAGCCCACGATAGTCGATGATCAAACCGTAGTCTTTTCCTTCGTACAGCCTGTTTGCTCTTGCGATGGCTTGCAGTAGATTATGCTCCTTGAGGGGTTTATCCACGTACAAGACGCAGACATTGGGCGCATCAAAGCCAGTAAGGAGCTTATCTACGACGATTAACAGATCAAGCTCATCCCCGTTTACGAACTCATCCTTGATGCTATCTTCGTAATTGTCCTCGTCGCCATACTTGTCCATCATCTTCTTCCAGAACTGCTGAACCTTGTCCTCCGATGCTTCATCGACTTCGGTGTAACCTTCACGTTGATCGGGAGGTGAAATGACAACAGCACAGTTCAAATCACCGAGTTCTTCAAAGGCTTCTAAGTAGCGAATGGCTTCGAGTTTGCTGTTTGTGGCTAACATCGCAGTATAGTGGATGTCCTTCGTCTTGTAGTGCTTTAGAAAGTGCTCGTTGATATCGAACGCGATCAACTTAATCCGCTGATCCGATGATGCAATCCGTTCAAACTGCGACCACTTTTTCATGACCTCTTCTTTTTGCTTGTCGTTCAAGTGTCGGGTGATCATATCCAGGCGGAGGTCGATGGCTTTTCGGTTAACCGTCTGATCAACCATCTTGCCCTCATAAAGTAATGGAGCAATAATCTTGTCCCGAACACCGTCTGCCATGGTATATGGTCGGAACATCTTCCCGAATTTCACGATGGTATTTTTCTCTTTCCGCAACAGAGGTGTCCCTGTAAAGCCTAAATAGCAAGCGTTCGGGAACACCTGTTTCATTTTTAAGTGTAACTCACCATACTGTGTCCGATGAGACTCATCGACGAGTACGAACACGTCCTTGGATAGGATTTTTTGCTGTTGCCCTGATGCGGTGTCAAACTTGTGGACAAGTGTGGTAACGATATCCGCGCTGTTATCGTTGATCAGGCTGACCAGGTGTTTTCCAGTCGTCGCACGACTTGCCTTAAGCCTGGAATGATTGAAAGTACGATGAATTTGTTTGTCCAGGTTCTTTCGGTCAGTAACCAATATCACCTTCGGGTTATACTGGGTCAGTTCAGACAGAATGTATTTCGCCAGCATCACCATGGTCAGGCTCTTCCCAACACCTTGGGTGTGCCAAATCACCCCACCTTGACGATTCCCATGTTCATCCGTCTCGTGAAGAATGGTGTCAATGATCTCCTTAATGACGAAATACTGCTGATACCTTGCGATCTTCTTGACATCCTTATCATAGACGATGAAATATTTAGTCAGTTCCAGTAACCGTTCAGGATGGAACAACGAGATGATGTTCTTGTCCTGCGTAGTAGGAAGACGGTCATGAACCGTTCGGCTCAGTTGTTCCTGGAGCCATGCTTCATCTTGCTCCTGCCACACAGTCCAAAATTTCTTCGGAGTAGCACATGTTGCATATTGGGTCTCATTCTTGTTGGTGGACATGATAATCTGAACAAACTTAAACAGTTGTGGGGCATAATCCTTACGGTGATTGCGAAGCATCTGGCTGATTCCCTGATCCATCGAGATGGAAGCCTTTTTGCACTCTATCACGGCAAACGGAATCCCATTGACGAACAATACAATGTCAGGGCGAATCGTCTCTCGCCCGTCCATTCGTTCGACGGAGAATTCCTCAGCCACATGAAATACGTTGTTATCCCAATGATCCCAATCGATGTACTGAAGGGAAAAAGACTTTTTGGAGCCATCGGGGAGGTTCTCCGAGTAGCTCCTCCCCAACATCAGCGACTCGTAAATCTTCTCGTTAGTTCTGACGAGTCCGTCCGTCAACGGTTCATCTAAATCACGAATTGCCTGTTGAATGTTCTTCTCGCTAAACTTGTAGGTAACACCCTTGTACTCATAAGTGTTCTTTCGAAGTTGCTGTTCAAGAACTTCTCGTAAGAGAACTTGATGCAAGTTACCCCGCATCTTTTCTACTTCTTTCGTAGGTAGATACGTGTACTTCAGCCCTCGTAAGACTTCAATTGCTGGTATCTGACTGATATTCTCTTCATTGAAATCCTCTGCCAGTGGCATCTTACCACCCTCCTATGTGTTAGCGCAGAGTAAAAGCCAAGTCTCAATTCAAACCTGAACCCTGACCTTTCCCGTCAAGAGAAGTTGCATAAGTCCGTTCTTCTGCTGATAAAGCTGTTTTAACTCTTGCTCCAAAAGTGTTATCTCTTCATCAGCTACTGTTAGAACCTCGGCAATTTTCTTCTGTTCTTCCAGTGACGGAAGCGGTATTTGTATCTTGGAAAAATCCTTCCACCGTAGACTACCCCTTCTGTCCACAGATGCGGACATCATCATTTCAAAAACTCTTCGATAGTTTTCGGTTTTTAGAAGCGAGTACAGATAGTTTATATCTGCCACCTTCTCATTTACCTTAAAGACAGTGTACATGGGACTTACTAAACCACAGTCGTATCGATTTTGAAGGCCAATTGAACCTTCCTCAATGTGATTAGTCGCGTATGCAAAGTGATTCCTGCGTACAACTTTATAATTTGATAGGTCTTCGCTAAATACTCTTCTTCCAAAGTAATTTAGCGAATCTACCAAGCCGTCGTATTTAGTACACGAAAGAACGGGGTAATCATAATTTTCCTCGTTGGAAATTGATACCTGCTCTGCAATATCGCCGATTTTGACAAATCTCCAGTCATCAGGAATAATCATCCACTTCCTTTTTTGATATCCTGCAGGAATTTTCCTCTGTTGCATCATTTTTAACCGCTGACAAATGCTATCTTTCGTCCCCTTTTCAGCTTCATTCCATCGAATTTTTCCGAATAGTAAGCTCTGCATTAACCCATATTTGCGGTCTTTCTTCCGCGCGATGTGTTCCTCTTTCAATTCAATGGCTTCATCCCAGGTGTAAAGAATCTCTGCGATTCTCTGTTGTTCCCATACAGGAGGCATAGGTACTCTTAATGTCCTTAGTTCATCGGAGTAGATGTGAACTACCGAGTAACCTTCTCCTAATCTGGCTCGCTGTCTTGCGAGGCTCGTAGAATTCAGTACATACGAAAGGAAAAGACTATTCGCATTCCGAGGTCTAAATATTACGATGTCGCCACCCGCATAGGCCTCCTCATCGCCGAGATATACTACTGACTTTCCAATTTCCTCTGCTGTTTCCCCCGAAACCGCGAATAATATGTCTCCCCTTTGAATTCTCGTGCTATTTTTAGCAACATCGGCACTTATATAAGATACGAAGTTTTTTATCACGTAGTTATGATCCGTATATATCTCTCCGTACCTAATGCATGGCAACCCAGTAGGACTCGTCTCTCTTTTAGTAATTCCCTTCCCCTTGAAAAATGTACCTAATTCCCCCAGGGTAGTTTCACCCCAGTCTAAAGGATACTGACCGTGTATTCCGCCCTTTTCTTCTTGTAATGTCCTCATGACAAACCTCCACTCGGCCGACGTGCAATTCAATTATATTCCGAGTTGTCGTAGATACCTTGCCATCTTCTCTTCCACATCAGCAATTTGACGTTTAATCCGTGTTATGTTTTCTTGTACTTCATCCATATTGACAATCTCTTCTTCCTCGAATGTATCTACATACCGTGGAATATTCAGGTTGTACTCGTTGTCCTTTATCTCCTCGATGGACGCGACATAAGAATACTTTTCCTCAACCTTGAAAGCATCATAGGTCTCGACGATCTTCCTAATATCAGACTCCCTTAATTGATTCTGATTCTTGCCCTTCTCGTAGTGTTCTTCACCTGACGCATCAATGAACAGGACTTCACGTCTCGTCCTGTTCTTTTTGAACACCATTACACACGTAGGAATACCTGTTCCAAAAAACAATCCTTGTGGCAGTCCAATTACCGCATCGAGTAAGTTATGCTCGATGATTTGTTGGCGGATTTTCGCTTCACTCCCACCTCTGAATAAAACGCCATGAGGAAGGATGACTGCCATTCGTCCATTCTCAGCCAGGGAATACAGCATGTGTTGCACAAAGGCGTAATCCCCCTTTGAACTTGGTGGAACACCCCACTCAAACCTACGGTACGGGTCGAGGCTTGCCTCCATCTTAAATGGTTTATCGTCGTCGGCTTTGTCTCCGCTAAAGCCCATCGCCCACTTATCGAGAGAGAAGGGAGGATTCGCGACAATGACCTGAAATTTCATGAGCTTGCCGTCTTCCAGATGGAGCGGGTTCGACAACGTGTCTCCCCACAGAATCTTCGCATCGTCAATACCGTGCAGGTACATATTCATCAACGCCAACGAGTGCGTTTGACCATTACGCTCTTGCCCGTAGACAGCTACTTTTCGATTTGGTACTTGATTGACTACGCGAATCAGAAGCGAACCTGAACCACAGGTTGGGTCATAAATCCGATCATTCTCCTGTGGCTTCACTAATCGCGCCAGCAGTTCTGACACCATTGAGGGAGTAAAAAACTCTCCTCCCTTCTTACCTGCATCACTGGCAAACCGCTCAATCATGTACTGATACGAGTTGCCGATGATATCGTCGTGACCGACAACAGAGGGTCTCAGATCGAGTTTGTTGAAATCCTCCAGGAGAGTCTTGAGCATGGCGTTACGTTCTTTCGATTTGCCCAAAATCGCTTCTGAATTGAAGTCGATGTTCCTGAACACGCCACGCAATTTACCTGTGTTCTCATTCTCCAAGTGTTCCAATGCCTTGTTGATAATCATGCCAATTTCAGAGTTATTTCTTTGCGAGTAGAGATAGTCAAACGTCGAAATCTCGTCCAAGACGAACCGTTCTCGCGACATTGCCCTCTTGACCCGTTCCTCGTCGCCCTTGTAACGATCCTTGTACTCATCCAACTTCTCTTTATAGGTGTCACTAAGGTACTTCACGAATAGCATGACAAGGATGTAGTCTTTGTAGATACTGGAGTCAATCTTGCCCCTAAACGTGTCACAGGCTTGCCAAAGGATGTTGTTGATCTTACCTTGAATATTTTCATTCTGGTCTGTCACGAAAATCCTCCTCAACTTATGTTCGCTATCGTATAAGTCACTAACGTATTGAGTTTCTGTTTCTCCTTGATCAATTGTTGATAAAGCCCTATTTCCTTTTGGTGCAAAGCATTGAGTTCAATAATCATCCGCTGTTTCTCAATCGGCACACGAGGGATATCCACCTGTGCAAGAGCACTCTTGTTGGTGGTCGGGATGTTCGTCCCTGTTTGATGTTTAAGCAATTCATTTTTTACACGTTCAGTATTCAAATACCAAGCTACGAAAGCAGGTGCGACGACGCTGGAATACAAACGAATCACAGCAAAGTACGACGGTATGAGTAATCCCTGCTGTTCCTCTTGTATGTAAACCGTCGTATACGGATGGCTCAGCCTAACCAATATGTCACCAACCTGAGTGAAATGGTCGGCGTCCAACTCGTCGTTGCTTTGGAACAACTCGAACGCCTCATCGGAGAATGTTCCGTCAAGACTGATGTTCTTCAGCGTAACCAACCGATATTGCGCCTTCACATCGTAGTCTACTTCCGCTTTTTTTCGGGTCAGCACCAGCCCTGTCTTAATCCCCGCTACTTGACCAAGCTTCATTCGCCCCCTCCTCTCATGTTAAATATACAATTTTGCATCGTCGATGTTGTTGTCAAATAAACAATATAACATTATTTCTTCGTGGTCAAGTATAATTTACCAAGCTTGCGAGAGGATCAACATGTAGTGAGGAGGAAGCGCCGAGAATGGTGGGCAGTATCGCAGAAATAGGCATCTGAGGCTTGTTTTTTATGTATTGGCGTTGGTTATCCCAACGCCTTTGCTCTCCTCTCTGCTCTATCACGCCATCTGACGCTCATACTGCAAGATATCGAACAACGGATAGCCAATGTGCTTAATCATCCTGCTAAAGATCCGCGCCAATTCATCCACTGTGGCTTCAACCGTGTCACACACCTTGAAAGAGCACCCGATGGTATTGTCTTGAACCTTCACCCTGTCATCAATCTTTTCCTTCAAAATCCACGGTTTCGTCGCGAACAGTTGAAATAACTCACGATTCGATTCGTCAAATCGCAATTCTACAAATGCCAGGTTCCTTCTATTTCTTGCCGAGATGTAGAATTGTATCCCTGTACGCCCGCCGCCAAGGATAATTGTGGCGTTGTCCTCGATGAAGTGCTTTTCTCGTTGGAGTGGCAAGAAGTTAGGGACAGCCTCACGCAATCGATACAGCAAGTAGCGATTCACGTCCACACGCTTTTTGAAGTCGAAAGCATGGTCAGTAGGGATGTGCTTTGGGATCAGGTGCCTGTATAGCGGATGTTCAATGGTCTGGACGACCCGAAGGAGATTGAGAATTTCGCCCAATAACCCCAGCGAGCCGTATACCTCCAACTTGTGCATCGAATTGAGCTTTTCAAGCGGTTCCATAATCTCATCTGTAATCCGAACCAACAGCAGTTTCATAGGTTTACTACCGCTACCCACTCGTTGTTCCAGTTCTCGAACATGCCTGACCTGGAAACCAAATGCCAGGTACAGCAACATCGTTCCTTCATCCAGTACATCGATCAGCTTCAACAACCGCTCCTGGTGGTAGCTGTCCGATTTTCCGAGCCAAATTTCAGAAACGATAGGCGTTCCCATAGCCCTGTCATAACCGAACAGATCGAGCTTGTATCCCTGCCAATATGATTCAAGCAACGGGTCAGTCATCCCTCTCCCCATAACATCCTCCAGAATGGATTTGTGCTCCTTCAGGTACAGCGAGAAAATGAATTCACGTTCGCTTCCTTTCAAACTCATAGAATGAGCCTCCTTGTGTTTCCTTTAACAATGACGAGAGAACCCCTATCAAGGAGTCCTCTCTACCTGGTTCACGGTTATTCCCTAATCAGCTTCAGAAACTCCCGTACTTTTTCGATGATCACGATGCTGTCACGCACCTTGTTCGTTCCATCCAGATCACTGCTCATCACCGTCTGCAACATCTCAGCAAGACCGTCCTTCATGGGTTGCGTCGCTGGGATACCGTTGCATATGGTGTAGTGATGTGTAAGGACAAGCTCAATCACATCTTTTTCCCTCTGCTCCTCTTCGGTCATCTCCATGAGTTCCTGCGGTGAAACTCCAAGGGCGGGTGCCAGCTTGTAGATGATTGGCACGCTCGGAGCCTTTCTATGATTCTTCTCCAGCCGATTGATGTAGCTCGGCGACACTCCAGTCATACGCTCCAAGTCCTTGAGTGAGAGGTTGAGTTGCTTCCTCAGATACCGAATCCGCGCTCCTACCGAGTCAGGGATTTCACGCTTACCGTGATCATTGCTCACATCTGTTCGCCTCCTGCAATGTTTCCCGCAAAGGGAATCCTGGTGTATTTTCGAATCTATTTCTTTTACTCAAGAGGCATAGAAGTTATTCGGTCTTAGGGTCGGGAGAAGGGCTGAGTTTGCAGGGAAAAGTGAGGTCAGGGCAGAGATGCGTTTTGCGAAGGCTGATAGAAACGGGATCCAGATTTTCGGGTATGCGATGGCTAAGGACTGCTATACCTAAGCCGTGTCTTTACATTAGTACATCGTTCCGTGGAACAAAACATAACTGTATCCATAAACCCAAGCATAAACAGCCGCATAACCTGAACCTGATATGTTTACATAAATGAAACCATAAACAATTACATTTGCTGAAAATCAAACAGTTCCATTGGGATGGTTGCTCAACACTGAAGGTCTGTCACAAAGCCGCAAGGAGAAGTCACGACTGCATCCACAGTTCAGGGGGGACTTTGGGACGTTGGGTTCAGTCTACATGATGGCTTACACTTATGAGGGCGAAGCTACTCCTTCGCGGTTCTTACGCTGGCTGTCTACTCCACAAATCACGGGATTACTGAGCATCCCACGGAGTTGCAGTTTCACTTACGTTGTTTACAAACCTGCATACTGGCAGTTGAGTATCTTCCTGTTTCCCAATTCCAATCTCCCCACCGCGAAGGCGTTGATTGAACAAGGGTTTTGTCCTTAATCGCAGGCAACCCTGGCAGGTCGATGAGGGTACCTCGACACCAGGAGTCAACTCTTTGCATTTTCTGCGCTTTTAGACCTCCGCTCGCCAGAGGGGTACCATCGACTTCACTCTATTTCACAATGCTCTCATGTCTGATTTGCGTTGATTGAGACACATCTTTTCCCTTACCGCAGTTATCAATACCAATGCAGTTTTGCAACCTTCGCAATTGGTCATGAAACAGTAGCGCTCTTCTACCCTTCTACTTTGGCACAAAACTCTATGGTTCGTTCGCCCTACCCCCATAATCTCCCTCATGTTTTTCTCACATATATAGGTTTATGTTTTCCGTAAGTTGTTTGGGTCGATCTTCCTTACTGCCACAAGGGATTTGAGACTTTGAGGCGGTGCTTATCGAAGGACAGGCAGTGGACAATCGTAGCGCAAAAAGGGGAGAGTTTTAAAGGGGCAAAACAAGTGGTTAAAGTTCCAAGTCAGCAAACAAAAATGGTTACAGATATTGAAACGTAAACATAGGGATGGATCGCGAGCACAGAATCACATAGAATCTGGATAGTTGGAGGTGATGCGTCTGAAATACAAAGTGAACGCCATACCTACCGTTGCGCCATTCGGTGCCTTCATTATAATCTGGATGCCTCTCGGAAATAGCCTGCCCAATCCGTACAAGGAAATCGTATGGACAATTGGTTCTGCTTATCTGCTTGCCTGGATTGGATTCGCCTTGTATCTCGCGTTTAAGTATCCGAGGCTGAGCATGACGGATAGCGAACTGATATTCGGCAACACGACATATACAGCAGAAGACGTAGGGAAAATTCGGGTGCTTGAGCGAAGTTCCACGTTCCTATTGTATTTCAAGAAACGAAAATACCCGCTTACAATTTTGTTTAGACTTGCGGATACAGACAAAGTGATACAGGAACTTCGAGGCTGGGCATGGAGAAATGGGGTGACTTTAGATTTGACATCGCAACGGCGGAAAAGGTGATGTTTGGTATATGGGCTTTGGGGTTGAGGGCGTACCAGTCCTCTACGTTGCATACCCCCGAACAAATCCTACACAACACGTACAGTCGCATCATTGTGTCGTGACGTTCTTCTCCGTGACTTCTCGCCTTCACCCGCACAACGCCGCCACCACACATCCATGCGGTGAGAGGCATGTGTTCCGAAAGTGGGAGGTGTATGGAGGGGTTATCTCAAATTCCTTGCCATTTTTGCTGTTTTACTTCTATCTCTTTCACGTTTTTTCCTATAGGTCAACAAACACCCCCATACCCCTCCCAAAACAGCTTGAGAGGTACCATCTCGCCCAGCCCTGTGGGTGCGGCGGGTCTTGTAATATGGACGAGTGGCGGTCGTGCAGGCAGTCGCCATGTGGGTGCAGTAGGCGGATGGTGATGATGCTCCAAAACGCTAAAGAAAGGGTGTGTGACAGCTACCGACCAAGCTGACCATCGTGATGTAACGAAAAGGGAAATTGACGCGGTATGGATAAGCTACATTCTACCAAATTTCAAGTTCCACGATGCGCCGTTTTGCTGTCCGAACGCCATTTACTGAAGCCCTACAATCTGCTCCCTTTCTTCACTCTGGATACTGTAACATCACAGCAAACCTATAAAAAGCCTGACTCTGGTCGGCAAATAACATCCTCATCACATCAGGATCGCTTCCGACAAACGCGTAGCTTACATGGGTCTGATGTTGAAAGTGGGCGCGGAGCCGCTTCAGCAAGAGGTCGTCAATCTGCTCGTTCATCTGAAACTCGTGAAACCAGACGACCAGCCGCCTGTCCGATTGCTCAGGGATACGTTGCAGGAGACTAACAGCTTCATCCAGGAGTTCAAGAGGACTTTCCTTAACACTCCGCAAATATGGAACGTCCACAACGTCTTGTATGTTGGCACGGATGTCAGGTCGGGACAGGCTCTCTATCAAGTTGCTAAGGGAGGAGTTCGGTAGGGGGTTAATACCAGTATGTAATTGAAGAACGGTTTGTAACAAACGAATCGTTAATCCCTCAATCGTTGAGACGTCAGACAGATCAATCTCAGCCGTGTAGCATCCTCGCGTTTCCAACCTGCTTAAAACACCGCGAGCCAACAAGGTGCTCATATGGTGAGGAACAGCAAATGTCACACTGCAACCGTTATAGAGTCGCTCTTCAAGCTCCCGTACAAAACGGTCATATTCAGCAGGCTGTGGAGGCGCAATGCCCTCGTGGGGGTTCGTCATATCGTCATCCATGTGTAGTATTCACCCTTTAGCGCATTTTCGCAACTTAAAAGCACAGAATAAGGAGTTCAATATACCCTCTTAACAGTTTGGATGGGTCAAGTTTCATAAACATTTGCTCCCATAATCGCAACAAACACACAACCAATGGTCTTTGGTCTTTAGTGATTTTTAAAGCCATGAATTGGGTAACTCACCTTCAAGTATTGCGAAATATCCTCTGCGACGACTTTCCCCGTTTCACCGCTAACCGTAACTTCTAAAATGGGTGGCAACTTCCCATTGGTAAAGTCCTTTGACGGATGTTCAGCGTTCGCAGTTGTATCGCTTGTTTCAAAAAAATAATAGTTCTCCAGCCAGACTCCATTCCAACGATGATGAACCTGAGAAGACATATTGAGAATCGGAAGTTTAAATAACCTATGCTCGATCCCGTAGTTTTGAACGACTGTTTGTGCTGTCGTCCACGATACCGAGTGGTTGTAGCGATATATCCAGACACCACCAAACATTAAAACAAAAGCGACGATAATAACTCCAGCAGTCAACTCGATGGAGCTATTTATTCTCAAGGCTTACACCTTCTTTCGCATGAGTCGATGCGTTCTTGAACTCTCCTGCCCGTTTCTACAATAAGCGTACCACGCATAAAACACATTTGACATACACCATCCATACACACGCCTCGAAACGTCGGAATTCACCCTATCTTACTTGTCCCCACCAACTTTAGATTATCGCCATCACCCTTCCCCTGGTCATTTCCACCAGTTGATCAGGCGTTAACGCAAATACTGCCTTTGGATGCCCTGCCGCCGCCCAGATCGTTTGAAACTGAAAGAGATCTTCGTCAATGATGATGGTGATGATTTCCTTGTGACCGAGCGGCGGAACTCCGCCTATGACAAATCCTGTGCGTTCACGGACGAAATCCGCATCAGCTTTCAGCAGGTTATCATTGAGGTAATTCGACAGGAATTTCTCGTTAATACGATTGATCCCGCTCGCAACGACTAACAACGGATTATTTACCCTTTGCAAACGAAATATGATGGGTTTTGCAATCTGCGCCACTTCACAGCCAATGGTATCAGCCGCTTCCTGGGCGGTTCGTGAGCTGTCGGGTAATTCCACCACCTTGTTGGTATACCCAAGCTCCAACAACCTGTCCTGTAATCTCTGTGCACTGTCTTTGAACTGACTCATCGCAGTCACTCCCCTCTGCATGATGAGCGTCTTTCACCAGGCTTGATTGCGTCAATAATTAAAGAGACAAATCCCAATTCCCCGTTCTGATTTCGGTGGTCAAACCTCTTTGAGCGATAAATGAACCCGTCATTCTCGCCCCAGTCGTTGTAGTGGAATTCGCCATCCTCATCGCAGTATTCTAAGAGACGCACATGGAATCCAGCCTCTTCGAACATGCTTTGTAGTGTCCGATATGTATGAACGATTTTATGACCTGCCGCTGGGTGATCGGCTGGACCAGGACCGCCTATCTTCACAAGATTCTGATACGCTTCGTTTCTGAAGAACCCATCAGGAACCGCACATCTTACATATCCCCCTGGCTTCAAGAAATCATAGCAGGTCTTAGCGGCTTCGATGCCCTCCTCATACGTCAAGTGTTCCCAAACATGCTCGGCGAGAATAGCGCAAATTGAATTCGGAGCAAACATGCGTTCCCAATCACTACGTTTCAATAGATTTAATTCGTCCTTTTCTGTGTGCACCCAACCGACGTTGTTCTTGCTTCCGCCTGATCCAACCACAACTCTTAGATCAATGTTCGTCGTCACACTTCGCCACCATCCAGTGCTTCCTCAGAAGTTCCTCCGCCCGTTCTTCTCTTGCCGCCTTCAAATCCAGCACAAAGCAAAGCTATTGTCTTTCGATTGGACAAGCATAGCAGAATTTGAATTGGGGTAAACGTACATGCCCAAATAACTGTATCGCATGCCCTTATTCGCGTGGGTACGGCAACATCACCGCATTGCCCATGGATGTTTCATTCATCCCAAATCGCGTTTTCCACAACTTACAAATGGAGAACAAGGATTTTAATATATCGCCAAAGCATTTTGGATGGGGCACACTTCTTAAAGATTTGCCTCGCTTGCGACGAAGGGATAACCCACTTCACTGTGCTAACTTGGTGTTGAACTGTCTTTGCCATTGATCGTTTTTTAACCAGTTATATAGGTTTGGGTCTTTAAAGTAGGCTGTTTTATTTTCGACTTGATACGATATCACACCATCGACAAAGTGATACACTTTGCTCAAATCCTGCGAATGTCCCGACATGTAAAATGTCGGACTTATCAAGACTTGGCGTTTAGAGGACAACTTCAATTCGAGTACCGCAGGGTTCGTATTGGCGGCTGTCTCGATTGGTGGGTTGGGAGGTGGCGGAAGTTGTACAGATACAGGTTTAGCTGTCGCTAACCACTTTTCAATCTGTGCCACCGTCTCCGATTCGTTTTTCGGCGTATAGGATAGCGCCGCCAATCCCGCATTAACATACACATATTGAATGTCCGTCGCTTTTGGGAACTGTACAGTTTGTTGACTTGGTTTTACAACTGCTTGCGGCACATCTCCGCAACCAACAAGTGAAATCGAGGAGAGCAAAATCAACACCACTACATATTTCACAAGATCACCCCTTTTAGAGTTAGACGTATAAGCATTACAATCCGTTTCGGCAGATTCCTTGTTGTTCTTTCATGAGCAGTTCCCCTTTTCGCTGGGAAGGCGGGCAGAGAAACGCCTACTCCCTGCTCATAGTCCCCTGAAATGAAGAAAAGGCGGCATCTCGCCACCTCTGACAAATCTTTTTTCAGCCCCACTTCAATCCAACGGCAGGGGGTCTCCGTTTGTATTGCTTCCAGATGATTCAACCTGAGTTCTCACACTTGACGGCGGTGAGTCACACGGCTTTTTAAGGCAGGGATCAGTAAAATGGGCTTAGGGTTAAAATCCACTTTTTCCCTTCCCGCTTGTTCCATCGTTCATTACCTGTGCGCCATATTCTCGGTTTAATCTCTCCGTGACGCGCGGGGAGCCTTGCAATTTGAGGATAGCAGACGGAGGGCATTGGATCAACTGAGCCAGGGCTTGAGACAGATAGGCTTGATAGGGTGGTACGTATTCCATTCCATAAGAAAACCATAACAGTTTACATATTTGTAACCATACCTGTTTACACAACTTGAAACGCTTATGTTTACATTTACTGAACCCTATCTGTTTCTTCGTAAAATCCCCGCTCTGTCCCGCCCTCGAACACCGTCCGACATAAAAACGGCTGACTAAATCTTGACACCGTGATAGATTGGTATCAAACCAAAAAGGAGGAATCAATTAACAATGAACACAGCTATTTTCGTAGGGTTTAGGCACGAAGGGACTATCAAGGGCTGTACGTGGCACACCAATATGGAGGATTATACACCCCGAAAGAAAAAGGTTCTCGATATGATTCGGAGCAAGGATATCGACTATGCCGCGGACATCTTGGAACATATTGAGTGGACTCCCTTTGAGGAGATGATTGGTGACGGTGACGGCATATTTCTCATTAACTTGTTCAAGCGCGGAGTCGATGGGTATGAAGAGAATATAAGGCGTGTCCTCCAGTTCTTATACCAAGATACCAGACGAAATAGCAAACTTATCAATGCTGAAGTTGCCAAACGAGTCAGGAAGCGGGATGGGCAAACCATAGCTTTGCTGTCTGACTCTGCACCGCACTATCACGAAGGGAAATTCGACATCGCATTCATTTTCGATTTGGATGCAGGTAAGTTGGAAACGGTGCAGAAACGACCTGTTTCAATCGAATGACTGTCTCATTTTCTTTGTGTTAAGGTCTTTGGGTGGAGGCTCTGGAGGGAAAATATGTTCAGGTTCCAAAACCGCAGATGCAAGTGTCTATTTATCCATAACCTTCAACATTTGTGGTTACATTTCTTGAACCTTGTCCTACTCAATCCATTCTTCTGCCCTTATCGCTCTCCACTCTCAAACGTAAACAGGAGTCGCTGGGCTTGTGTGGAAGTGGTAAAGAACGGGACTTTAGGGTATGTAGGCTACGGCAAGAACAATAAAAGGTGATGCCGATGTATCGAATGGTTTTGCTGACGATTCTCTGGATATTAACAGTTCTGTTACTGCTGTTCTCGTTTATCAGCTTTGCTGATGTGGTGGCTCGCATACCTGCTCTCATCAGTCTGGTGATTGCCATTGGAGTCACACTATATCGTAGACGAAGTACCTCCTGGCTGTGGGCAGTAGCTTGTATCATCGGAATCCTCGTAGCCCTGAGTCCCGTTTATTCGACTGTCACAGTGCATGGAAATTCGGCAAACTCTTCCCAACAGGGGTAAGGCGTTATAGAATTAATTTCATGCCAACGACCTGAAAGGACAACCATAAATGATACAACTAATCGTTGGACTCATCATTTCGCTCATTATCATTGTCTATATCGCTACGGATGCCCCGAACCACGATAAAAGCACATGGGGATAGGGATTTTTTTCATTTTTTCCTTAACTTTTTGGAACTCGGTCTCTTCTTGTACCAATCTGCACGAAAAACATAAGGCATTCTTTGGATTATAGTTTGGAATGTCATCGAATTTATCAATTTGTTACACGGAATATTGCTTCTATATACTGGCTGGGCAAATGGTAGTCACACTATCTTGAAAATGAGGGATAAGGCGATGGAGGAATTGAAGGAAGCCCGCGTTTACTCTTACACAAGGATATCGTATTTCGTTATTTATTGCATCGCACTAATAGGGAGCTTTGTATGGGCTTTGACCGTGATGTTTCGTTTGCCATCGATTCAGGGAGCAGTGTCGAACTGGTTTCGATTCGACATTCCATGGGTTTGCTTGGTCATCTTGGTGTGGATACCTGCTATTCAACGAATGTCGTATCGCAGGAGTCGGGTCACTCTTCGTTTGGACAACGCGAATTCAGTGTGCATCATAGACAAGGGGGCGTTTGCTGGGCACTGGCGGCTCCACAAGAAATCGGCACAATCCATGTCAACTGCGAAAGCCCTCACCATCGTTGGGCTGGTGTTGATCGCGTTCATGGTTGTCATCAATCTCATGGAGTTGCACGAAGCGACCCACCTTATGAGCAAAGTGGATGCGATTCAAGGGTTGTGTGAGGCTGTCTTGTTGCTGGGGATTTTTGCACCTCTGTTGTCCTTCTGGCGATATCCCAATGTGGTCGTACTGCGTCGAGGCGACAGGTGGCTTAGTGTGCAATACCGTGACTGAAAGGAAAAACAGCGGGATTAGAGGTTTAGGGTGAGCCGTGTCCCGCATGCCAGAATCAGTTCATCTCAGGTGCAATCCATACTTTGTAGAGAAGGAGTCCATCGACCATTTCAGTCGATGTTCCCACGGTTACTGCTGGCATTGAAGGATTGTGCGTTCTCAGATATTCCGCCCAGCGCGGTATCTGTCGCATAAGGAAATCTGCGACCTTTTTATCGGGTGTTGCATAACCGACGTTAACGAATCCCTCCCCAACGATATCGGGATACAGGGAATCTGCCCATTCCTCCGCTTCCCACTTTGAGTCGAACACTCGGCTATCCTCTTTGTAGCGTCCGTGAATCCACTTTATGCTCACTGCCCAATTCACTTCCCCTCCTTAGTCGTTTCTAACGAGTTGGCAACCTCAATCAAATTGTCTTCGGTAAGATTCATGGAGCAGACGATGACCAGGTTCACGCCGTTATTGAGGTTCCACGTTAGCACTTTACGATTGGGGCTTCCGCCGTCAACCATGGAAACATCCGAACCCCCGTCAATGTAGACAGCTTCGTTTCCATCAGATAGAGTAACCTTTATACCATTTGGAGCCTTGGCAATATTGGGATTGATGTACTTCATACCGATGGCTTCCAGGATTTTGAGTTGGGTTTGACCATGACTGTATGTCAACGTTAAACGACCCATTTCTTGTTTGTCCTTGCCATCATGAGTTTTTACATCTTCACCAAACGCAGTTCTTGTGTCCCATTTGAACGGAATGGACTTCGGTATGAGAGCCGAGAAGGGCACAGCAGTCGGTGCTTGTTGAAATCCAAAGGTCTGCGTCTTTATCAGTTCTGGAGCCGTTTTTACTGGGATGCTTAGAGATTCAAGTATTTGTTCCAGTTGGGTTGTGGTGAAGCTGTTCGCAAATGTAACCACGTAAAGTACACCTTGCTTGATAGTGGCTACTATCCCTCCGAACCCCTTTACATCATTTTCAAAGAAGGTTATTCCATTGTGTTTCACAGTTTTCCATGGAGATCCGACATTCGGTGGATTGTTTGAATCAGTGCTTGTCTCCATGACTGTGAATGACTTCCCTGTACCATTGGGCGAGATATACATCGCATCATAGGCAGTGCCGTTTCCCCATGTCTCCATCACTTGCGGATTGACCTTGCCCCAAGGGGCATTTACATACTTGAAAACATACGAAGAAATCTGCTTCAGTTGAAAGCTTTGAGTTGGCAACACAGGTTGAAAACCCACGAGTGAATTGTAGTCATACGGCGGCGTTTGTGGTTGAGATACCGTGTTCGTCGTTTGATTCTGAGTAGGTTGATGAGGAGCACATCCGTACAACGAGAAAGTGGTTGCAAGAACCCCTGCCAGTACCGCACTAAACCGAATTATGTGCATGCTCTCATCCACCTTCCTACTGCAATACATGCCCTCTTTACCATTGGTTTATCAGTTGATTGGCAATGCTGACAGCCTGGCTTCTATCCATAGCAGGCACGCCAGACCCGTGATGGATTCTTGAAGTGAACCGTGCCCCTAATGCGAAGCACTGTGAAATGGCGACGTAAACACCCCAAGCCGTAAAATGCAGAGCATCACGGCGTTATGCCTCATTATGGATATTTATACAATTGGAAAGCATAATTTGTGCCGAAGGTTTTCCTTCATTAATTCAAGAAGAATATACTAATCATTTAATCCCTTCCCATCGAGAATCTTCTGCATACATTTTTCTATTCGTGACTCACGAGTTTTGGATTGCTTGGGTGCTGAAAAATACAGGATATATGCTCTTTGTCGTCCTGGGGTCAATGCCTCAAAAGCGGTTTTCAAATCAGGCATTTCATCCAACTTCCGTTGAAACTCCGCAGGTATTGGCTCTTGGTTCTGTTTTATCTTCGGTCTCTCTCCTGATTTCTCGACTTCAATGGCTTCATGTATATACTCTTTCAAGATAGCTTCCATTTTGATGATATCCTCTACATTGGTGAAGCGAACCTGACGTCCCACCTGCGTATTCTCTCCAGGTTTGACGAGAATGCCGTAGGCATCCTTTAACAAGGAACCTTTCATAAAGCTCAATGAACAATATTCCTTAAATGCACTCATCATCACGACGTTTCGCTTCTGGTATGTGTAACAAGGCTGAGACCACTTCAATTCCTCTGTCAGCCCACAGTCAAGGAGGATCGCTCTCAATCTTTTCAATTCCTCCTCCCATTTATGGACTTTGCAGTCTGGAGTGCCTCCCAGTTTGCAACGCATGCAACCCTGAGAGAGATAGTCATCCACTTTAGGATTCATCGTTTTGTGTGCCATGAAACCCTTCCTTTTTTACATCCTCGTCAGACTATACTGGATTAGCTTACCCGTTGCCAACGAACAACGGCGTTAATTCTATTTATACGATCATTGTGGAGACGACTGTATACGAAACACAAACGAGGGGAGTGACCATCATTCCCCTCGTTCCGTGAACTGTTTCTCAACTTATTCGCTCATTCGCCCTGCTCTTGAACCGTCTCCACGCTCACCGCTACCTCGTCACCCGCATTCGGCACTTCGTCGCGGACTTTGACATTGAAATGCTTTTCGAATTCCTCGGTCATGATTCTCAGCCGTTTCTGGACATTTTCCTTCTTTGCGCTTCCTGAACTATACGCTTCTACATACGCTTCAGGTGGAGCATTCAAAAACCCTCTCGCCCATTCCCCAAACATCTCCGCAGGAATCTCTATCCCTCTGTGTTGCATGTCGAGCGTCAACTTGAACAGCATAGGGATATGCACTTTCCGCAAGAGCTTTTCTTTCTCGCTGGGGAAGGCTTCATTCAGGTAAAAGCAGACGTTATTGAATTGTGATTTGAATCGATCACGCTGATGATCATCACGTAGCTTCTCAACAAACTCTTTCATTTCCTTCTTGCTAAATCCCGTTAGAGGGTCGTTGAGTAGAGCGAGGATTTGCAGAACCAACTCTTGATCGACGAAGTGATTTCTCGCCGCTTTCGACAGATTCACCTTATCCGTGAAGAATGGAACTTTCGCCAGGCTCTCCACGAACTCTAATGCTGATTTGCCGAGCATCGCCCTGGTTGTCTCAATGGGGCGAAGTGGGACACCATTGTTGAGTCGGCAAAAGATGTCTTCTATCTCCGACTGAGTGATCTCCTCCACCACGTCAATTTCAAATTGGTACTCCTGAATTCTCTGCTGAAACTCCTTTGGCAATTGCTTAAATGTCAATCCCTCTACGTCAATGTCATTCACATTGGGCTTGGGCGTTTGTGTGAAAGAGAGTGCAAATTCGTCATTGAGATAAGCGAAAATGCTGGACAGGCGTTGCTTCCCATCCAGAAGGTAAAATACGTTCTCGTCCTTGGTGGCGAATAGATTGGGAATCGGGTAGCCAGCAAGCACGCTATGAATAAACATCGACTGGCGTTTCACGTCCCAGATGTTTCCCTTTCTTTGTATCGCCAAATCAAAGGACAGCTTTTTCCCCTTATACATGCGTTGCAGTTGCGAGACCTTGTGTTTGACTTTCGATGCCTTCATCAACGTCACTCCCTGACAGAATCATGATTCTGTTGCACCCCCACAATGATACCTGAGGGCAAAACTCAATACGGTTACGTTCTAAACATTTTTCATCGGTATTATAACGTAAAAGGCGAGGGACAAGGGAGATTTTATTCGAGGGAATTCAGAGGAAATGTTTTGATTCCGAACAGGGCGCAGTTTGAAGCACATGCAAGTTGTATCGCGGCGGAGGCATTAAGCGTCAAGGACGGGGATAATAGGAACTTCGCTGGTGGTGACAGGGGGTAAAACAATCGGAGTTTTTTCATGGACCGATTTAGTTGTTTCATGTTGAGATCGCATCATGCCGTCTGTACCATTTTCCACGCCTTCACGGCACGGTGGGCATTCGTTTCAATCTGATGCTTTACGGAGGCGTGCTTTTCCTTCTCAGGGATGATAACTAATACACTAAGCATGATTTGTGAGATACGGAATGTGAGCATCGCTGGTTTGATTTTCTTAATGAAGTGTTCTGGTAACATCCCCCACATCAGGATGAAGATCGTCAAAAACACAACGGCACTTGTAGCAATGATTGTCATCTCTTCATCTGTATGGCACACCGTTCGGCAAAGTGGGGCTTTTAGTCACCTCCAAACCTCCACTCAAGCAAGTGTTTTCCTCGTTCTTGCTATTTCCTCTGCCGCTCTTGCTGGGGCAAGGATGAAAAATCCAATTAACACGAATACGACTGCCCAGGAAACCCATGCGGCAGTCATCTTTTCCCGCTGTTTCTCGTCCTTGATGGAAAATAGGTCAAGACCAACCAGTAAATATAAGATCAGGAATATGGCTAAATCGTGGCGTGTATCGGCTTCAAGACGAGAAACTTCCTGTAACACCTCGTCCATTCGTTCCACCCCCACAAGTGCTTTATCCCACACCATATGCGAAAAGCATGAATGTGGAATGAGCATGCACCCACCGTGTAAAGGGAGGAGCGTTGAACTTTGTAGATATTTGAATGTAGAGTCCACGCGACGCGAAGATGAGATTTAGACCTGGGATGGCTATGGTACTCCACGAGTTTAGCCCCTAAGAACAGCATAAGAGTATGTCCAATATCGCCGTTAAACGTAAATGATAGACGTATCAGCATGAGGAAATGACCTCGTGTATCGCTGTCACCACAGTTGACCAAAAGTTGTTCCTGGTCGTCCATTGAGGTAAATCAGAATCGCGTTATGATAGAATTGAACCGAAAAGTTGTTCTCGAATCGCTTTATATATAGTGGAGGTTCTCAGCCAGAACAACTTTTTGGTTCCCCATAATGAACTCTGATTTTCTGAATGCTTATCTAAGGAAAAGACGGTCAAAAGATGACCCATCGGGTCAGCGAGGCTCTTGTTGCGAAATGCTACCTTTATTGCTGGCGGGGCTTGGGTGGATGATTTTCAACAGTGCCCTGCGGCACAGGGGAAATGCGAATCTGTAGCTATGACTCAACCTTTTCTGGATAGTGGAAGTCTGATCGTCGTGCAACTAAAATGCAGGAATCTTCATGAAGGATGGGCATCTCTTTCCAATGACGACCAACGTGATTGGAAAAACCCCTAAAGACTGCCTCAATCAGCGAAGGATAGGATTTCCGTAGCAAGGGACAACAGCTTCACCGAACTGTGATACCCGTGGCTATGGCATTTCCAGGGATCACCTATTACAATATGTGAGGACTTTCGCAAAGCTACGGCATAGCGCACTGATGACCCGCAAGAAAGCTTGAACGCCCTGTTTTACTCTTCTCCCATTTACCCACATCTACTCTGTTTCCCTATCCTTCACGGCTTCTTCTGATAGAATGCCATCGAGGATTTCGCCGTCATCGTCCTCGTCGCCAAGTTCAGCCGTCCGACCGAAGAAACTCCACCCTTTGCTCTCCAGCCATTCGATGAATGCATCCGTGAATTCATCTTCAGATACCGTGGTGTATACATTTCCGATGATACGAATCGTGTTCATGTCGTTTGGGCGCTCCAGAATCCAACTCGTGTTATCTGGTTTCGAGCCGTTGTTTCATTCAGTCATTGTGTCACCCTCCTGCCGAGTTCTTTCCCCTTAACGCCTTTAACTCGGTGCTACTACCTCGACTTTGATTCGATCAGGGTCTTCGAAAAACAAAGCGTAGTGGTTTGCCCCACCCGCATAGAGATGCCTATCTTCGTAGAGGATTGTCATCCCCTTGGCACGTACCTTCTCAGTCAAATCATCTACCTGTTGACGGGAGTCCGCATGAAAAGCCAAATGATTTAATCCTACCCGACACCGATTGTACGGGATATCGAGATGTTTTCTCTTTGCTTGAACGAAAACCAGATATGTGTCGTTCAACTTCCAACTACGTCCCTCATCCCACTCTTGAAACGGTTCAAATCCCAGTTCAGGCAGAAACCATCCCCAAAACTCAGCCGAACGTTGTAAGTCTGATACATATATCTCGATATGGTGAAGTCCGCCCACAAGCATCTTCCCTTCGACTCAATAGTCTTCCTCATCATCAACCTCTATTTAAGACCGTGCGAGATGTCAATCGTTCAATAACCGTCAAACCATCCCTTGTCACCCAGGGTTAGCCCTTAAGTTTATGTATCCTGTAAACCCCACGGTCCATCCGTTCAAAATCAGAAAACACTGTTGCATGATGATTCGGCGCATTCACACAGCACAGCGACGTAACGTGAGTTCGAATCGTTGATTCTGGATATGTGGTCTTCATCGCTTTCATGTAGTCAACGACTCTTGAACCATGAAATGATTTATGCCTTTCCGCACCCCAACTGTAATGTTCCGCATTCTCCTTACTAATCACCATAAGCCCCACTCCCGTATATGGAAGATTCCGTACCTCATCTGAGCACTAACTCACTCTAATCATCAGTTAGATTTTGGTTAATAAAGGACATCTTTTCGAGCCGTTGATGAAGCCATTCGTCAACTTCTACAATAGGCAGTTCCGAAAATTCATCGCTTGTTTCGTGAAGAATGACCAGGTATTTGATGAACGATGCTCCAACCAGTTTCACAGCATTGTAAAGTATCTCGCTAATGAGGATAGGATTGCTTTCTAAATACATCGAAAAATAGTCGTCTGAATGATGTTGCACATAGCGACCAAGTTCCACTCCGTTGGCGTGAACCCATCCGCTGAATTTTGGGTACAAAACGTCATAAATGAACAACTGTCTTGTCAATTTGGTATCGATTTCTTGCAATTTGTCGCGTAGTCTATCCATTCTCTGTTTAAGTCGGCTATCCCATTTTGCGACATCGTTGTCTTCCAACTGCATAGAACGTAAAAAATCCTGATACTTGGCAATGCTCTCTGACATCACCGAGTCTGTGTCATAATACTTTTTCAATCGCTCCATATACCCGATACCCTGGGCTACTCTTGCATGAGACCAACTGTCCTTCGCATCATCGAATTGCTCAAAATACCATATCAATAGATAATCTTCGATAATCGTTCGAAGGATAATTGCCGCCGAGTGGTCACTCCTGTTTTGGCATAGTAAACAGAGTCCCTTTAAGGAACGAACCTGCCGTGACATCAGATATGTAAGCCCATCTCCCTTTGGGTTGGACACGGGAATATTGGGTTCATTATCATTGATGAGTTGAATGAATTCCTCTGCTGTTTTCAAATCCCGTTCAATGCCCGCCCACAGATCGTCCATAATCATCACCCGCGTATTCTTCTTTTAGGGACGCGCTATCGGAGTAAGCTCAAATCCGTGTTCGCTATTCGAGAAAACCAGCAATTTAATGCCTTTTCCTTCGTACTGCTTCCGCTTCTCTACATAATCGACAACCTTGTCACTAAAGCTTTGCGCTATTGCCGTTGCCCTCACCATATTGAAATCACCATTGACCTTCTTGCGAAGAAACCAGTCCTCGTACTGCAAGAGTTGCACCAATCCGTCCTCGTCAAAGCGGTCTCTTTTCACTTCCACGATGTTGTAGGCGATGACTTCATCTTTGTTCAATGGATTGTGCGTAATGAGAAGCGCATCCATTTCTCTCCCGAAGCTTGTCGGAATGTACCCCAAGAAGTCATCATACTCCCCGAAAATGCCTTTGAAACGTCCTTCTGTAAACTCACTCAGCAACAATGCCATCACACTGTACTCATACTTCGGATTATGGTTGCTGTTTAAGTGCAGTTGGCTTAGAAGATTCGGTTCGTGATATGGGTACGGTTCACGAATCGGGCGTGGCGGTGTGAGAACGGGGTTCAGCTTCAAAAATAATCGGAACAAATGTTGAAACTCATCATTTGTGATGGAGAAAAGGGTATTCGAAGCCCCTCCTGGTCTCTGAAGACTGAACGTCCACATCAAGCCGTTATCCTTCAAATCATACACATCGTTCAACTTAATCGGGTTCTCAAACACATAATCGGAGTTTTCAATTCGGACACGAAACGGATAAACGCGGTTAGGGTCTTGGGACTCCCATACGGGTGTGGTGTCAAAAAAGGGTTTGTCTAACACTCTATATATCCCCCGTAGTTCTTTGACATCCATGATATAGAACAGAATGTAGTCTCCCTTTCTGATGGGAGCCATTCGTGATATCAACGCATCGTTATATTGGTCTTTTTCATGATTCGGAATGCCTGCTATGCCACGACGAATGCATACGTCGAAGTTTTTCTCGTTCAGAACAAAAATGTGAACAGACATCAAATCGCCTCTCAGACGGTCGTGTTTAATTCCATCGCTATGATTTGTATTCGACATAGACCTTCTCCGCCCTTCATTCATAACCTCTCAATCCTGTTTGAAACTAAACACCATTGAACCATATTTTTACAAGCCATCTTACTTGAGCTATCATGATGAAAATGATTGGCTTCATAGCTTGCTACATGGTTGTTTGATTGCGGGACAGAAATGGGGGAAGCAATGTGACACGTAAACAGGAGCATTCGAATCACATACCATCTCACAGAGTAATGTTGCTCGAACAGCCAATTTGTACAACAACCATTCCCATGGCAATGAGCACAAAGCGTATCTTCCAAAGACATCAAGAGGTGATGTGCAAGTTGAAAAGGTATTTCGGAGAGTAGGGATGATAGACGGCGACGGTTTCGTTGAAAACTGCAAGCGTCAATGGCATGAACAGGTCACGGAACACAAGTACGAAGAATTGATGAAGAGGCTACAAGCCATCAATGACCAGATACGAGTGTGTGAAAACCGCTACAGTGGGACATTTGAGGACTTACTCCGTCGTCTGACCAACGGAGTGTCGGAAACCGTTGATATTGCTGATTGGAAATGGCTTCTTGAAGAACGGAAGTGGCTCATGGAGGAATATGATAGAGATGATAGTCCCAGACGGAATTTACGCCGTGTCCCCTGCCCCTGACCAAGGGAGAGTCAGGTTCGTCGGCTGTATGAGTATTGTAAAAAATGCGGAGTAGCTCCTTCTCAACTTTCAGAAGCGGAGACGGATCAATTCATCGTGTATCCCGAAAAAGGCGGGGAGTAGAAACATTGGGATTTGCCCTTATACGTCTCGTCCCCTACCACCCTGAGCAAACGGAGGTCTGAGTCATGTTCGTCATCCATTGCAACAACTGTAGTCGCGAGGTTGAGTGGAAAGATGGTGCCGAGCTTGGAAAGCTCCCAATCGAAATGTGCGGATCTACAGTCATCTGTGCGTGTGGTCATGGGGTAAGCGATGACAACGGGACGTTGCGGGAGTTTGATGTGCCCGATGCGGAATGAATAGGCAGGGCAAGAACGGGGATTACGGGCGGAGGGACATACATGGCTTTGGGATGTGATGCTATACCCGATGTGCCAATTGAAACATTGGAGAGAACCAAATCACCTCATCTCGAATCATAACGGGTGAATACCGAGAAAGAGGTGTGAAGCATGAGCGTATCAGAGTTGGTACTTGATTGTCGTAATGGGAACCGCGAAGCTTGGACTGCCTTAGTC
>NZ_FRAF01000071.1 GCF_900142255.1 Alicyclobacillus tolerans | reverse complement strand
CATCCACTCATCCTTTTAGATTTCCACTCCTTCATAGTTAGAGGAATTTCCGTTCAAAATGTCTAATTTCCCCCTCACAAGGGAGGGGTTGGATGCTTGAAATTTTATTATCCTGCTTATTGACGTTTTTCCTCAATCTTGTGTTGTTTGAATGGAGGTTACGAAGAAAAATGCTACAGTCGGACTCCGAACGCAAGGAGCATTTCTACCGCGACGCCTATGCGATCTACGAAAAACTTTTGTTGCCTTATAGCTTTCCCGGCATGATGCGCTGGAAGACGGAGAATCCGGATCTCATCAAATCCGTGTATCAACAACTCGTTAAAAAAATGGAGAACCATCCATTCGTCACGCGCAGAGAACGCAGGTTCATCCAGGCTTTATCTGAAAGCCCGAAATTTCAGAAGAAATTTTTCATCCTAATCCAGCGACTCTATTACCGGTATCATTTATCTGAACGTTCGGTGTCTCCGCTTCTGCCGGGCGTGGACGTGTGGGGAAGCATTCGCGAAGAATGTCGTGGACAGTGGAAAGAACTCGGTTTTTGGAAATCCATGTGGCGAACTTTGCACGTCACCCTCTTCTATATCGATCCGTGGTTGACGCGAATTGCCTATACCCTCCTTGTTTTAGCTAGCCTGATGCTCCTTTGGTCGATTCACGGTTCCATGAAGATTTCCACCCATTGACATTTTCGGTCAAGCATTCTATACTACAGACAAATGGAAGGAAATACAAGGTAACCTTGTGATAGTCTGGAAAACGAAATTTCATGGAAGCGAGGCATGCGACGATGAAAAAGCAAGCGATACTGGCCGTGATGGCGTTATCTGCGGCGATGGTGGCCGCACCGACGACCGTGATGGCGGCACAAAGTCCGAATGTGATGAATCCGCAGTACGCATACACGGACATTACCTGGAACGACAACTATGTGAATGCAGCCGATCATTTGGTGGTGACGGATCCGTGGTCGGGGAGTCTGACGTCCGCGTTGCCGCTCTATTATATTGATGAAGCGTTGGGTGAGATTTCGGGGTTGTCGGCCGATTGGAACGGGAACACGAGAGAGTTATCCATCAGTGTGCCGGGGAGCGTATCGCTCAACATGACGAA
>NZ_FRAF01000018.1 GCF_900142255.1 Alicyclobacillus tolerans | reverse complement strand
GGGTATTCGGATTTTGGGGTTGAAAAAGCTCAAAGTTCGCCTTTCTCTAATTTGTCAACCAAGGTTGAAATGTCAACACCATAGTTCTTAGTTTCTTGAATTGAGGACTCTGAAACATACATATCAAAGAATGCGTTTCTAGGCATCGTTTTTTCTACGCTCTCTGTCATAAAACCATGCTTATTATATTTGGGCCTTTTCTTCTTGTGCAAACCTTCACAAAACAGAATTTTTGCTCTGAGAGCCTCGAAAGAGTACCCGCGACCTAAGCGGTTCATGACCCGTATTAGACTGTTTAAGGATTCTGTATAAGCATTTGTAATTGGGTGCATGAAATAGGTAAATATTTCTTCATGCCAATTACTCACTGCGGTTAAAATGTCTTTAAAAGCATATTCAAGCGAGGGAGGTATCTGGTTTCGCCACTCATCATAAGCCTTCATTGCCTGTTCTTTGTTTTTAGCATCCCATATTTTGAAAAAGGATTCCTTCAAATGATATGCTGTTCCTAGTTGTTCAAAGTTCTTAATCCAAACTTCAAGAATGAGTTCTTCATTAGGCTTAAGTTCCGTTCTTCGCTTGAGAAGAATGAAACGGTCATGCATGAGCCCTCTGCGTTCTTTTGGCGATAGGCTTTCCCGCAATTGCTTTCGCACGGTCTCCATAGCTTGATTTGCCATCTTCACCACGTGAAACTTATCCACAATGACGATTGCTTGCGGTAACACAGTTTTTACAGCATCCTTATACGGTCGCCACATATCCATCGTAACGTATGTAATTCTGCCTTTATTTGGCAGGTTATGGAGATATTTCACCACAGTTTCTTTGTTCCGATTTGGTAAAATGTCGAGTATAGTTCTTTGACCGATATTTGTTAAAACACAGCGAGGTTTGATGATATGGATTTCATCGATTCCAAGCCAATTGGGAGTTTCAAAACAGACTGTTTGTTCTAAGTAGTTAATATAGTCACGAAAGATGTTGCGGATCGTTTTTTCGTCCAAGCCAACATCCTCCGATATGCTGACAAACGTCCGTTCCAGGCTTTGTTTCTCAATATATTTCACAAGTCTTTTGGTGGCGCTTCGCTTTTCATCGACAGTGTGATCCAGCGGCTCAAAGAAGGTTTGCTTGCAATCTCGGCATTGATACCGTTGGCGGTGAATCAGAAGTCCTACACGTTTACCATGAATGGGTAAATCCATGATTAGCTGTGCTCTTCGCCCATAACGATAGAGATTAGCAATACACCCACAATGAGGACAGGCATCTGGAGCAGCAACCGTTTCAAGTTCAATCTGAAAATCATGTTCTGTTTCTTTATGTGTCAATATCTTGAAATGTGGAAGATTAAGAATATCCATTTGAACTTATACCTCACGCTACGACTATTTAACCAGAATATCGGCCCAATCTTTTCGGTCCTTAAAGTCCAAACGGAATTCCTCCAGTGCGTTGCCAACCTTTTCAATGAGCAACAACCGTCCATCTTCACCAATCAAGCTAAGAATTTGCTCCATGAAGACATCGACATGAAGCAAATAAATGTTCTGCCCACTGGCGAATTCTCTTTGAGCCCTCTCGTAAACCTCTTGGCTTTCTACGATGGGTTCAGAACGAATCAGGAATAACAATTCCTCCACACGAGCTAACCGCGTTGTCGCAATCTTATCTTCAAGGAGTTGTAAAGTAACTGTCCGATCCTTTACTTCTACCGCCAAAACAGTTTTTCCGTCTTTACGACAATCAATGTCTGCTGGTCTTTCCCCTGATGCATCAGAAGCATTGACCACCGCACTTAACACTTCGTCATAAATCCCCCAGAACTCGCCAATCGTTCTGAATAACGCGACACAAACGGCTTGAAGTCTACCTCCACCCGTTTTTGGCTTTAAGAATTCCTGGAACATTGCCATAGAATGTTCTAGACTGATACGTTGCGGCATTGAATATGTAACGGTTTGTTCGTTCTGAATCTTTCTGATTTCCAACAAGACTTGTAGGAATATACGTTCGGAAAATGCTTTATCTCCGCGTTTTTGCACTTCATTGAGGACTGCGCAGAGCTGATCCCATCCGTCCTTGTCTTTTTGTGCATTCCGATGCTCAGAACTGACTTCGGGAACTCTGAGTGGATTATTCACATACGGTTCTGGAGATCCCCCTAGCGGCTTGCCTTGTTCTCTCTCAAAGGGAACAACCACCTTATGGCAAAGCGTGCGGGCATCAAAATGACCAACTACTGCACTTCTTTTCTGAAGACAGGTTGCGTTTACTTTTGGATTTACAACTTTCGCCAAGAGCTGTGTTGGTAAAACGTATCTATAACTTCGTGTGTTACTTCTCAGAAGACTCGATATTGCAGATGAGAATTCCTCATCAAAATTGGAGTCTAAATCTTTCTGCTGAATTGTTTCCCAAAAGTGAATCAGGGTATTTTTTGCCTCTTCGGTATTTACTATGATTTCCTCGCCCATCAGATCAACTCCATTGGCAACTCATAATTGATCCACAAAGTTTCTTGTCGTTCTTCTTTCACTGAATGGCATAGCCTGGGGTCCGCTTCAATACACGTCCAGTCACCATACAGTTCGTCCATTAACGAACAATGATAGCCAGAAATAGCCACTTTACCTTGCGCATTGTGTAGCGCTGCTGCAAGGTCTCTATGTTCCTCATCAGTCATTTCAAAACTGTATGCTTTACTGTCGCCACGGGATTCGTGCGGATAAGGAGGGTCACAATAAAACAGAGTATCTGGACTATCATAGGCATGTATAACGTCAATCGCAGGACGATGATCAATTTGAACGCGAATGAGCCGACCTGCAATTTCAACTAGGTCTTGTGGGCTTCCTAGCCAGCGAGAGACAGCTCCGCCCATACCACGTCTACTTGTATTCCTGCACGTTGCCCAACGTCCCGGTGAAGCTGTTTGTGCCAACCCTGTCCTTGCTTGTCTGGCACGAATGTAGAACCTTCTGGCACGCTCCAGATCGGACAAACCCTCAACCGGTTCACAAATAGCTTCCACGAATTCTTCCCGTGAGAAAGGCGTCAACCCGATGACTTCGATCAATTCATCTCTATGATCGCGTAATACGCGAAAAAAGTTAACAACCTCTCCGTCTAAATCATTGTAAGTTTCTACAGGAGAGGGGGCACGGTTAATTAGGACGGCAGCAGAACCTCCAAAGGGTTCACAATAATGGTTCGTAGAAGGCAACAGAGGGAGAAGCCAGGATAGGTGGCTATACTTGCCACCGTACCAACCAAAGGCAATTTTGTTCTTATTCTTAACTCGGGGACGTATACCTGCTTCCTCAAGCACTGCATTCAAAAACAATGATGATGTTTCTGCCATTTTTAGCACCCCTTTCACTAAGAATGTACTCTATTTAATTCTGTTTTTCAACAACAAAATCCGATTTTACAATCGAAGTATCAAAAGGCGCTTTCAACCCCAAAATCCGAATACCCCAAAACTTCAAGCAAGAGACATATTTTTATCGCTTTGGCAGTTGATACGCACGTTACCCACACTTCGTGAGGCTGCCTTGATGGGAGGGTTGCTATTTGCTGCTTTCAGTGCTTTTTGGACGACGCTCGTCTTTCGACTTAGCACATCGCCCTATCATTATGGGGCGGAAGTGGCCGGCTTTTTTGGGTTGCTCGGAGTAGCGGGTGCTTCCATTGCGCCTGTGGCTGGACGTCTGGCAGATCGTATGCCGGCTCGGAGAGTGGCATTTCTTGGAGCGCTTTGCACCCTCCTTTCCTTCCTGGTGTTTGCTGGATTGTCAGCGCATCTTTGGGGTTTAATCCTGGGAGTCATTTTGCTCGATCTCGGTGTGCAGGCAGCGCAAATTTCAAATCAAGCAAGAATTTATAGTTTGCGGCCAGACGCTCGCAATCGTTTGAATACAGTTTATATGACGAGTTATTTTATAGGAGGTGCACTTGGGTCTGCCATTGGGGCTGATATGTATGCTCACTTTCATTGGCTTGGCGTTGCTAGTGTAGGTTTCGTATGTTCCTTTGCAGCGGCATTAGCTGCTGCGAGACCTGTAAAACGTATGGTCAGCCAAAAGTAGAGAGTGAGTCCAATGATGCGCTATACTGTGGAAGTGTTAACGCTTCCATAATTCAAAACTGTCAGTAACCCTCATCGCAAGATCACGCATCCCGCCAGAAACATTGGGATACATACTAACTGCCTCGCATTGAGAAGTATTCACGTAGAGGTATCAACAAGAACAGGAGATGGTCAGTCTGAATCAACAGTTAAAGAAATACGCGGAATTGGTGATTCGAATTGGTGTCAATCTGCAACCAGGTGAGAATTTGGTGATTGGTTTTGCCAGTCGCCAAGTTTATCCAGAACATGTAGAGTTTGCACGTTGTTTGACGGAAGCGGCATATGATGCAGGTGCTAAGTTTGTTCATGTGGACTATGGTGATGAATGGTGGATGCGAGAGACTGTAAAGCGCGGTTCACTGGAAACTTTAGCAGAAAGAGCAAAGTGGCAAGCGCAATGGGTGCAAAAATTAGCGGACGAAGGCGCAGCTTTTATTGCCATACCGGCGTCCAATCCATATCTTTTTGACGGAATTGAACGTAGTCGGGTTGATACAGCCAGTAAGTCAATTGCGAATGCCTTCCGTTCTTTCAATGACCGACGTACCAATGATGAATATACTTGGTGTTTGGCCTCCGCTCCAATTCAACCATGGGCTGATGTAGTTTTTGCCGATCTACCTGCAGAGGAGCGAACAGAGGCTCTTTGGAAAGCGATTCTCAAAGCGGCACGTGCAGATGGTGAAAATCCAATTGAAGAATGGAAACAACATATTGTCAATTTGCAGAAACGTAGCCAGTGGTTGAATCAACTAAACATTGTGGAACTACATTATCGCGCTCCCGGAACAGATTTGACGATTGGTATGCCAGATGGTCACTATTGGACAGCGGCTGGGAAACCAAGTCAAGGCGGAGTGCACTTTGTAGCCAATATTCCAACGGAAGAAGTGTTTAGCGCACCACATCGCGATCGGGTCAATGGCACTGTGACAAGCACCATGCCACTTGTTCACAATGGTTCATTAATTGAGGGCATACGCATCCGTTTTGAGGCTGGTCGAATTGTCGAATATTCAGCTGAGAAAGGCGAGGATGCACTGCGTCATATTATTGAGGCTGATGAGGGAAGTCATTATCTGGGAGAAGTAGCTCTTGTTCCTGTTGATTCGCCTATATATCAAATGGGGCGACTTTTCTATAATACGTTGTTTGATGAAAATGCCTCCTGCCACTTGGCCATTGGTAAAGCCTATCCATTAATTGAAGGGGGCTATCAATTGCGTCGAGCCGATTGGAATGAGCACGGATTAAATGATAGTCTCATGCATGTGGATTTTATGATTGGATCGCCAGAAATGAATATTGATGTCAAAACCAAGACAGGTCAAATGATGCCCATTATGGTAAATGGAAAGTTTGTAAGTATGGAGTAAGGATTTCCAGGATTGCCACACACGGAAAGGAGTGGCTTAACTTGGCGAATATTGCTTTGCAGATGTATTCTTTGCGCGAGATGGCGGCGGAAGATTTTGTCGGAACGTTAAAGAAAGTATCTGAGATAGGCTATCATGGAGTGGAATTTGCAGGGTACGGAGGTCTAGGTGCTAGAGAACTTCGAAAAATTTTGTTCGATCTTCAACTTCAACCAGTATCCAGTCACGTTCCGTTCGATCAGTTAGAAAATCAAGTAGAAGAAGTTCTGGAATATGCTACTGAGTTGGGACTTTCATATATTGTCTGTCCATTTATAGCACCGGAGCTGCGTAGGAATATGCAGGATTATCAGCGATTGGCTGAGAAACTTGAACAAATAGCTCAAAAAGTGTCTCAGGAAGGTTTGCATTTTGCATACCACAACCATGACTTTGAATTTATAAAGATAGAAAATGAACAGCCCATACATGTACTGCTAGGGAAAGGCCATTCATCTCTAATTCAAGCAGAGTTAGATATTTATTGGATTGCGTATACTGGCGAAAATATAGCTTCTTATCTGCATAACTATACTGGACGCGCAGATCTATTGCATGTCAAGGATATGTCCAAAGAGGATAAACGGAAAAACGAAGTTGTGGGCAGTGGACGTCTAGATATTCCAGCAATACTTCATGCCGCTCAGACAGCTGGTGTGAAATGGTACATTGTTGAACAAGAAACCTATCAAGGACATCCAATGAGAGATTTGAAATCTAATTTTATCTATCTATCGCAACTCCTATCTGCACCTAGCCAATAAACAACAAAGCTTGCCATACTATTTCAAGGTATAGTGATAAAGTAGAGGCTCCCTGTAACAAGAAATAAAGAAAGCGTGAATCTAGCTTTCTTTATTTTTCGGGGAGCCTCAAAATGGATATTTCTATTTGACAATCTTTTTACGATATACGCGCCACTGTCAAGGTTAAAGATTTGCCATTAATATCCCATTCTTTTTGAAGATCTCCAGCGATAGGTTCTGTCACTAATTCCTTCATGAGAACAGTCGATTGAATGTGTGGAAGATGTTTGCGCAGAATCGACATAATCTCACTATCTCCTTCTGCGAAAAACTTAACCCATTCCGTTACCTCGTAATTTACTTCTTTTCGCATCATTTGCATTTTGGAAATCAACTCGCGTACATAACCTTCCTCAATCAGTGCAGGAGTCAATTCTGTATTCAAACCTACAAATCCCTGTCCGACATGGGTCATAACGCCTGTAAAACAGGGCTTGTAACGAATATCTCCATGTTCACGCGTAATCGTTTCACCAGCTAAATCAACAACTCCACGTTGGGCAAATTCATGAATCTGGTCGATACTCGCGGTTTTGGCAGCTGTGTTAATCAAAGGAACCTTGCTGCCAAACGATTTTCCAAGAGCTTTTAAGTCTAGGTAGATCTCTGCTTCAGCAACTTCGTTAAGAGTAGTGTAGACAAGCTGCTTGACATTCAGTTCGTCCTTCAAAATCTCTTCGTATGCTTGCAGGGTATCTTTCCAGTCTAAAGTGACGTAGAGCGTTTCCAGTGGTTGACGAGTTTTGCACTTACTTTCATTGCGCAATAGTCGTCCTGCTTCAACCACTCGCAGAACGAGTGACATCTCTTGAATCAATTGTTCATCAATAAGCGCTTCGTCCACAGCAGGAAAAGCGCAAAGATGCACACTGACAGGTATATCAACTCTTGTTCCGCCATCTCGTGTTACGTTTTGATAGATTTCTTCAGCGATAAAAGGTGTGTAAGGTGCAATCAGTTTGGAAAGCGTTGTAAGGGTCTCGGCAAGTGTTAGAAACGCAGCAATTTTATCTGATTCCATGCCAGATGCCCAAAAACGTTCACGATTGCGGCGAACATACCAAGTCGACACGTCATCGACAAAATTCTGCAGCGCTCTGGCTCCAGCAGTAGCATCATAGGAATCCAAGCTAGCATCCACCGTCCGAATCGTCTCGTGCAGACGTGCCATGAGCCAACGATCAAAGAGCGGGCGTTCCACTACGGGAATGTCGTAATCTGTCGGCGAGAACTGATCAATTGCAGCATACAGAGCGTAAAAAGCGTGTACGTTCTGCAGAATGTCAAGAAACTTTGCCTTGCTCTCAGCCACAGCTCGATGATAGAACAACTGTGAATTCCAAGGTTGCGTATTCGAGAGAAAGTAAAAGCGCAACGCATCTGCTCCATGCTGATCAAGTGCTTCAAACGGATCGATGACGTTACCTTTCGATTTAGACATTTTTTTCCCTTGCTCATCTAAAACATGACCCATCACAAGTACATTCTTATAGGGAGCTTCACCTGTAATCAGGGTGGAAATGGCAAGTAAAGAATAGAACCAGCCGCGTGTTTGATCGATGGCTTCGGAGATAAAATCGGCCGGATATTGTCTGGCAAACTGCTCTTCATTTTCAAATGGATAATGGTGCTGGGCAAACGGCATGCTTCCAGAGTCAAACCATACATCAATTACTTCAGGCACCCTTTCAAACGTACCGCCGCAGGTGCAAGCGAAAGTCAATTCGTCAATATAAGGTTTATGTAGTTCCTTAGGAAGTTGTCCTGTTTTCTCCAGCAGTTCTTTGCGCGATCCGATACATATCTCCTGATGGCAATGGTTGCATCGCCAAATGGGAAGCGGTGTTCCCCAGTAACGGTTGCGTGAAAGGTTCCAGTCCACCACGTTCTGCAGAAAATTACCCATGCGACCTGTTTTTACATGTTCGGGTATCCAGTTGACACGGTTGGAATTCTCCAGCAGCTTTTCACGGACGTCTGTCATACGAATAAACCAGCTGTCAATCGCGTAGTAAAGAAGCGGTGTGCCGCAACGCCAGCAGTGTGGGTAAGAGTGTTCAAACTTCTCTTTGCTGTATAGTAAACCTGCTTGGCTTAACTTGCGGACAATATCCACGTTGACTTCTTCATCTTTGACAAATCTGCCAGCAAAGTCAGTCACGTCATCTGTAAAACAACCAGTTTCATCTACAAAGTTGCAAAAGGCCATACCGTGTTCGCGACAAGCTTTGTAGTCATCTTCACCAAACGCGGGCGCTTGATGAACAATACCTGTGCCGGATTCATCTGTGACATGCATAGCCTGAATGACTTCGAATTTTTTTCCAGGAATGCGATTGACATATGGGAAGACAGGCGAGTAAGGAGTTCCTGCCAATTCACGACCAAGAGCTTTTGCTGTCACGCGGCCGTCATCGCCAAGAAACTTTTCCTGTAACGCGCTCGCCACCCAATACGCTTCTTTTTGTGAAGGTGAGAGAATACGCACATACTCGATATCTGGATGCACAGCCAGTGCAACGTGTGAAGGAAGCGTCCATGGTGTGGTAGTCCAGGCTAAGAAAGAAGTGACTATCCCTGGTTCACTGAGTGGGTGGTCATCGGGTAAGCGGAATTTGACCGTAACCGACAGGTCTTTCACGTTTTCGTAGCCTTGAGCAACTTCATGACTGGATAGAGTGGTCTCACAATGTGGGCAGTAAGGAGAGACGCGATGCCCTTGATAGAGATAACCACGTTCATAGATGGTTTTCAACAAATGCCAAACCGATTCAATGTACTCGTCTTTTAATGTCATATAAGGATTATCGAGATCGACCCAATATCCAAGTCTCTCCGTCATTTCCCGCCAGGTAGCTTCATATTGAAAAACACTCTCCCGGCAAGCTTGTATAAACTTTTCGACCCCAAAAGATTCAATCTGCTTTTTGCCGCTGATGCCGAATTTTTTTTCGATCTCGATTTCCACAGGTAGTCCATGAGTATCCCATCCTGCTTTGCGCATGACGTGATAACCTTTCATGGTACGGTAACGGGGATAGACGTCTTTAATGACGCGCGTCAAAACATGGCCCGGATGTGGCTTTCCGTTGGCAGTGGGAGGACCTTCGTAAAAGACGAACTCTGGGCCTCCTCGGCGTTCTTTCTCTGTACGCTGAAAAACGCTTTGCTCGTGCCAAAATTCCAGTACACGTTGCTCTCGAACGGAAGCTTGCTCTTTAGCGTTTACTTTTTTAGCCATAGATGGTTAATCACCCTTTTCTAAAGACAATTTTGAATCAAAAAAGCCCGTCCCGCGTAGGGACGAGCTACTAGGAACCCGCTGTACCACCCTGATTAGCCATGCACATCCGCTGACTGCGGGCACGACTCCATCGGCCGCTGGCAATAAGGCTGAAAGAGAAAAAACCTTGCGCAGCGCATCCAGATAACGGTGGAACACCGGTGTGATCTACAGCAGACAAAATGATACGGATTTTGCCTTTTCGACACACTTCTTGAAGGGGATATCGCGCAACCGGTGTATGGGCTTGCACCACCGCCCATTCTCTGCGACACTGGAGGAAGCGCAACGTGTCCTTCGCATTGAATGTTCATATGAAAATTGGACGAGTTGAGGTATTTTCTTATAAACTCATGGCGTTTGCGCCTTTTGTCGATGGCTGATTTTAGCATAAACCATTTGCGGTCTCAAGTAGCCATTTGTCTTCTTTACTATTCTTTTATGAAATGAGAGACCGGATGATTAAGAAAATGAGAGGTGCTCCAATTTGCAAAGCATCAGTGTGGTTGGACTTGGTTTTATTGGCCTGCCTTTGGCCATCAGTTTTTGCGAGAAAGGATTTCGTGTCTATGGAATCGAGGTAGACACTGCCAAGCTGGATTGGTTGAAGCGTGGCGTTTCCTATGTTCAAGAAGATGATCAAGGCATTCCGCTTGATAAGTACCTGCAAAAACATTTACAGCAAGAGACGTTTATTCCTACGGATCGTATGGAAGAAGCGGCTAAAGCTGTGGACACTTATGTGGTTACAGTCGGTGTTCCTGTTTCTGGTACAGGTGATATGGTATACGACTATTTGGACAGTGCGATGCAAAATATTGGATCTGTTCTTAAAAAAGGGGACTTTATTCTCCTGCGGCCCACTGTCGTTCCCGGAATGATTGAAGAACGGCTCATACCACAGCTTGAGCGGGTAAGTGGATTAAAAGCAGGTGCTGATTTTCATGTTGCCTACGCTGCAGAACGAGTAGCTGAAGGTCGGGCTATGGAAGAGTTTCGTACACTGGATGTTGTTGCTGGCGGTTTGACACCTGCTTGTACGGAACGTGCAGTGCAATTGCTCCAACAACTAACGTCTGGAACGGTACATGTTACCGACTTGCGTACGGCTCAATTGGCAAAGGTTGTTGAGAATGTGCAAAGAGATGTGAATTTAGCCATCATTAATGAATTGCGTCAAGTTGCTGAGGCTCATCATGTTGATATCTACGAATTGATACGCATGACGAATACGCATCCTCGAGTACAGCTTTTGATGCCAAGTGTGGGAGTGGGGGGATTTTGTATTCCCAATGCCTACTATTACTTGCGCGCATCTGTGGACAACCCACATATGATGCCTCTCTATGATACTGCGCGTCGCGTGAACAGTGATGTGCCCAATCAGTTGGTGAAAGATGCTGCTACCGCTCTTGCAGCTTCTGGACGTTCATTGCAGGGGGCGCCTGTAGCTATTCTCGGACTGGGTATGAAAGATGGTTCCAATGATACTCGACTCAGTCCACCTGTCGATTTGGCTAAAGTGTTCATAAGCAGTGGAGCCCATGTACGAGCTTACGATCCAACTATAGCCGAACACTCTTTTCCTTTTCAGGTCGAATCACCAGAAGTTTGTCTGGACGGAGCACAGGTCTTGGTCGTAGGTGCCTGGCAACCACCGTTTGAAGCCTTGCCCTGGCGGCAATTGCTTGAGAAAACCAATCGTCCCTATATCATCGATCCTCGACATCGACTCAAGGGGTATCTGAGCTAGAAACTTTTTGGAAACGTGATGGAGAAAGAGGTTGACTGCATGCCGCGTGTACTTGTGATTGCCCATCTATTTCCACCGATTGGCGGTATTGGTGTACAGCGGGCGCTCAAATTCACACAATATCTTTCCGAATATGGCTGGTCGCCCGTGGTACTGACGACCAGTGATTTTCATGTTGCAACCATGGATCCGTCTTTACTGGAAAAAGTGCCTGCGTCTGTCCCGGTCTATCGCACAGCAGATCGAATGGCTCGCTGGATGGCTAGAATTTCGCCAGTTTCAGCTCATGCTGCCAAAACGTCTGAGAATTTTTCGGCCAAGCCAACAAAGCGAAGTTTCAAACAGCGTCTTCTGCCCATGCTCAAGACCTTGCGCAATACTTTAGCTATTCCTGATGAACAATTGCTTTGGGCTATATCGGCTGCTTTCGCGGCTCGCCATGTGATTCGTAAAGAACAGATTGATTGTGTTTTCACAACTTCGGGACCCAATAGCGCCCATATAGCAGGATATTTGCTCAAACGGTGGCTGGGTATTCCCTGGGTGGCTGATTTTCGTGATCCCTGGACGGACAATATGCACTTTCCAGATGAGGGAGTTCGCGCTGTTGTGGAAAGGGCTCTGGAAAGGCGTGTTCTCAAAACTGCTGATGCGCTGATCACTGTGACGGATTCTTTTGCATCGCTCTTTAAACACAAGCATCCTTCCGTTCCAGGAAAAATTCATGTGATTCGCAATGGGGTCGATCCGGCAGATTTCCCCATTGTTACACCAGACCACCATACGTCTCATCAAACACTTGCTGGAGAACGTCCTTTTACTTTACTTTACGCAGGAATTCTTTATCCCAAGCGTTCTCCGGAAATTTTCTTGCGCGCTTTGCAAAGAGCAATCGCTTCAGGTGCAATTCAGAGAGAACAAATTCGCATAGAATTTGCTGGCGTTTTTGACTATCCAGCGCCCGTCAGCAATAGTCAACTGCTGAAAGAACTAGATCTTGAAGATGTAGTGCAGCCTCTGGGTTATCTGAGCCATGATGAAGTAGCCAAACGCATGCTGCAGGTTGACGGGTTGCTTTTGATTGGAGATGCAGACGAACGCGCGGGTATGTATATTCCCGGAAAGGTTTATGAATATCTTTACGCTCGAAAGCCGGTTTTTGCCTTGCTTCAACCAGGTGAGGCCGCCAAACTTCTGGAACAGTTTCAAGTGGGGGTTGTAGCTCCTGTAGAGGATGAAGAAAAAGTTTTTCAGGCGCTATGTGTTTATTGCAACGAATTTATCCAGAATTGGTCGGGAGGACCGAATGAACAGGATTTGCTGATTTTTAGCAGACAATATGAGGCGCAGTTGCTGGCTGATGTTTTGACGGAGACTCTCCAGCCTTGGTTGCTTGAACGCAACCGAAGCCAGTCTGCATGGGCAGTCCAATAAAGAGAATACGCATGGTTTGGGGTGATGAAGAATGCTCAATAGAAAAGCGGTTGTTGTTTTAAGTGGAGGATTAGACAGCACCACATGCCTTGGGATTGCTGCTGACGAAGGGTATAGTTTGTATACGTTGACATTTGATTATGGACAGCGTCACGCACGGGAATTAAGAGCTGCCGAGCAAGTAGCAGACTATTACCAGGTTGCAGATCGGCGGATTGTCAAACTGGATTTTCTTCGAAAGATTGGTAAGAGTGCATTGACCGATTTCCATTTGTCTGTTCCGAAGAACGTCCATGATGGAGAGGACATTCCAATCACTTATGTGCCTGGCCGAAATTTGCTTTTTCTTTCTCTGGCGGCTTCTTTCGCGGAGGCGATTGAAGCGCAAGCTATCTATATAGGTGTCAATGCCCTGGATTATAGTGGTTACCCTGATTGCCGTCCGCAATTTATTCAAGCTGTTCAAAAAGTGCTTGATGTTGGCACAAAAACTGCTGTGGAAGGTGCCCCCATCTCTCTTCAGACACCTTTGTTACATTTGACCAAGGCAGAAATCATTCGTTGGGGACATCGCTTAGGCGTGCCCTATCAATTGACGACCTCCTGTTACGAAGGCGCAGAGGAAGCTTGCGGAGAATGTGACAGTTGTCGGCTTCGTCTGCGCGGTTTCAAAGAAGCAGGTTTGGTCGATCCGATTCCATATCGCAGTCTTTGAATCTCAACATCAAGGAGTCGATTCTCTTGATGCAAATGGAAGATGGTATTACTGGCGTTGAAATTCGTGAATGAGCTTCCAAGCCTTTTCCACTTGAGCGCGTTTTTGTGCGTCAGCATTGATATATGCTTGAAGAAACTCCATAGCCTGTGGGTTCATGCGAGTAAATAAAATCATTCGCGCTTCTTCTCGAGAAAGTGTCAGTGTAGTGGTTCCAGCCTGAGTTGCCGCTATGGGCGCTGCTTTTACAGTTTGCGTTTTCTCCTGATGGGGTAGGCGGGTTCCCGTTTGGTTGTTGGTTTTGCTGTTGTTGAGTTCTTCAGGACTTACTTGCAGTGCTGAAGAAAGCTGCTGTAAAATTTGCTCATCTGGCTGTCTGCGGTTGGTTTCATACATAGCAATGGCACTTGTACTTACACCTGCTAGTTTAGCAAGTTGCGCCTGAGTCATGCCGCGTTCTTTACGTAGTTGGGCAATACGGTTTGTTGCTTTCACACGATCACCTCGCAAGGCGTATCTATCCAATCTAGAGTATAGGGTTTGTAAGAAGACGCTACAACTAGGGTGTTCATGATTTCGTGTACATGCCTATAGTTGGAGAAGTAACTATCTATTTTTGGTGGGCTTCCTTTTTGTTGCTATACTGAAGAAGAATGAGTTCTAAGGGAGGGAATTTGATGAAGATAACCTATCATGGTCAATCTACATTTATTATTGAAGCGGATGGGCACAGTGTAATTATCGATCCGTTTCTCAGTGGCAATCCCAAAGCACTTATCAAGCCTGACGATGTTAAAGTAGAAGCAGTTCTGCTCACTCATGGTCATGGTGATCATATTCTGGACGCAGAGCCGATTGCCCGCAAGAATAATGCAGTCATTATTGCTCCGAATGAACTGGCGGTATATTTCGCTGGCAAAGGTGGATTAAATGTACATCCTATGCATATTGGCGGTGCACATCAATTTGCTTTCGGCCGTGTTAAATTTACGCTCGCTTTCCACGGTTCGAGCATAGATGTCGGCAACGGGCAGACGATATATGGCGGTATGCCTTCGGGAATCCTTTTGACAATGGGCGGGAAAACGGTCTATCACGCTGGAGATACAGCTTTGTTTGGCGATATGAAATTGATTGGTGAATTGAACTCTGTGGATGTAGCGTTACTTCCAATTGGTGATAACTTTACCATGGGTCCGGAGGATGCCGCTATCGCAGCAGAATGGATTCATGCCAAAGTGACCGTTCCTATGCATTACAATACGTTTGATTTGATTGCTCAAGATCCGCATGCTTTTGTTCAGTTAGTTGAACGCAAAGGGCTGCGGGGACAAGTACTCGAATACGGTCAGTCTCTGGAAGTATAACCACAACTTATGTAAAGAATTTTGTTTCTGGATAAGCAGCATTCTTTCCATTTCATGAACAACGCAACCTGTCCCAAACTGGAGAACAGGTTGCGTTTATGTTCATTATAGCGGTTAGCAGGTCAGTGAGCGCGATCGGCCAATTTAACCATTAATTTTGCAATTGTTCTGCGCTCTTCATTGTCTCCTACGTCCCACAGTTCCTTCAGCAAACGTTCTTCTGGATTTTTCGGATCGACTTTATCAGCCAGAAATTCACCCATCTTGGCAGCTACATTAGCAATTTGGTCATCATTAAAGCCCATCGACTGAGCCTTGTCTACATGTTCACCAAGAAATTCCTTCCAACGGCCGAAGCTTTCCAACACACTATTGTTCATGCCTGGAATCATCCTTTCAAATTGAACTATTGTACTTTTTCAGCATTCCGCAACTGCAGGCAGGCTATGCATGGGAAAGGGAGGGACAACATATGTTGGAATAAAGGACAAGAAAAGAGGTGCAAAGTTTTCATGTGGAGAAAAACAACGAATGTTGTTAACGGCCGCCGTAAAGCCCTGTATTACGGTTGTGCCGCTATTGCTTTAGCAGCCTATGGATTGCCCAGAATCCCACGTCTGCAACATGGTTTACCGGGAACATTTTCTTTCTTGTGGATCGCAACCATTACACTGGTCCTTGCGGCCAATATATATTTTTTGGTAGGTGCGGACAAAGAAAGGAGTATGATGCTGGAAGTTAGACAAATATTACCTTCCCGTATCAAACAGCGAAAAGATATACAGGAATTACCTAAACGGGTGCGTTCAAGGGGATGAAAAACTATTTTTTTGGATTTCGCGATTCGTTTCTTAACATGTAAGATACGAAGACTCCGCCAAGTCCAATGCAGACCAGCATGGTTACAATCGGATCGAGCGCACCGCCTAAAATCTCCATCTGAGAACCTCCTCATGGGTTGCTGAACAAGTTTCAGCAACTTTTATTCTATCATAAAAGAGTTTTCGGAAAAGATAGGGAAGAGGAGATTTGTATAAAAATATGTACGAGTTTGAGACGATATTGTGAAATTGGGTGGCAAAACACGCTTAACTTCGGCATACTGAAGTATGTACAAAGCGACAGAACTTCATGAGGTGAATGCATGAAAAAAGTCTGGGACTGGATATGGCCGATTCTTGTAGGAGTTTTGGTGGCATGGGGGATTATGCATTGGGTGGTTTCCTTTGCAGTTGTACCTACAAGTTCTATGTATCCAACCATCCCCAATCCGTGTTACATTTTAGTTAACCATTTAGCCACGGAAACATCTCCTATACATGAAGGAGAAGTGATTGTTTTCAAATATCCGGATGATCCGTCCCAGATATTTGTGAAACGTGTCATTGGTCTTCCTGGTGAGACGGTGACGATTCATGGTGGGCATGTATACATTGACAACCATGAATTGGCCGAGCCCTATCTTCATGGTCTGTTGACGGAGGGTACATTCGGCCCTTACCATGTTCCTGCGGGACATTACTTTGTCATGGGAGATAATCGTCAAAATTCTTATGACAGTCGATATTGGACACCTTATAAATATGTTCCGCGAAGTTATATTCTTGGTGAAGCGGATGCTGTCATTTGGCCGCTTTCAAAGATGAAGCCAATTCCGCAATAATGAACTTAGGCAGTCAATCTTTGGCGCGCCTGATAGGTATGTGACATTGAGATGAATCGAAGTAAGTTGCATTGTGATGTTCACAGGTATTTGTGTTGAAAGCGGGTCGAGTATACTCGACTGCAGGGGGTTCTTTTGGGTGAAGGACAAGCGTCACATGCGGATTCGAGAACTGGTTAGTCAATATGAAATCGAAACGCAGGAAGAGTTAGTCAAGGCTCTGGAAGAGTCTGGATTTCCGGTCACTCAAGCGACCATTTCACGAGATATTAAAGAATTGCAGCTCATTAAAGTGGTAGGTAGCAACGGGCGTTATAAGTATGCTATTCCTGTGGCAGCTTCCGGATTTTCTCTTTCTACGTTGCGTAGAAAACTGGCGGAAGTTCTCATTTCACACGCGCGTGCGAATAATCTTTTGGTTATCAAGCTGATGCCAGGCAACGCTCACGCGATTGGTGCTATGATGGATGGGATGACCCAACATGGTTTGCTGGGTACGATTGCCGGAGATGACACCATTCTTGTGGTTTGCCAAGATGATGAATCAGCCATTAAGCTCATGGCCTTGCTGTTGAATGATGTCAAACAAAACAGTTGAATAGTTTGATGAGAAGAAAATCTCTCCGCTTCTACGCTTCTAGTCTCTATAGGGTTAAAATCTCACTATAGCGAAAAATCAGCAACATTTGTAAAGATGAAAATGAAGTTGATTTTCGCCATAGTGAGATGGTCTCTATAGAAATTATGCGATTTGGACCGAAAAATAGGATAAGGGGTGATTGAGTTGACTGAACTATCAGACGTCGATTTGCAAAGAGAGTTAGTCGCTGTAAGGCGTGCGTTGCATCGCCATCCAGAAACTGGTTTAGAAGAGTATGCTACGACACAAACTATTGAAAATTTTTTGAAAGAACATGGCATTGAGATCATCTCGGGTCGTATGTCAACAGGTACATTTGCGTATGTCAAGGGAAAACGGCCAGGTCCTTGTGTGGCTATTCGCGCTGATATTGATGCGCTTCCTATTTTAGAAGCTACAGGGTTGCCCTATGCCAGTGAAATAGAAGGGAAAATGCATGCTTGTGGGCATGATTTTCATACCGCTGCTGTAATCGGATCGGCATTGTTGGCTAAAGAGCGGGCTGAGAGTGATGAATCGTTTGCAGGCAGCTTGCTTTTTGTCTTTCAACCTGCTGAAGAACTTGGACTTGGGGCCAAGCTGGTTTTGGATAGCGGTGTGCTCAAAGAGCATCAAGTCAAGTGCATGATTGGAGAACATAATAACCCGCTCTTGGAAAGTGGAAAGATTGGCGTACGTGTGGGACCACTGATGGGTAGCGTGGATGAATTTACATTAACCATTCATGGTGTTGGTGGTCACGCAGCTATTCCAAATTTAACGGTAGATCCCATAGTTATTGGTGCTCATTTGGTCACCGCTTTGCAAACATTGGTCAGTCGCGGGGTTTCTCCTCTTGCTTCTGGAGTGGTTACAGTTGGCAAATTTCAAGCGGGGACAGCACGCAATGTCATTCCTGATATTGCTGTATTAGAGGGTACCGTAAGATCTTTGGATGAAAATGTCCGCCGCTTTTTAGAAGAACGCATTTGGCAAGTATCCGAAACGATTTGCAAAGCGTTTGGAGGCAGTGTAGACATTGAATTTGAACGTCAACTTCCTGTAACGACCAACCATTCGGAGGTTGCTGAGTGGGTGCGCCTTGCTGCCATTCAAGTTGTTGGTGAGGAAAATGTAGTTGAGGCAGAACAAACATTAGGTGGAGAAGATTTCTCGATATACAGCCAAGTTATGCCTGCTTGTTTTTTTTGGGTGGGTACAGGCAAAGGCGATGGCTCCTCGCGAGGGTGGCATCATCCACAATTTGATGTTGATGAGAATTGCCTGCTGATGACTAGTCGTGTTCTTTTACAGTCAGGTTATTTAGCGCTTGAATATTATGCGCAGCAAGAAATGACAGTTAACATTGGCAGTTAAGAGTTGTTTTGAGTAAAGATATGCTAAAATTTTCAATGGACATTTGATTTCTAATGTCGAAAGGGAGATGATTTCTGTGTCAGAAGAGCGCAAAGGTGAGGTTACATTTGGTGGGAATCCAGTAACTTTAGTGGGTCCTAAAATTCAAGTTGGACAAAAAGCTCCAGAATTCGAAGTTCTGGATAACGATCGAAAACCAGTGACGCTCTCTTCGTTTGCAGGCAAGATTCGCATCATCAGTGTGGTTCCATCGTTAGAAACAGGTATTTGTGATGCTCAAACTCGTAAATTTAATGAAGCTGCTGCCAGTCTGGGTAACCATGTAGTCATTTTAACCATTAGTGCAGATTTACCGTTCACTCAGAAACGCTGGTGTGCTGCTGCAGGTATTGAACAGGTACATACCTTGTCAGATCACATGGAAATGTCGTTTGGGAAAGCATACGGAACGTATATGAAAGAGCATCGGCTGGAGTGTCGAGCTGTGTTTGTAATAGATTCGAGCGATCGCGTTGTTTATGTAGAATATGTTCCGGAAGTTGCTCAGCATCCAAATTATGAAGCAGCTATTGAGGCGGCAAAAGCAGCTCAATAATGAGATGGTGGGAGCATGAAAAATAGAAAAACAGCCATTACAGACATCTTTTAATACTGTAATGGCTGTTTTTCTATTCGTAAGTTGCGTATGGATGAAGCGATTATAAAGCTAATCCATGTTTTGGATTATGAGAGAACGTCGGAGAGCTGATGGACTAAGTCAGCCTTGGGGCGAAAGCCAACAATCTGCTTAGTCGCTTTGCCATTTTGGAAAAGCACCAACGTGGGAATACTCATGATACCGAATTGTGAGGCGGTTTGTGGATTTTCATCCACATCCAATTTTGCTACAACCAGTTTGTCCGCATGCTCTTTAGCTACTTCTTCCAATACAGGAGCCATCATTCGGCATGGACCACACCAAGTTGCCCAAAAGTCTACTAATACAGGTTTGTCAGAAGAAATAACTTCTTGAAAAGTGCTATCTGTTACCTGCACGGTACCTGCCATTGACACACCAACTTTCCTACTAGATTTTCACTTGAATGAGAGAGCGCTTTTTACGAAAGGGTCGTGTACATACTCACTCTTGAGCGAGTGCTTCTTGAATTTTCGACTCTACTTTTTGAAACCCTTTGTCCCCAGCAGCGCGAAATTTTAGTTTGCCATCCTTTCCAAAAATGAAAAAGGCAGGAACATACTCATTTTCAAATCGGTCGGCTACAGCGCGAGCGTGATCGAGACCGACTGGCTGGGTTAAATGAAATTGTGAAATATCTTCTTTCACCTTTTGAACGTTAGCATCTTCTGCAATTCTTGGCAAGTGAAATGCAATAACTTGCAACCCCTGCGGTGTGTATTTTTCCACCATTCGCATCAAATCATCCATAGTTTCATGACAAATATGACAAGATACAGCCCAAAAATGAATCAACGTCACCTGGTTGTCAGCCAGTTGTGGTCTGCTTTGAGTGTTGAGCCATTCGGTGGCGCCTTCAATGGACGGCATTTCTGTACCTAGACGCAACGGCATTGTTTGCACCGCCTTTCTCGCTTGATGATTTTGAACAGTCTCATGAGTGGTGAAGCTTGTGACTTTTTTAGAGCAGAAAAGGCTGACAAAAGTCAGCCTTTTCTTGCAAACTTTGCTTATACAGTGAGCAGCGCTTCGCCAGGCTTCCAGTTGGCTGGGCAGAGTCCGCCAGCTTGCAAAGCTTCAAGAACGCGCAACGTTTCGTCCACATTGCGACCAATGTTCATATCATGAACGACTTGGTAACGCAGGATTCCTTCAGGATCAACAATGAACAACCCGCGCAGAGCCTCACCGCTCTCTTCTACCAGGACATCATAGTTGCGTGCAACCTCTTTAGTAAAGTCGGCAGCCAGAGGATAGTCCAAACCACCTAGACCATTTTCATCTTTGGGTGTATTGATCCAAGCTTTGTGGCTGTGCACGCTATCACAACTTACACCCAAAACTTCAGCATCCAAATCTTTGAATTCCTGTAGGCGCTCGTTCATGGCTATAATTTCGGTTGGGCAAACAAACGTAAAGTCTGCTGGGTAGAAAAATAGAATCAGCCATTTGCCGCGATAGTCGGATAATTTTACAGTCTCATCAAGGGTTTTTAAATTTTTTGTGCTGAGCATCTCAAAATCTGGAGCCGGTTGTCCGACCAATGGCATGAGTAATCACTCCTAGGATATAGAATTAAACTAATTCTAAGCACTGGGACATTATAACACATATTCAATGTCTAAGCTACCCGTCAGTTTGGTCGTTTATACATCTGACGACAGCTGCTACATAGGCCAGTAAAATGGATGTTCATTTTATCTATTTGAAACCCCGTCTGTGATTCTAATTGAGACAGCCAATCGGAAGGTAATGGAGTGGCGATCTCGCTGATAGATCCGCATTGTTCACAGATAAAGTGATGATGGTTCTCCAATCGTCCGTCATACCGAGTCACGCCGTTACCAATATTCAACTCCTGTATAAGGCCGTGATCGGTCAAATACTTTAAGGAGTTGTAGACGGTTGCGTAAGCAAAGCGATTACCCTCTTGGGCCAGTTTCTCCATAATGTCCGCAGCGGTTGGGTGATCTGTTGCGTTGCGGATAACCTCTAAAATGACACGGCGAGGTTCAGTGAGATTAACAGTCTTCGCCATATCGTCGCCCTCCTTTCCTGTAGAATCTGCAGCAAGGGCATACTTTACACTATCTTTGCTGTAAGATACGCTCACTCACGGGTGAAATCAAGCCAAAATTTGTTTTCTTGGCAAATTTCTCGGGTATTGCTGAGTAAGGCTGTTATTCCGGTATAATGGATTGGGATTGTCGGAGAAATACTCGCCTAACATCATGACCTGTTTGTGAACTTTATAAGACAAATCAAAAAAGGAGAATGGAGATGCCATTGTATAACTCGGTGTTAGATTTAATTGGAAACACTCCGGTTGTTAAATTAAATCGCATTCCTCATCCTGATGGCGCTGCTGTGTATGTGAAACTAGAAGGTTATAATCCAGCGGGCAGTGTGAAGGATAGGCCGGCATTGAACATGATTGCACAAGCAGAGCAAGAGGGAAAATTGATTCCCGGAAAAACCACCATTATTGAACCTACTTCCGGAAACACAGGTATTGGCATTGCCATGGTCTGTGCAGCCAAAGGATATCGTTGTATCATCACCATGCCAGATAACGCTACTGACGAGCGGGTCAAGTTGCTAAAAGCGTACGGTGCTGAGGTGCATCTGACTCCTGCAGCTTTGAGGATGCAAGGGGCTATTGATGAAGCGAAAAAGATTGCTGCTTCCTTACCGCACGTATTTATCCCTATGCAGTTTGACAATCCAGCAAATCCTGATGCTCATCGACATACAACGGCAGTAGAGATATACAACGATTTTTCTGGACGTCTTGATGCCATGGTATTGACAGCAGGTACAGGTGGTACAGTTACAGGTACCGGAGAAGAACTCAAAAAGAAGATTCCAGGGCTGAAAATTTACGTAGTTGAACCAGCGGGAAGTCCGGTACTCGCAGGAGGACAACCAGGTCCACACAAAATTCCTGGCACAGGACCAGGTTTCATACCTTCCGTGCTCAACCGCTCCGTTTATGACGAAATACTCCATATAGAGGATGCAGATGCACAGCAGATGGCTCGTCGTTTAGCTGCTGAAGAAGGAATTTTGCTTGGGGCTTCTGGAGCTGCTTCAGCTTTTTTTGCTGTCCAGATTGCCCAAGAGATGCCCAAAGATGCGCGTGTACTCTTTATTGCTCCTGATACTGGCGAGCGATATCTGTCGTCCGATCTCTTCCAGGCTTAAGCGGCGCGTGTACTTTTGCCGTGGATGGAACATATCCAGACGCTTTTGTCACATTTTTCGCCACTGTGTCGTCTTTCAACAGTGAACAGGTTGAATCCTGACTCCTGTCAAGCAAAGACGATAAAGAGAGAAATGAGGCGGAAGCGTGAATATAAAAAGCAGATACTCTATATGGGCAGCAGGATTGAGTCTCACCATCACAGCTGTGGTGGGATGCAGTTCTGCTGTTTCTTCTTCAGGCATGCATCCTCAACACGCTCATCAGGGTCTATCTAAGAATACTCCCCAAACCCACAAAGCGAATGTTCTGCAGATTTCTACAGATTGGCCTAATTTTGGTAATAATCTCTGGCAAAATCATCTTTCTCCCTTGCGTATTTCTCAATCCTTCAACATGCAACTTCTTTACAGTCAAAATCTTGGCAACGGTGGGGAAAATGAAAGCTTCCCCATAGAAGTGGGGGGCGTTCTTTATGTAACCACTATGCGCGATCGCGTTTTAGCCTTAGATGCCTCCACAGGAAATGTCATGTGGGAGTTTTCGCCGCAATTGCATCTGTTGCAAGGCATTCCCACCATTAATCGAGGTGTTGCAGTCGGGCAGGGAAAAGTCTTTTTGCTGACAGCGGACGATCGACTTGTGGCTCTTTCTCAGCAGACCGGACAATTACTCTATCAAGTGTCAGTGGCTAACGAGTCAAAAGGATATTTTGAATCTATGTCGCCTCTTTATGTGGATGGCAAAGTATTTGTGGGCAGTGCGGGCGGCGATGAGGGAGTCCGTGGGTTTGAAGCCTGCTATCTAGCGTCAAATGGGCAATTGTTATGGCGGCGATATACCGTGCCCAAGCGTGGTGAAGGCTGGTTGCCTGCAAGTGGTCAGCACGGCGGTGGAGCTGTATGGAATATCCCTGCTTATAATCCTCAAGGGGGTCAACTCTTTTTTGGTACCGGGAATCCTTCACCAGATTTTTACGGTGTTTCGCGTCTAGGACCTGACCCTATGACAGACGCTGTTGTTTCGGTGAATGCAACTACGGGAAAAGTCAACTGGTATCGACAAGAAGTCAAGCATGATTTATGGGATTATGATGTGGCTTCTCCGCCTATGCTTTTTCCGGTTCAGGGAAAATTAGCTGTAGGTGAAGCAGGGAAAGACGGGCAATGGTATGAATGGTATGCAGCGAATGGTCAACCTGTTTTTTCGCCAGTAGCGTTTGTGAAAGAACAGCACCGACCGCCTGGCGCTCAGCCAACTTTGGAGTGGCCGGGATCAGACGGCGGCGCTAACTACGGTCCGAGTGCCTATGACCCTATACAACAAACAGTACTGATCAGCGGTATCAATGGACCGGAGTATGTCAAAGCCGGGCCGACCCATCATACCAGCTATCGTGTGGATGATGGTACCAGTGCTTCACCTGCGCCAGCAGGAGATTGGACTGGCACATTGACTTCCATTCGAGTCAACGACGGGCGTATAGAGTGGCAGAGAAAACTATCAACTCCAGCAATTGGTGGCGTAACCACCACTATGGGGGGTGTCGCTTTTTTTGGCGAAGCCAATGGAATGCTCTATGCCGTCAATATGAAGAATGGCCAGACGCTTTGGCAGTATGACGCCCACATACCTGTAGCAAGCGCACCCATTGTTTATAAATTAGACGGGCAAATAAGAGTTACTTACGTTTTAGGTCAAAGCGCTTCTCTCCAAGGTTTATTCCCATATCTGGGCAAGACAAAAGTTTTGACATTTCAAATCAAGGCTCGGCATGCAACTGGAGCTACTTAACCAATTAATCTAAGAGATGGCGAAAATGTCCCAATACTTCCGTTGTGTCTAAAATGGTAACAAACGCATGAGGATCGATATCCTGAGCTAGCAATTTAAGGTCGGCTACTTCCAGCCAAGTAAGCACACACATGAGCACCCCAAGATTTTGTTTACTATAAGTGCCGGAAGCACTCATGAGCGTGCTTCCCCGTGTTAGGCGAGCGCTGATGGCGTTGGCCATTTTTTCTGCCTGAGAGGTGACGATGAGAGCCGTTTTTCTTTGTTGATAGTGCATTAGAGTGGCCACGACGCGAGAGGCGGCAAACATGGAAACCAGGGTATACATGCCGGCCTCTGTACCAAAAACCATCGCAGATAAAAGAAGAACAATGACGTTCATAATAAGTCCCGTTGAAGAGACGTTGCGTCCCGTTAATCGGTAGAGCACGACAAAAAGAATGTCTGTTCCTCCCATCGAGCCGCCTACGCGAATAGCTAACCCTGAGGAGATTCCGCCAAGCACACCACCATAGAGAGACATCAGAAGTGGATCGTGATGTGGCGTTTGAAAGTTCAGATGCACCAAGTCGGTAGCCGCAGAGAAACCCACCACACCAATCGCTGTCAGTAAAATGAAACGTTTTCCAAGATAGCGGTATCCGAGCAAAAAGAGAGGTATATTAAAAAGGAAATAGAGCGTGCCAATCGGGAGAATCACAAAATAGTGGTGAAGGATCTGGGCAATACCTGTGACACCACCGGAAAGTATGTGTGCGGGCACCAAAAAATTGTTAACGGAAATGGAACCTGCCAAGTCTCCGAGCAACACTACAAAGACTCGCCACATAAAATCAATGACTGGCTTGGATCGCCATGATTTAATAGATAGTTGAGAAGGAGAAAATGATGTGGACATGAACGTGTTCCACCCTTTCGTGAAACATAGAATGTTAAAACCTTGCTAAAGAAAGATTCCGTTTTTTTCTTTTAGATGTACTATAGCAAGGAATCCACTTTACAGACAAAATAGGGCGGCAAGATTTCGGGAGGAGTCGTTTTGTCAACCAAACACGAGCAAATTCTCGAATATATTGAACAGCTCCCCATTGGCGCGCGTATTTCAGTGCGTGGTGTGGCGCGTGATATGCAGGTAAGCGAAGGTACAGCCTATCGAGCCATCAAGGAAGCTGAAGCACATGGATTGGTCAGTGCGATTGATCGAATAGGTACGGTGCGTATTGAACGCAAACAGGTTCGTGAAATTGAACGCCTAACTTTTGAGGAAGTAGCGCGTATTGTTGAGGGAACTGTGCTCGGCGGTCAAGAAGGTCTGAACAAGACGCTGCATAAATTTGTCATTGGCGCCATGCGTTTAGAAAATATCACAAGATATCTCGATCCAGGCAGTCTGATGATTGTGGGAAACCGTGAAAATGTGCAAAAACTGTCTCTTGAAGCAGGTGCAGCTGTTCTTATAACGGGTGGTTTCGATGCCTCACCGGAAGTGCGTAAATTGGCTAATGAACGAGAATTGCCTATTATTTCTTGTTCTTATGACACGTTTACAACAGCCGCCATGATTAATCGAGCGATTTACGATCGACTCATTAAAAAGGACATTCTCTTTGTAGGGGATGTAGCACAGACAGAGGGATTGGCCGTATTGTCTCGTGATGCGACAGTTCGAGATTACTTTCGAGTCGTCGAAGAGACGGGTCATGCGCGCCTGCCAGTTGTCGATAGCAATCAACGTCTGGTTGGCGTGGTCACCGCACGGGATGTGGCGGAGGCTCGTCCAGAAGATCCCGTTGAACTGTTCATGTCAAGTAAACCTACCACAGTTTCACCGCAAACCACGGTTGCCTCAGCGGCGCATCGGATGGTCTGGGAAGGCATTGAGATGCTGCCTGTAGTCTCTCATCGCAAACTGATGGGTGTTTTAAGTCGTCAGGATGTCATTAAATCACTTCAGTTTATGAATCGACAGCCGCAAGTTGGAGAAACGCTAGAAGATCTAGCAGTTCGTGGATTTTCTTCAGAAACTTGTGAGCAAGGTGTCCGAGTACGGGGTGTAGTTACCGCTCAATTGACCAGTGCGCTCGGAACGCTTTCCACAGGAATGCTGACCACCTTGATTGAGTATGCGGTGCGTGAATGTTTGCGGCGGCAGCGCAACGTTGATATGGCAATTGAAAATCTATCGTTTTATTTTCTCAAACCTGTATCGATTGAAGCTGAAATCAGTCTCACTGCGCAGGTGCTCGACTTTGGGCGTCGGTTTGCCAAAGTGGAGGTGGATGTATCTGGAGAAGATGGACAGTATGCCAAGGCACTGGTAACCACGCAGATGATGGAGAGGTGAACGGTCAGTTGGATTTTGTTCATTTACATGTTCACTCTGCATACTCGTTGAAGCAAAGTTGTCTCAGTCTAAAGGACGCCATCGAGACCGCCCAATCTCTACATATGACTGCCCTTGCTTTAACAGATAAAAACACTCTCTATGGGGCAGTATCTTTCTGTCGTTTGGCTAAGTCGGCAGGAATTACGCCACTGATTGGCGTGGATTTTGACGTTCTCTCGGAAGAGGCGTCTGAATCTGCTGGACGTCAGGGCAACTCACCGCTGGATAGCCTGGTATTGTTAGCCAAAGGTTTCGCAGGATATTCGTCGCTCGTGAAACTGGTTACACTGGCCCATAGCCGTTCGCGTCGTCCGTATGTTCAGTGGTCAGAAATTGCTCAGCATAGTCACTCCCTGATTGCTCTGGTGGGTGGACGCGGCAGTAGTATAGCGCGGGCGTTTTCTGAAGCGGATCGTCATAAAGGCGAGCAGTTGCTGCAACGCGCCAGTGAGATGTTTCCGCCTGGGGAATTGTATGTTCAGTTGCACGATCACGGTCTTCCTGAAGAGCGACGGGCTTTGCCGGGGTTAATTGCTGCCGCTCGCCAGTTGGGGTTACCACTTGTGGCCAGTAATGAAGTATATTACGCACGTCGAGAAGATGCTGCAGTCCAGAAAGTTTTGGCGCAAGTGGATGCAGATGGATTACTGTTACCCGTAAACCATTTTCATCTGGCATCATCGGAAGAAATGGCCGAGAAATTTCAGAATCTCACCGAGGCAATTGCGAATACACGGGTAATAGCGGATGCAGCCGCTTTCGAATGGCCCAAACCGCAACTTTTTTTGCCTCGCTATCCGTTACCCCCAGGTGAATCTGCGCAAGAAACGCTACGACGTGTGGCGTATGTGGGTGCAAAAAAACGCTATCCCCTATGGACAGCCGAAGTGGAAGAACGTCTCCGTTACGAGTTGGATGTTATTGATCGACTTGGCTTTGCCGACTATTTTCTGGTGGTGGCCGATTTTATTCGCTATGCGCATCGGCAAGGCATCTCCACAGGTCCTGGCCGAGGTTCTGCTGCAGGTAGTTTGGTCGCTTACGCACTATCGATTACAGATGTCGATCCGTTGCAATATGGTTTGCTGTTTGAACGTTTTCTCAATCCCGAACGGGTGAGTTGGCCGGATATTGATATCGATTTTGAATTTGAGCGGCGTGGAGAAGTCATTCAGTACGTACTGGAGCGTTATGGCGATACGCGGGTAGCCCAAATTGGAACCTTCGGCACATTTGCCGCGCGAGTAGCGATTCGCGATGTGGGGCGTGTATTGGGATCGGATAAAAAATTGGTGGATACATTGGCGCGGCTGATTCCTTCTCATCCAGGTGTAACGTTGAATGAAGCTCTTGAAAATGTAACTCAACTGCGGCAAATGGAGGAAGAAAATCTGGAGGCGAAAAAAATTCTCGCCTATGCCCGTCGACTGGAAGGGTTGCCGCGTCATGTCTCCATACACGCAGCGGGGGTTATCATTTCGCCTGTTTCACTGCAGGACTGGATACCTGTTGTGCCTGGCGCTAGTGGAATGCCAGTCACCATGTATCCTATGGAAGATGTCGAGGCACTTGGTTTCTTGAAAATGGATTTTTTGGGTCTCAAAACTTTGTCACTGATGGATATGACCCGTCAAAGTGTGGCTCAGCGCATAGGACAACCGTTGCCTGAATGGCAGCAAATCGCGGATGGAGACGAAGCGACTTATCGTATGCTGACGCGCGGCGAGACGAGCGGTTGTTTTCAGCTTGAATCGTATGGTGTCCGAAAAGTGTTGCGGGATGTCAAGCCTACCTGCTTGGAAGATTTAATTGCCGTTATTTCTCTATATCGCCCTGGTCCTATGGAGAATATTGCTGAATTTGTTGCTGCCAAACATGGCCGTCAATCGATTCGCTACCCGCATCCTGACTTGGAACCGATTCTTAAAGATACTTACGGTGTCATTGTCTATCAGGAGCAAATTATGCAAATTGCTTCCCGGATGGCTGGCTTCACGCTCGGTCAGGCAGATATTCTGAGGCGCGCAGTATCCAAAAAGAAACGAGAAGTGCTCGACGCTGAGCGTGAACGATTTGTCACGGGATGTCAACGTCGTGGTTACAGTGCGGAGACAGCCAATACCGTCTACGATTTGATTGTTCGCTTTGCGGATTACGGCTTTAACCGTTCGCATGCAGCGGCTTATGCATTGCTCGCCTACCGTACAGCCTATTTGCGCGCTCATTATCCAGCTGATTTTTTTGCAGCTTTAATGACGCTGGCTGCCGGTACTCCAGATAAAATCACTGAGTATACGAGGGATGCCAAAAAATTAGGCATTCAACTGTTACCGCCCAGCGTCTCTGCAAGCGGAGCGGCTTTTTCAGCCGAGTCGGACAGGAGCATTCGTACTGGCCTTCTCTCCATACGTGGCGTTGGTCGTGCGGCAGTCATGGAGATATTGCGTGCGCGCGAGGAAGCCCCTTTTACTTCCCTGGTTAATTTTTTGCGTCGTGTTTCTTCTCGCGCCTGCAATCGCAAAGCCGTTGAAAGCCTGGCTACAGCCGGGGCTATGGAAGCTTTTCTGCCTTCAGCCAAACTCAGTGAGCAAGCACTTTCCCAAATCCTCGACCATGCCTATTTGGAAGCTGAAGCAGGAGGTGAACAGGCTCGGCTGTTCAATTCCGACCACACGTTTTCTGCACACGCGACAGCTTCGGGGCCAGCAACTCTCTTCATTCGTTATCGAGCTGGCGACGATTCCCGCACACTTTTGGCTGCAGTGCGTTCAGCTCTGCTTGAGAAACCGGGATCGACCCCGGTGGCTTTAGTTGAAACGTCTACCCGCAAAGCACGCTTGTTGCCAGCTCGTTATACAGTAAAGGTCGATCCCGATTTAATCGCTGAATTAGAGACTATTGTGGGTCTTGGCAATGTGAAATTGCAGCAGCGGTCTGAAACGGCTCGTCATTGAGTAGGTTTAGGAGAAAGCATGAGTAAAGGAGACGTGTAACATGAAACAGCAAATCGTGGAGTGGCTGTCGCGCCGCCATGTGGAATTGACCGATATTGCCCATATTGTGTTGGAGTTACAGCGTCCGTACTATTCTGACCTGACGCTTGACTATTGTTTGGAGAGTGTTCATCGTGTCTTGGATAAGCGGGAAGTGCAGCACGCTCTCTATACAGGAATAGCACTTGATGAACTGGCGGAGCAGAAATTGCTGCCAGAGCCGCTGCAAAGCATCATGGAAAAAGATGAGCCTCTTTACGGCGTCGATGAAATTCTTGCGCTCAGTGTGACCAATGTTTACGGGAGTATAGGTTTGACCAATTTTGGATATCTCGATAAAACAAAAATTGGGATTTTGGGGTACCTGAATAATCACGCGTCGGAAATTCACGTATTTTTGGACGATCTCGTGGCTAGTGTAGCAGCGGCTGCGGCAGCTCGAATTGCTCATCAGCATCACGCTTCTTCTTATAAAGATGAATAAAATGACTGATAACAATCAAGGTGTGGCGTCCGCAGACAGGCATGGTATACTAAACATAATTTCAAAAAGAGGAACGTGGGCGATAGAAATGGGGCGATTGTGAATGTGGACTGTAATTTACATCGCCCAGTCTGCCAAGCAGGCTGAATGGGTGAAAGAAAAATTGACTCAGGAAGGTTTTCTCGCCAAAATTCGTGCAGCCCACATGGCCAAGCAACAATACGAAATTTTGATACCTGAAACGGAATTGGAAGAGGTAAAGGAAGTTCTTCATGATATCCTTCACTCTTCTTTGTGATGCAGAGGTGACGGAGTGCTTAAAGATTTATTTGTAAAGAAGCGGCATTATGCAACGCTGCCTAGCGCTGTTAAATCGTCAGAACGAGATCAGAAAAGTCAGTCTGTTCCTGAAAAAGATATTCCTAAAGGATTGGTGGAGAAATGCGACGGCTGTGGCGCCTTGTTGCTTGGTAAGGAGCTGCAGAAGCATGATTTCACCTGCCCTCATTGTGACTATCATTTCACGCTTGGGGCTGACCGCCGTATCCGTTTGACGCTGGACGAGGGCAGCTTTGAAGAGTGGGATGCTTCGTTGACTTCAGTCAACCCACTACATTTTCCCGATTACGACAAAAAATTAGCCAAAGCACAAGAGATGACCGGCATGCGCGAAGGCGTGGTCACAGGACGCGGGACCATTGCTGGGATTCCACTCGCTATGGGCGTGATGGACTCGCGTTTTATTATGGGTAGCATGGGTTCCGCGGTCGGAGAAAAGCTGACACGAATGATGGAACGCGCTTTAGCGGAACGCCTGCCAGTGGTACTCTTTACGGCTTCTGGCGGTGCTCGCATGCAAGAGGGCATTTTGTCGCTAATGCAAATGGCCAAAACCAGTGTTGCGTTGGAGCGTTTGCATGAAGAACAGCTTCTTTTTGTCACTGTTATCACGCATCCTACTACAGGTGGCGTAAGTGCGTCGTTTGCCTCGTTAGGTGATATTATCCTGGCAGAGCCGCGAGCTCTCTTTGGTTTTGCGGGGCGGCGCGTGATTGAACAGACCATCCGACAGAAGTTGCCAGACGATTTTCAAACGGCGGAATTCATGCTCAAACATGGCATGATTGACGAAGTTGTACATCGTAAGGAACTGGTCCATACTTTAGCCAATATTTTGACAATCCATAGCGCGAAGGGGTGGAAGCATGGCAACGGGACTTGATTTCGAGCAACCCATTCGCGATTTGGAAAGCAAAATTAAAGAACTTCGTTCTTTTGCGGAGGGCCATCAAGTGGATTTGTCTGATGAAATTCGCACGCTTGAACAGCGTCTGCAATCACTGGAGGATTCGCTATACAGTAATCTTACTCCTTGGCAACGAGTGCAGATTGCTCGCCAATCGGGGCGCCCAACCACTTTGGAATATGTGCGTGGGATCTGTGAGACGTTTGTAGAGTTGCATGGTGACCGCAACTTTCGGGACGATCCGGCTGTAGTTGGCGGTATTGGCATGTTGCAAGGACAACCTATCACATGGATTGGTCATCAACGTGGTCGAGATACCAAGGAGAATCTCTATCGAAATTTTGGTATGGCGCATCCTGAAGGATACCGCAAGGCGTTGCGACTTATGCGTCAGGCAGAAAAATTTGGTCGGCCAGTGGTATTTTTTATCGATACTATGGGTGCTTATCCTGGTAGTTCTGCTGAAGAACGGGGGCAAAGTGAGGCTATTGCAACCAATTTGCGGGCAATGGCCGGCCTCAAAACACCTACCATCAGTGTGGTCACTGGTGAAGGTGCGAGCGGAGGAGCACTCGGCATTGGCGTGACCGATCGAATTTATGCCTTAGAGTATTCTTGGTACTCTGTCATCGCTCCTGAATCAGCAGCTGCTATTCTCTGGCGCGACAGTACTTACGCCGAAAAAGCGGCTGAGGTCATGCGCATTACAGCGCAAGATTTAGTCGATTTGCGAATTGCTGATGAATTAATACCAGAACCACGAGGCGGTGCCCAGAAAGATCCAAATTGGATGATCTCTAAAGTAGGAGAAAAAATAGTAGCAGGATTGAAAGAACTTTTGCAAATTCCTATTGAACAACTGTTGGATGAGAGGTACCATAAGTACAGGGATATGGGATCTTTCTCGGAATAACAGAACTGGATTGAACGGAAGCGGCGATGTCCACCGGACTGGTGGGCATTCCGTTTGCCCAGCGTGAATGTCATAGGAAATGAGAAAGACTACATGGAGAATGCGTGCTCCAAGAGCGTACATAGAGAGCAGCCGTCGTTGAGTGGATAAGACTGTTTCTCTATTTAGGGACAAAAAATGTCCATGTATGACAAAATAAGTCCAGCGCATTGCTTTTGTGTCTCTTGATTTCTTTTGCTTTGTGTATGGAAACTGATTGAAATCGCCAAAGATGAGGAACGATATCCTCGGAAGGAACGGTGAATCATGCGAAAAACCAAAATCGTTTGTACCATTGGGCCTGCCAGTGAATCACCCGAAATCCTGCGTCAATTGATGCGCGCAGGCATGGACGTTGCCCGTCTCAATTTCTCCCATGGTTCCTATGAGGAGCATGCTGAGCGTATCCGTCGTATTCGTGAAGCGGCTGCGGATGTAGGTAAGCATGTAGCCATTTTGTTGGATGTCAAAGGTCCGAAGATTCGGACAGGGAAAATTGCGGGTGGACAAGTTGAACTGCTTGACGGAAAGTTGGTCACCTTGACCATCCAGCCTCTTGCAGAGGGAACGGCAGAACGCGTATGGATTTCCTATGAAGGACTTGTGGAAGACGTCTATCCAGGGGCTCCTATTCGTATTGATGATGGCTTGATTGGGTTGAAAGTGGTTGAAGTCAAAGGTCAGGACATTGTCTGCATAGTAACCAATGGCGGTATACTGAAAGACAATAAAGGAATTAATGTACCTGGTGTGACACTGCGTATTCCTGGTGTTACTGAGAAGGACAAGGCAGATATTCGCTTTGGTATTGACCAAGGTGTCGATATGTTTGCTGCTTCCTTTGTACGTAAAGCCGGAGATATTTTGGAAGTGCGCAGAATTCTCGAAGAACGCCATTACGAAGCAGATATTATTGCTAAGATTGAAACGGTGGAAGGTCTCGAACGGTTGGATGAAATTGTCGAAGTTACAGATGGTGTCATGGTGGCCCGTGGCGATCTTGGTGTAGAAATTGCGACAGAAGATGTGCCGCTGGCTCAAAAACGCATTATCTCGCTTTGTAACCAGTGGGGAAAACCTGTTATCACTGCAACGCAAATGCTCGATTCGATGCAGCGTAATCCTCGTCCAACTCGTGCGGAAGCCAGCGATGTGGCCAACGCTATTTTGGATGGCACAGATGCTATCATGCTCTCGGGCGAAACGGCTGCAGGCCGCTATCCCCTGGAATCGGTGCAAACCATGGCGCAGATTGCTGAGCGTGCTGAAGAGGCCATTTTAAAGCGTGAAGTGGTCTATCATCATCATACGGAAGTTGAACGGAAGGTGCCGGATGCGATTTCTCATGCGGCTAAAGAAATGGCTTCCGAATTGGATGTGGCTGCTATTGTCACCGCAACGACTTCCGGACATACAGCGCGACATATTGCCAAACATCGTCCGCTTAAGACCATTGTAGCTGCAACTCCGGATGCGAGGGTGGCACGTCGTTTAATGCTTTCCTGGGGTGTCTGTCCAGTTGTGGTACCTATGGCTTCCACGACAGACGATGTACTGGAAACCGCAGTAGAAGGTGCTCTCGATGCAGGTTATGTGCAGCATGGAGATATGGTGATTATTCTGGCAGGTGTTCCTGTCGGTATCCGTGGAACCACCAATTTACTAAAAGTGCACACTATAGGAGAAATTTTAGTTCGTGGTAAGGGAATTGGACAACATGCTGTGAGTGGACGTGCAGTAGTGTCTAAGAAAAATCAAGATATTCTGGAACGTGTTCAAGAAGGAGATATTCTTGTCACGAATTGCACCGATGCTGACATTATGCCTGCGATTGAGAGAGCTGGAGGAATGATTGTTGAAGAAGGTGGATTGACTTCTCACGCTGCAGTTGTGGCCATATCCCTCGGCAAGCCAGTAGTAGTCGGAGCTTCGGAAGCCACGGAGCGTGTGGAAGATGGTGCATTGGTTACGGTCGATCCGGTTCGAGGTTTGATTTATCGTGGTCGAGCGCAAGTGCTGTAAAATAGTTCAGCGGATGGGTAAATAAAAATCATGAGGATGGCGCTTGGCCATCCTCATGAAGTAGGATGTACCATCAACGAATATTGATACTCAACAGCTTCTAATAAATTCGCGAATATTTGCATTGTAGTTACGCTGCCTACTCCTCCGGGAGTGGGAGTGAGGGCATGAACCACTTCTGCCACTTCCGGCGCGGTATCGCCTGCGATTTGCCCGTTTTTATCCTGATTGATACCTGCATCAATGATAATAAGTCCTGGATGACACATTTCGGGCTGAATTAGACCTGCCTTCCCGACTGCAACAAAGGCAATTTCAGCGCGTTGCAAGTGCTCGCCAATATCTCGTGTTTCTGCATGACAAGCGGTTACAGTAGCTCCTCGGCGAATGAGTTGATGTAAAAGAGGCATACCGACCGTTCTCCCACATCCAACTAACGTAACGTTTCGTTTACGCAATGGAACTCCGTAATGATCGAGCATTTTCAAACAAGCGAGAGGAGTAGCTGGGTAAATCCCTGGTGTACCGAGCATATTGGCTAGTGCGTTTTTTTCTGTCAAACCGTCAATATCCTTAAACGGATCGATCTCCTGTAAAATTCTCCATGATTCTAAATGATGAGGGAGCGGTAACTCAAGAATGATGCCATGAATGGTATGATCTTGATTCCATGCATGAATCTGTTCTATGACGCGTTGTTCCGTAACGCGTGCGGGAAAGATATGCAACATGCATTCAATGCCGAGCTTCTCTGCCATGCGGACTTTAGAACGAGCGTAACAGAGAGATGCGGCGTCTCCTTCGACTAAAGCAGCCACCATTTTTACCTGTATATGTCGATGAGAGAGGGAATTCACCTGCTCTCTAATTTGTTGCTTCATTTGATCTGCCACTGGTTTGCCATAGAGCAAGTGGGCCATGAGATCATCAACCTCCTTTGCATAGGCTGTCCCAATGACGAAAAAAAACCGTCTGGGCGCCGTCTTTGTTTTTCGAGACGTTGCCCAGGCGGTCGGCAAAAGGCAGCAATCGTGCGCAGTCCCCCGTGGTTTTCCACGTTATCCGCCAGTTCTGCGCGCAGCCTGTTTCATTCACTGTAACAGTGTAAGTCTAACGCGATGGAGTACTTTCGTGCAACTGTTTGTCAACTTCTATCTGTTACGTTCGTTTGAATTTTCACCATGATATTGAAACCTAACTGCCTCTCGATAAAGTGCGAGAATATGTTTGCGCCGAACGGTTTGCCCAGTAGCCTCACAATGAGCCAGAAATTCTGGAATGTCCATATTTTTTCTCTCTTGGTTGCACGCTAAACAGGCACACATCAAATTTTTGGGATGAAATCGCCCACCTTTAGACTCAGGAATGATGTGATCCATTGTTGTGGCAGGTGCTCCGCACCATACGCAACGGCCACTGTCGCGGCGCAGAACCGTTTCTCGATATTTCTTTTTGCTCATAGCGGAAAAACGCAGGCGAATTGTTCTTTCATTGACCCAAAACGCATTTCCGTAGCGTACTTCTTCCTGTGCTCGCTCTTTGGTACAGGGAGTGAGCAGGGCACCCGAACCATCTAATACACGTACCACGCTACCCTCGTTCAGTTGGTGTCCGCAATGAGGGCAGGCCCCGTTATGACTCTCCATACTGGATATGGTAAATAATCCGTTGCAACGAGGACATCTCCCCTCTGCATGACGTTTTCTGCCCACATGCTCACCTCACTGACTAGAAAGTTCAAGGATTTTGTCATCAAATCATCGATTCCGTAAGTTCTCTGAATTCTATTGTGACAAATTTTGATTCGTAATGCGACTGGCTCACTGTGCGCTTGGTAAGAAGCTGAAAAGAGCTATACTGATGAGAGTGGTGAACATCAATCTCTATGGTGGGTGGAAAATAATGAGAATTGGATTTCTCGGCACAGGAACTATGGGCTTGCCCATGGCGGAAAACTTGCTACGTGCAGGATATAGTGTTACAGCATATAATCGATCTCCTGAAAAAGTTCAACCCTTGCTGCAAATGGGCGGAAAACAGGCTCAGAATATAGCTGAAGCCGTACGTAACCAAGATGTAGTTATCAGCATGCTTTCTGATGACAGCGCCGTACGAGAAGTCTATTTAGGAAATGGTGGTGTGGCCGAGAACGCGAAACATTCTTTTGTGGCTATTGATATGAGTACCGTTTCGCCGGGAACAGCTCTGGAAGTGCAGAAACATATGAACCAATTAGGCATTGCGATGCTGGATGCCCCCGTTTCAGGAAGTGCAGGTGCAGCCAAAGAAGCGAAGTTACTCGTCTTGGCAGGCGGTCCGTTGGAAACGTATGAAATCACGCGTCCGATTCTGGCGGCTATGAGTCAGGCGCAATTTTATTTCGGACCTGGCGGTAACGGCGCCAAAGCAAAATTGGTTGTCAATCTACTTCTTGCCTTGACGATGCAAGGAATCTCTGAAGCGCTTGTCCTTGCAGAAACGTTAGGCTTGTCTCGTTCCAATGTTCTCGATATGCTTTCCCAGTCGTCTGTTGCATCACCTTTTCTTGGGGTTAAAAAGCAGATGTTGATTGATGAATCTTTTCCACCAGCATTTGCACTGAAGTACATGCGTAAAGACTTGAATTTGATTCTCCAGGCAGCGACTGAGAGAGAAGCAGTACTTCCGGCCACGTCAGCAGCTTTCGCGAGCTATACGTCAGCGATGCACAATGGTTTTGCGGAAGACGATTTGGCAGCTGTTATGATGGAACTTTTAAGGCAATCAGGGTATACTGGCGCGAAGGATTCATCTTTCAACTTAGGTTTGTAGGGCAAGGAGGAAGAATTCATGCAAAGAGTGTTTTCCGGCATTCAGCCGTCAGGAACCATTACCATAGGAAATTACCTAGGCGCTATACGCAATTTTGTCCAATTGCAACATACAGCTGAATGTCTCTTCTGTGTTGTAGATATGCATGCAATTACTGTGCCGCAAGATCCACAGCAACTCTATCAGAGAACGCGCGAATTGGCCGCTTTGTATTTGGCGTGTGGCATTGATCCACAAAAGGCAATCTTGTTTGTTCAATCACATGTGCCTGCTCATGCTGAACTGGGGTGGCTTTTGCAGTGCATGATTTATTATGGCGAACTTGGACGCATGACGCAGTTCAAAGATAAATCAGAACAAAAAGATGTAGTTACAGCAGGTCTATTCACTTACCCGGCATTGATGGCTGCTGATATTTTGCTGTATCAAACCACTCTTGTCCCTGTTGGCGAAGATCAAAAACAACATCTTGAACTGACTCGCGATGTAGCCATTCGTTTCAACCGTCGTTATGGAGAAACGTTTATCGTTCCTGAGGCAATGATCCCTAAAATGGGTGGAAGAATTATGAGTTTGGAAAATCCTTTGAAAAAAATGAGCAAGAGTGATGAAAGTCCCAATGCAACGCTCTATTTGCTCGATCCGCCAGAAGTCCTACGGAAAAAAATTAGTCGCGCTGTCACAGACTCGGGACGCGAGGTCCGATACAATGAAGAAGAAAAACCAGCAGTATCCAATTTGATGACGATTTACGCGCTTTGTACGGGAAAGAGTCTGCAAGAAGTAGAGGAAGAGTTTGCAGGTCAAGGGTATGGGCCTTTTAAACAAGCTATCGCTGATGCGGTTGTATCCGTGTTTGAACCCATTCAGCAACGCTATCACGAATGGCTCGAATCTCCAGATTTAGAAAAGACACTTGCAGATGGGGCTGAAAAAGCTGAGAAACTGGCTTCTGTGACACTGGAGCAGGTCAAAGAACAAATTGGGTTTCTGCCGCGCAGAGCGTAAAAGATCATTCTTTGGTTTTTGGTTTTTCGTTAGCAATTATGCTAAGATGTGGCGTGGAACCTGATACATAAGGAGGCACCCTCATGGCGCAATTCAAAGCGTTTTCAGGCCCGACAGAAGGAGAACCAATTACTCTTCAAAACGGGCAGCTTCATGTTCCTCATCATCCTATTATTCCTTTTATTGAAGGCGACGGCACAGGTCCGGATATCTGGCGCGCATCGCAGCGTGTTTTTGATGCCGCTGTTCAAAAAGCGTATGGTGGCCAGCGGAAAATTGCGTGGTTTGAAGTTTATGCTGGCGAGAAGGCGTTCAATCAGTTTCAGGAATGGTTGCCAGAAGATACATTGAAGGCTCTTTCGGAGTATATTGTCTCCATCAAGGGACCACTGACCACACCCGTAGGGGGAGGCATTCGCTCGTTAAACGTAGCGTTGCGTCAAGAACTTGATTTATACGTATGCCAGCGTCCAGTTCGCTATTTCAAAGGCGTTCCCTCTCCGGTTAAACGTCCAGACTTGGTAGATATGGTTATTTTCCGTGAAAACTCGGAAGATATATACGCTGGTGTAGAATGGCAAGAAGGTACTCCTGAAGTGAAAAAGGTCATACAGTTCTTGCGTCAGGAGATGGGCGTGAAGAAGATACGCTTCCCAGAAACGTCCGGCATAGGCATCAAACCAGTTTCCAAAGAGGGTACAGAACGTTTGGTACGTTCAGCGATTCAATATGCGTTACAACATAAACGCAAGAGCGTCACATTGGTTCACAAGGGAAATATAATGAAGTTCACAGAGGGAGCCTTCAAAACTTGGGGTTACGAACTTGCCGAGCGTGAGTTTGCAGACCAAACGTTTACATGGGCTATGTATGATCGCATTAAAGAAAAAGATGGACAGGCCGCGGCTGACAAGGCTCAGGATGAAGCGCTCAAGTTAGGCAAAATTATTGTTAAAGATGTCATCGCAGATGCATTCTTGCAACAAATTTTATTGCGTCCAGCGGAGTATGACGTCATTGCTACACTGAATTTAAATGGTGATTACATTTCTGATGCCTTAGCAGCACAAGTAGGTGGCATTGGCATAGCACCGGGAGCGAATATCAATTATGAGTCCGGACACGCAGTATTTGAGGCGACACATGGTACAGCGCCAAAGTATGCCAATCTGGATAAAGTCAATCCGGGTTCTGTGATCTTGTCTGGTGTGATGATGTTTGAATATATGGGGTGGCAGGAAGTAGCGGACTCCATTATTCAGGCGTTGGAAAAGACCATTGAATCGAAAGTCGTAACTTATGACTTTGCCAGACTGATGGAAGGCGCTACTGAAGTAAAAACTTCTGGGTTTGCCGACGCAGTCATTGCGAATCTATAAGACATTGACGTGCCGCTTGGCGCGTCCTTTTCTTATTGACGTAAACATCAATCTGGTTTGCGAAGAATAGATAGTCAGAAGAGAAAGGTGGGTTATGACTATGATGAAGCGCAAAAAGGTATCTGTGATTGGGGCAGGACTAACAGGTGCTACAACAGCTTTCATGATTGCCTCCAAAGAATTAGCCGATGTAGTGCTCTTGGACATCCCACAGATGGAAAACCCAACTAAAGGTAAAGCTTTAGATATGCAAGAAGCTATGCCTGTTATCGGATCGGACGTAACAGTAATAGGTACGGCAAACTATGAGGATACCAAAGATTCCGACTTGGTCATCATTACAGCTGGACTGCCGCGCCGACCTGGTATGAGCCGTGATGATTTGGTTTCCACCAATGCCGGAATTGTCAAATCGGTGACAGAGCAAGTGGTGAAGTATTCACCTGATTGCATTTTGATGGTGCTATCCAATCCTGTCGATGCCATGACCTATGTGGCCTATAAAACGTCCAAATTCCCTAAAAATCGAGTCATTGGTCAGGCGGGCGTCTTGGATACGGCACGTTTTAACACATTCGTTGCCATGGAACTTGGTGTGTCTGTGGAAGATGTGCGGGGATTTGTTGTAGGTGTCCATGGTGATGATATGGTTCCATTGGTTCGTTATTCCACAGTAGGCGGAGTGCCACTCACACAATTGCTTTCCAAAGAGCGCATTGATGCCATCGTTGAACGTACAGCGAAAGGCGGAGGAGAAATTGGGGCTCTAATGGGCAATGCAAGTGCCTACTACGCTCCTGGTGCGTCGTTAACAGAAATGGCGGAATCCATTTTAAAAGATAAGCGTCGCATTCTTCATTCTATTGTGCTTCTCGAAGGTGAGTATGGGCAAGAGAATATGTTTCTCAGTGTGCCCACGATTCTTGGTGGCAACGGTGTTGAGAAAATTATAGAAGTGGAACTTACGCAAGAAGAACGTGACGCTGTACAGCGTTCGGCTAATTCAGTGCGTCGTGTCATCAGTGTTGTAGACAATATGTAGGCAAACTGGGTTAAACAAAGCTGTTCATCATCACAACAGGTAGGCCTGAATGGCACTGCCTGTTGCTTTTTTATTTAAAGGTAGGAATGACCTGGAGCTAGCTATGCTACAATGACTAGCGAGTGAAGCTTGTCTTCGCAAGGCGAAGATAGGAAGTAGAGGTGCATATATGGTTGAACGAAACCCTCTTTTGGTAATTGTTGATGGAAACAGTATTGCATATCGAGTTTTTTTTGCGCTGCCTCCTTTAACGGATCCACAGGGACGACCCTCACAGGCAGTTTACGGATTCGCCATGATGCTGTTGCGATTACTGGAACAAAAAAAACCGACACATATGGCTGTCGCTTTTGATAAAGGCAAACAAACATTCCGTCATGAGTGGTATACAGATTATAAAGGCACAAGAGAAAAAACTCCCGATGATTTGGTGCAACAATTCCCATATATAAGAGAGTTGCTTGAGGCATTTTCAATACCCTATTTTGAAATCGATCAATACGAAGCAGATGATATTATTGGCACATTATCTCGGCAAGCGGAAGAGGAAGGTTTGCCGACTTTGATTGTTTCGGGTGATAAAGATCTCTTGCAACTGGTGACTCCTACAGTAAGGGCTGCCTTAACCAAAAAAGGGGTTACAGATATGGATGAGTATGACGAAGATGCCGTTTATAATCGATTTCAACTATCACCTAAGCAAATCGTTGATTTGAAAGGATTGATGGGTGATCCGTCCGATCATATTCCTGGAGTTCCGGGTGTTGGAGAAAAAACCGCCATCAAGTTATTACAAACTTATGAAACGGTAGAAAATGTTCTTCTCAATAAGGAAGAAGTCTCGGGAAACAAATTGCGTGAACGATTAACTGAGCATGCAGAACAGGCTCTGCTTTCCAAACGACTTGCTACGATTCATCGTCATGTGCCCTTGGACGTTCCTCTCTCTAAACTGGAGTATCCAGGTTACGACGTGCAACGGCTAAAAAAAGCGTTTCATTCCTATGGGTTTCGCTCTTTAATCGACAAAATTTCCGGGGAAATGACAACATCCACGAATCCCGACAAAAATCATGTCGAAACGAGTGAAGTCTCAGACAACTGGACCATTCAACAGATTCGTCATATCGAGACGCGTAGCGAGTGGTCCGATTTTTTGAATCAATTAGCCGATCCGTTAGGAATCCTCTTTCACTTTTCTGATAAAACAAGTGTTTCTTCGGAGATTAGCGGGGTCATGCTGGCTTCCTCCAAGTCTGCAACTTTCGTGTCATTTGAGAAAGAACTCGATATGAGCGATCTGCAGGAGTTTTTCAATGGTCCGGAAGAAAAGGTTACTTTTAATGTCAAAGAAATGGCTGTACTGTTAGATGCTCACGGTATTACACTGTATCCGGATCATAATTTTCAGGATGTTATGTTAGCTGGCTATCTTCTAAACCCATCAGAGGGAGAATTGACCCTTGAGCAATTGGCAGAGCGAGAGTTATCGCTATCATTTCCAAAGAATGTGCCTGTAGAAAATGAACTTCTTTGGTTGGGACGCAGAGCGCATTCGTTGGTCGAAATGCTCAATGGGTTACTGGAAGCCTTATCTGCTCAAGAAATGGATGATTTGTATCGGAATGTAGAGATGCCACTCGCGTTTGTGCTCGCAGGCATGGAAGTTTGTGGATTTCGGGTGGATGAAAAGCTTTTGAAAGAAATAGGCAAAGAACTGGATCAAAGTTTGCAAGCATTGACAAAGACTATTTATCAGATGGCGGGAACGGAATTTAATATTCAATCTCCCAAGCAACTGGGGGAGATTTTATTTGATAAACTCGGCTTACCAGCAGAGAAAAAGACGAAAACAGGTTACTCCACAGCGGCTGATGTTTTGGAACGTTTGGCGCCAACGCATGAAATTGTTCAAAATATCCTTGACTATCGTCAACTTAGCAAACTCAAGTCAACCTATGTAGAGGGTCTTTTGAAAGTCATTCATAAGGATACGGGTCGAATTCATACTCGTTTTCATCAGGCGCTTACCGCTACGGGTCGTTTATCAAGTTCTGATCCTAATTTACAAAATATACCTATTCGTATGGAAGAGGGACGCCGTTTGCGCAAGGCATTTCTTCCTACTTATCCAGACTGGAAGATTCTCTCGGCTGACTATTCTCAAATTGAACTGCGCGTTTTGGCTCATCTCTCTGGAGATGAGGCGTTAATCGAAGCTTTTCGCCAAGACATGGATATTCATACACGTACAGCTGCTGACGTATTTGAGGTTTCTCCAGATCAAGTGACGCCACTCATGCGCCGTCAGGCAAAAGCGGTGAATTTTGGTATTGTCTATGGAATTAGTGATTTTGGCTTGGCCCAAAATTTGAACATTTCACGTAAAGAGGCCAATCGATTTATTGAAAATTATTTTTCAAAATTTCCGCAAATCTACACTTACATGCAAGAAACTGTTGAAGAGGCTAGGAAACGAGGTTATGTCACAACGTTACTCAATCGTCGTCGCTATCTTCCCGATATTCACCATAAAAATTACACCATACGTTCCTTCGCTGAACGTACAGCAATGAATACGCCGATTCAGGGAACGGCTGCGGATATTATCAAGCTGGCCATGGTGCGTATGGATCATGCTTTAAAAATATCGAATTTGCATGCACGTATGCTGCTTCAAGTGCACGATGAACTGATTTTTGAATGTCCTCAAAGCGAAGTAGTCTTGTTGAGTCAACTAGTGAAAGAACAGATGGAAACCTCTATATTGCTTACGGTTCCATTAAAAGTGGACGTTCATGTAGGGGACTCTTGGTATGATGCCAAATAAAAGATATGAAAATGTTGGTTGGAAAACTTATTTTATGTGTGTTCTGAGAAGCCCCTGCCTTTAGGCATGGGGTGTGGACACCCTGTTATGCTTGTCATTTGTTTGTAAACTTTGTGCGTTAGAATGTCAATGGCAAGTAGTAAGGGGAGGATTCGACAGTTGCCTGAATTGCCTGAAGTAGAGCATGTTTGCCGTAATTTGCAGAAGTTGGTGGTTGGAAAGACCATAGGCTGTGTAGAAGTGCGTTTGCCAAGGATCATATGCTATCCATCAATCCAAGAATTTTGTGCACAACTTCAGGGTTTGACCATACAAGGTGTTCGTCGCCGAGGAAAATATCTGATTTTTTCAATCCCTCCTTTTGAACTTATCTCTCATTTGCGTATGGAAGGCCAATATAGATTAGCGATTTCAGAAGAAGAACAACCGCATACGCATGTGGTTTTTCACTTCACAGATGGCACAGAATTACGTTATCGGGATGTTCGGCAATTTGGCACCATGCATTTGACGGATCGGCCTGAAAATTATCCGATAGGATTACAAACGCTCGGTCCAGAGCCATTTGATGAATCGCTGAATGCTTCTTACTTTCTGCAAATCGCAGGACGCAGGAAACTGTCAGTTAAAGCGTTACTGTTGCAGCAAGACGTTATTGCGGGTATAGGGAATATTTATGCGGACGAGGCGCTTTTTTTGGCAGGTATTCATCCGGCGGCGTCTTGTTGGCAATTAAAGAAGAAAGATTGGCAACGTTTATTGGTGAGTGTTCGCGAAATACTTCAAATGGCTATCGAGGCGGGTGGGTCTACGATACGTTCTTATGCTGATGGATATGGTCGCCACGGCGGGTTTCAAATCCAATTGCAAGTGTACCAACGAGAAGGGCAACCCTGTCAACATTGCGGTCGGGAAATTGTCAAAATTCGTTTAGCCGGTCGAGGTACTCATTTTTGTCCAAAGTGTCAAAAGATACCGCGTGTTCAGTCGGATTCTCAATCTGTCCAAAGGAGAAAAGAAGCGTGATTATTGGATTGACAGGCGGTATTGCTTCAGGAAAAAGTACAGTTTCGGCTATGTTCAGAGAACTTGGGGCATATGTGGTTGACGCAGATATTTGGGCACGCAGAGTGGTCAGTCCAGGCAGTAGTGGATGGAAAGAAATAGTCGATTTTTTTGGGCGTGAAATTTTAACAGAAGATGGCGAACTGAATAGACCTAAACTGGCTGAGTTGATTTTTCATCATCCAGATTATCGCCATCGTCTCAATGCAATTACGCATCCAAAAATTCGTATAGGCATGAAAGAGGAGACAGAAGACTATCTTAAGCAATATCCAGGTCAACCTGTGATATGGGATGTGCCGCTTCTATTTGAAGGGGATACACACCAACTCGTGGATGAAACTTTCCTCGTATATGTGCCCTACGATATTCAGTTAGAACGTCTGATGAAGCGCAATCAACTGTCTGAAGAGGAAGCGAAGGCTCGTATAGCTTCCCAAATGCCGCTCGATTCCAAGCGAAAACTTGCCGACTATTTAATTGACAATTCGTTAACTCTGGAACATACAAGAGAGCAGGTGCAATCCATATGGCGTACAATTCAACAAAACGCATGCCAAGAATAATTTTTGTCCGCCGTCGCTTCCTGGTTTCCTTACTCCTGCTCATTTCAGTCTTCGCCATCATTTCTTCAAACACTTTTTGGAGATGGATGTATCCCATCTCTTATCAGACAACGATTCAACAATCTGCTCGCGCTGTATCGGTTGATCCGCTTTTGGTAGCGTCCATTATTCGGGTGGAAAGTAAATTTAATAAAAACGATGTATCGGATGTAGGGGCAGTTGGATTGATGCAACTGTTGCCAAGCACTGCTTCTTGGGCGTTACAGAAAATGAATCAACAGAATATGGCGTTGCTGAGGAATACCGCAGATTCGAGTCATAGTTTGGCCAATCCAAGTGTCAATATTGCCATTGGGAGTTGGTATGTAGCTTATCTTATTCAACGCTTTCACGGTAATCTTGTGGCGGCAGTTGCTGCATACAATGCGGGTCCTCGTCGAGTGGAAACCTGGCTAGAGCAAGGAGTATGGAATGGCCAACTGAATACTATCTTAAATATTCCTGTAGGTGAGACGCGTCATTTTGTCGATCGCGTGTTTTACAATTATCGTCTTTATCAGCATATTTATGGATCTTTTCCTGAATGGCAAAAAGGTTGACACTGAATTGAAAACTGTTATAATGGGATTCGTTCTCTTTGATACACGTCGGGATGGCGGAATTGGCAGACGCGCACGTTTGAGGGGCGTGTGGGGTAACCCGTGCGGGTTCAAGTCCCGCTCTCGACACCAAAAAAGTCTGGAATGCCGCAGTGCATCAGGGTTTTTGAGCTTTTGAGCTCAAAAACCCTGTTTTCATTTCTGTCTGATATTATGGCAGGAATTTAGCGTGAACGTATGGAGACACACGTTCACAAGAGTGCGGGCCAATTTGACCAAGTCCCCCACACGTCCAGAACAGGGAGCGTGAGGGTATGGAGAGTGAACCACTACAATGTCTGATTTGAGTGTTTGGTTTGTTTGGTTAATTTAGCCTTAAAATAGTCGCCACCTTTATATTCTGCGTTGTCTGTACCCCAATGAATTTCTTTGTCCAGTTTTTTGAGAAGAGGGATGTGCTTGGAGCAGTGTATATACGCTTCCTCCACTTTGATTTTGACCCAACGTTCAGCTTTTGGATCGTTCAAATCCGCGATTTCTTCTTCGATAAAGGCAGTACCATTCACATGCAAGCCAATACAGTCTTGAAAAAAATCAATAAAAAGAAGTCCGATATGAGGATTTTCTAAAATATTTCCGATACTGGCGTAAACTCCATTTCCTCTATATTCTGGATAAGCCAGCGTTTTTGCATCTAAAACTTTGACAAAACCAGGTTCTCCAGCCCGAAACGACGCATCGCAATTTCCTTGAGAATCAGCTGTAGAGACAAACATCATCTGTTGTTTGGCAATGAATCGAATCATTTCTGGATTAAGATGTTCAAGCGTTTGATTGTCATAAAAAGCTTGCGCCCGACTTTCCGATTTGTATCTTTTTTGCAGCTCTTTTTCTCCATTTGATCCAAACAAGCCTATTCACCCGTTTTCCGCACAGCTATCATTGAGTGTTTCTGATAGCTGCCAAATTGTTGATATTAAATGTAGTTTATCATTTCTAATCCGTTCTTGTTTCCTTCCATAACAGCCATTTTCTCTGGATGTATGATATATCAGGACGGAAGGATAAGGCTTGTAGATGATTCTGAGTCACAAAACGGATTGGTAAAATGTAAAGTTGTAATTTCTCGGCACTTTGCCAAAGTTGATATATACGATACAATCTTTTTTGGCAAGAGGAAAAATTTTAATCAGAAAGGACGAATCAATGGCGTATTTATCAGCTCATCAAGTCGCGCACTACGCTTATGAAGCGGGATTTCGAGGCAGTTCTCTGGTGACAGCGGTAGCGATTGCCGACAGTGAATCATCATTCAATTCTACAGCAGTCAATCCGGATCATTCGTGTTTCGGGCTTTGGCAAATCAGTGATTCCAATCGTGGAGCCCAACCAGATCTACTTTTTCATCCATTGGATAATGCACGAATGGCATACTTTATTAGTGATGGTGGGTTCAATTGGAGTGCATGGACTTCTTTTGACAGCGGATCGTACAAACAATTTTTAGGAATTGCAGAACATAGTGTATTAGAAGTAGAGCAGTCGGCCCATTTTCCCCGAATCAATGTACGAGTCGATGGTCAGCCGTTTATGGCAGTTGAAGTAGGCAATTCAACGTATATGCTATGGACGATTCTCGCAAAGTGGGGTATTCCCTACAAATATCTCGGTAACGGTAAATTCTCCATTGATGGACGAAAGGTAAAAGGCTTTGTCTATAAAGGCAGCAGCTATATCAAGTGGCGTTCCATACCGAATATCCAGGTTAATAAAGTCAATGGAGAATTTAACTTCACTGAGAGCCGTTGAGACCTGCAACCAGTTGGGTGCTATACGGAATTTCAATGATTGAACAGCGGGAATTGTGGCGCAAGCCATTCAGGAAAATTTTATCGCTCTATCCCTTTGGGGATAGGGCGATTGTTATGATTCTCGAGTTTATCGACACTTTCTGTCGACTCACCTACAATAGAGTGAAAAAGGTGCGATCGCGTTGTTCAGGTATAGTCTGGGAGGGGAGCGAATGAATCTCGAAATAAGTCTGGGTATGAGTCAAGAACTGTCGCAAAGACTGGCGCTTACACCTCAGATGACGCAATCCATCCAGATTTTAAGTTGCAATATATATGAATTGCGGGATTACTTGTTGGACGCTGTTAGCCAAAATCCCTGTCTTGAGGTGGTGGAACCTCAAAACTTCGTCCGTTCAGCGGGGGGGCGTAGCGGTGTGCAAATGGATGATTGGTTAGCTGCACGACCTTACCAGCCCTCACTGGTTGAACATGTCACCCAACAAGTACGCTGTTTGCTCCATACGTCCGAAGAGATGCGAATTGCTGAATACCTCATTGGTTCGTTGGATGAGTCAGGATATTTGCGTGTACCATTAACAGAAGTTGCAAATGGTTTAGGTCAAACTGTGCAAACTGTTGAACGTGTATTAGGAACTGTGCAATCGTGCGATCCACCAGGAATTGGTGCGCGCAATTTGCAGGAATGTCTTTCGTTACAAGTTGGTCAGTATTCTCCTCAAATCAGTCAACCCTTGCTCTTATTGATACAGCATTTACCCGATCTTGCTGCCGGGCGTTATCGCCAGGTTAAGAAGATATTAGGCATAGATGACGCTCATTTCGAACAACTCATGGTACAGTTGCGTTCATTGAATCCTCGCCCGGCTAGTGGTTATACGGTAGTTCAGCGAGATACCCTTCTGCCGGATGTGCGTGTATGGATGACAGACTTTGGCTGGGAAATGGATATCGAAGAGCGAATCTTGCCGATAATACGTGTGTCTGACGAGTATAGCCAGATTCTTCACCATGCAGAAGAGAGCGTTAGGGATTATGTGCAGCAACAGTACCGTGCGTTGATGTGGTTGCAACAATGCGTCTTACAAAGACAGAGAACGATTCGCAGAATTGTAAACATTGTATTGGAAGTGCAAAATCATTATTTGCAGTCCAATTCTGATTGTCTGGAGCCTTTGTCCATGCGTGATGTTGCACTTCGTCTTGACTTACATCCATCTACGGTCAGTCGTGCAGTGCGAGGTAAATTTTTGCAGACACCACGCGGGACCTATGCAATGAAGTTTTTTTTCAGTCATCGTCTGCATCCAGAAGAAGACTTATCAGCGCAAGCGATTCAACAACATTTGAAAAACTGGATAGAACGGGAGCCCCCTGAACGTCCGTTCTCTGATGCGGAAATCGCTCAAAAACTCAGTGTACAGCCAGGGGTTCAATTGTCCCGGCGTACGGTTGCTAAATATCGTGATCAGCTTGGCATACCCAATTCTTCTTTGCGCAAGCGAAAGGGATTCGGAGGTTTTTTCTAAATTCTGAAAACAATCTTTTCAGTAACAGAGGGTATGGCTAGGCTATAATATGTAAAATAGGATTGGGAAATTGAAGGTTAAAATGCGTCCATTGGATCAAAAAAGGAGAACATGCATGAGCCATCATGATCACAGTCACAACCATTCCCATGACCATGCGGATATTTTTCATAGTCACGCTCCTGCAGGAAAAATGCAACTTGCTTTTTTTCTGACTTTATTTATTTTTGCAGCCGAAATTGCGGGTGGTTGGTTATCGCACAGTCTTGCGCTCTTTTCTGATGCAGGCCATGTTCTGACGGATATTGCAGCGATTGGATTGTCATGGTTTGCTATGAAACAATCAGAGAAACCTGCTAATCAAGAGATGACATTTGGCTATTATCGAGCGGGGATACTGGCGGCCTTTCTCAATGGATTGTTGCTCATTCTGGTAACGCTCTGGATACTTTGGGAAGCTTATCAACGTTTTCAGCATCCGCAACCAGTATCGCCGGGCTGGATGTTTGTCAGTGCTGGTGTGGGACTTTGTATCAATCTATATTTAGGATTAGGAATGCGTCATGAAGAAGATATCAATGTCAAGAGCGCCGTTTTGCATATGCTTGGCGATGCTGCTGCATCAGCAGGTGTGATTATAGGTGGTCTAATCATTTTGTTCACACGCTGGTATCTGGTCGATCCGTTGTTAAGTGTGCTCATTGCTGTTTTGATTGCTTTGGGAGCATGGAGAATTGTCAAGCAAGCAGTTGGGATTCTCATGGAAGGGACACCAAAAGGAATTCAATTTGAGAAAGTTGTCAATGAGATTAAGTCAGTACAGGGAGTTCAAGGGGTTCATGATATCCATATGTGGAGCATTACCAATGGGAAAAATGCACTTTCCTGTCATATTATACTTGACGGCCAGATGAGTATACAGGAAAGTCAAATCATCCTGCGAGCCATAGAACATCGGCTGGCTCATGTCGGTATTGGCCATGCCACCATTCAAATCGAAGACTCAAACCATCCTCATACAGACTCCGAATTCTGTGCAGCCATTGAGACCCACAATCATTCATGAAAACACTGTTTTTTTTCATTTCTCCAACGTTTTTAGAAAAACAGCCCAAAAATTTTAGTAAAATAAATTGAATATATTCTTGATATTTTTCTAGTTTTTTATTCGATTTTTATAAAAATGACAAGTTTTTTGGGTAAAAAAGAACTATTGACAAATTGAAAACGGAATCATAGACTAATCTCCAAGATAAAATATGAGCATTAATTAAAATTATTTTACTAAAAAAGAGAGTGATAAGATGCCGACCATAAAAGATGTAGCTGAGAAGGCATCCGTCTCCATTGCTACCGTTTCACGTGTTTTAAACGGAGACAGAACATTGGCTGTTCCGGAAAGCACACGTCTTCGAGTCTTTCGTGCTGCAGAAGAATTGCATTATGTTGCCAAACGTCGACGCCGGGAAAAAGATACGGCAACTGTTAAGAAAATCGGCATTATTCCTTTTGGTAACGAGGAACTTGAGAATCAGGACCCATACTTTTTGAGTATTCGCCGCGGGATTGAGACGGAGTGTAACAGGCAGGGAATTGAAGCTTCGCTTTTATTAGGATGGAGAAATCTGAATGAAGGAAGAAGTGATTTAGGGGAATTTGATTGGGTGATGGTTATTGGTGAACCCGATCCATTTTATACCGCTTTGGAAAATCAGGCAAAGAATTTGATTTTTATCGATTCTTCGCCCAATCCAGAGAGATTTTTTTCAGTTGTAACGGATTTTGAGCGTATTACACATTTGGTTCTCAGACATCTCATGAAGTTAGGTCATACGCGCATTGGTTTTATCGGTGGGAGTCGGCTTTCAAGACGAGATGAACGACATGTCGCTTTTGAAAACTATATGAGAGAACAGGGGCTGTTTCGGGAAGATTGGGTTTTTATTGGACCTTGGTCCATTAATGGCGGGTATGAATTAGCCAAGCAAGCTCTACAGTCATATGATTTGCCATCCGCGTTTTTTGTAGCCAGTGATCCTATGGCAGTTGGCGTCATTCACGCCTTGCGTGAAGCCAAGCTCTCTGTTCCTGGAGACATAGCGATTGTCGGCTGCGACGATATTGATATGGCAGCGTACATGAATCCGGCATTAACGACCATTCGTATTCCGGCTGAACGTATGGGGAAATTGGCAGTGCAGATTTTGCTTGGATCTGTCCATGAAAATGAGGGGCCATTCCAAATTACTCTACCTTCAGAATTGGTGATTCGTGAGAGTTGTGGTTCATCTTTAGAACCATCTTGAAAAGAGGCTTGAGGAATTGAGAAGTATCCATACAGCGACAGATAAAGCAGTTCTAACCAAACCATAAGGAGGCGTAGAACCAATGTCACATGCCCGTTCTGCTTGGTGGGTCAATGCTTTGATTTATGCAGTACTTTGCGTGGGGGCGTGTATCTCCATTTTCCCGTATCTCATTTCTATTTTAACTTCCCTCAAACCGGCTAACGAGGTTTATGCAGGCCATTTATTTCCTTCTCATGTTGATTTTAAAAATTATCTAGAAGTTTGGACGTCAGTTCCGTTTGGACGTTATTTGCTGAATACGTTGTTTGTGTCCGTGGTCATTGTCTTGGGGCAACTCATTTTTGGATCACTCGCAGCCTATGCTTTTGCCCGCATGCGGTTTATGGGACGCAACGTATTGTTCATGATTTATTTGAGCACATTGATGGTTCCTAATATTGTGACTCTGATTCCGCTCTTCATTTTAATGAAAGATTTAGGTTGGATTAATTCTTACGCGGCTTTGATTGCCCCAACTGTATTGAGTACGCCAGTAGGGATATTTCTTCTTCGGCAATTTTTTCTTGGTATACCGGGAGATATTGAGGAAGCCGCACGAATTGATGGCGCGGGTGTGGTTAGAATTTTCCTGCAAATCATTCTTCCCCTCAGTCGTCCCATCCTTGCGACGTTAGCGATTATCACTTTTGTAACTTCCTGGAACAACTTTTTATGGCCATTGATTGTCACCAATACGGATCAATATAAGGTGGTCAGTCTGGGAATTGCGTCCTTCCAATTGCAGTATGGCGCAGAGTGGAACGAATTGATGGCTGCAGCTACAATCGCGCTCTTGCCTCTGATTATCCTGTTTATCCTGTTCCAAAAACAAATTATTCGCTCTATTCAATTGACAGGATTGAAATAAAGCACTCAGTCTGATCGATAGGCTGGAGAGGGGGCGAGGCTTGGCGTTTGCTCTGGTTTGTATGAAATTTTCATTAATTTAAAATTTAGGGGGTAAATATATGAAGAAAAATAAAACTTGGAAATGGATTACTGGTGCTTCTGTCTTATCCTTGACCTGCGCAGTAACTGCTTGTGGTAGCCCGCAGTCGAGTAATACCTCTTCAGGTGGAGGCAGTTCGGATGGTAAAGTAGTTCATCTGACTTACATGTTATGGGATCCAAATGAAGAAGTTGGATATCAGAAATCGATTGATGTGTTTGAAAAGTTACATCCAAATATTCAAGTAACCATTGAACAGTATCCGTGGGCTCAATATTGGCAGAAGCTTCAAACCGAAATGGCAGCAGGGGATGCTCCAGACGTTTTTTGGGATCATGTAACCTACTTTCCTACGTTCGTACAAAATGGCCAGTTGTTAAATCTTAAGCCTTTTATTGAGAAGGATCATCTTAATCTATCCATCTACTATCCCAATCTGCTCAAGCAATATGAATATCAAGGTGGGATTTATGGATTACCCAAGGATTGGGATACTATCGCTATTTTCTATAACAAAAATCTCTTCAAGAAAGCGGGTATACCAGCTCCTAATCATTTGACATGGAACCCGCAGAATGGCGGGACGCTTTTACAAACTGCTGAAGAATTGACTGTAGATGCAAATGGCAAACATCCTGGACAACCAGGTTTCAATCCGAATGATATCAAGCAATATGGATTTTTCTCAGGAAACAACAACCAGGTATTCTACTACAATTTTATTGCCGAAAATGGCGGGAAAATTATTTACCATCCTTTTTGTCACAAGATGCTTCTCAACAGTCCACAATCTGTAGCAGCACTGCAAAATTTAGTGGATATGATTTACAAATACCATGTGTCCCCAGGCGGCTCTGATGTTACCCAGCCGAATGTCGGTTCAAACGCCATTCAACTGTTCGATGAAGGCAAAGTAGCCATGTATACAGATGGTGACTGGGATTTAACTCCTGTGGTCAAAGGAGCTAACTTCCCTGTGGGTATAGCACCCTTGCCAGTTGGACCAGATGGTCGGGTTTCAGTCATGAATGGTTTGTCGGATGCGATTTATGCGCATACCAAACATCCACATGCAGCGTGGGAGCTAGTCAAATGGCTGGCTAGCAAACAGTCGGAGAAAATTTTGGCTTCAGGCGGCTATGTATGGCCTGGAATTCCGTCACTCGCTCCGCTGTTTGCAGAGTCATGGGCGAAGCGCGGTGTCAACGTTACACCATTCTTGAATGAGTCTCATGGTCAGACGATTAGCTTCCCCATTACAACCAATTGGTCGCAAGCGAGCACAGCTATAGACAATGAGTTCAATTTGCTCTGGTTAAATCAAATATCGGCCCAAAAGGCGGCGCAAGTTGCTGTTCAAAATGCAGATGCGGCACTTTCTGGTCAATGAATCTGGAACAGGCAGAGGGAGGTGCTTTGCTGTGCCTCCCTTCCTCAAAATTCTCTCTTTTGTCTGATGGACGGAAGACGATAGGCTTCAGAAAGCGAGGTGTAAACCGTGAGTTTTGATACCAAGATGTTGTCTACTCGGATGCCTAGAGAAAAAATCAAAAAATCGAAACTAACATCGCAAGGTATTACACCCTATCTCTTTGTTTTCCCCAGTTTTGTTGGCGTTTTATTGTTTATGTTAATTCCGGCTATAGCAGTGCTAGTCATTAGTTTATTGCATTGGAATTTGCTTTCGTCTCCTTCTTTTGCTGGCCTGAGTAACTACACGAAAGTTTTTCACGATCCAACGGCACTTCACTCTATGCTGATCACGGTTTACTATGTTTTGCTGAATATTCCACTTCAAACGGTGTTAGCCATCATTTTGGCGTTACTTCTCAATCGTAGATTGCCTGGGATGGCCATTTTTCGGGCTTTGTTTGTCATACCTTGGTTGGCTATGCCGGTAGCAGTAGGTGTGGTTTGGCAATGGATTTTGCAGCCCACGGGCATGCTTGACTCACTGTTACAGGTGTTGCATCTACCGCAAATTGATTGGCTTGGGACACAACACTGGGCTTTACCTGCAGTTGCAATGGTAAACATATGGCAGTGGACCGGTTACAATATGCTCTTTTTTCTAGCTGGCTTGCAAGGTATCCCAGCCTACCTTTACGAGGCAGCCGAGTTGGATGGAGCCTCACCGATTCGTAAATTTTTCACGATAACATTGCCGCTCTTGCGACCCACATTACTTTTTGTGCTCATTACTTCAGTGATTGGATCGTTTCAAGTATTTGATACAGTCTATGTAATGACTCAGGGAGGACCGGGTCAAGCAACCAATGTGTATAATTTCTATATTTTCCAGGAAGGATTTCAGTTCTTTCATATGGGATTTGCTTCTGCTTTATCCGTAATTTTATTTGTTGTCATTTTGCTAGTCACTTTGTTGCAGTTTGCCTATTTCCGCAACCGTACAACTTACGATTTAAGCTAACCACGACTTTCCCAAAGAAGAGAGATGTGAGAAATGCAAATTTTGTTTGATCCTGAAGAGCAATTGTTCCATCTTCAAAACAAACACACCAGTTATGTCATGAAGGTTACAGAGGAAGGGTACTTAGCACATCTCTATTGGGGAAGGAAATTGCGTTCCTCTTCAACCGCACATTTACTGAAGATGATAGATCGTCCTTTTTCGCCCAATTGTAATCCTGAAAATCCTGCTTTTTCTCTGGACACGCTTCCTCAAGAATATCCTGTTTATGGTCATGGAGATTTTCGCGTTCCCGCATTAGAAGCTATTTTTGCGGATGGCACATCCGTTGTTGATTTGCGATACAGGAACCATCGAATTCTGGAAGGTAAACCTGCATTGGCTGGGCTTCCTATGATCTATACAGAATCTCCGCATGAAGCTTTGACGCTGGAAATCGATTTGTTCGATCCGGTTCAGGAGTTACAGGTTACGTTACTTTATACCGTGTTCTCACAAATCGGGGTGATCACGCGATCGGCCCGATTGTATAATGCCGGCCAACAACCTATTCAGCTGACTCGAGCATTGAGTATGAGTCTTGATTTACCGTGTTCTTCCTGGGATATGATGCAACTTTCTGGTGCCTGGGGAAGAGAGCGTCATTTGGTTCGTCGACCCGTGGTCCCTGGATTACAAGCGGTAGAAAGTCGTCGTGGAGCGAGTAGTCATCATCAAAATCCATTTTTAGCGTTAATGGCTTCTGATGCTAGGGATACACATGGTGAAGTAATGGCGGTTAATCTAGTATACAGTGGTAATTTTCTGGCACTCGCTGAACAAGATTCCTTGCAGCAGACACGTCTTCAAATAGGAATCAATCCAGCAGATTTTTCATGGTTATTAGAGCCTGGTGAAATTTTTCAAACACCAGAAGCGGTACTGGTCTATTCTGCTGAAGGTTTAGATGGAATGACGGAGATATTTCACAACGCCTATCGAGAGAGACTTTGTCGTGGCCTTCATCGCCATCAACCGAGACCTATTCTTATTAATAATTGGGAAGCAACGTATTTTGCTTTTGATGAAGAAAAACTTTTACAACTTGCTGAAGAAGCAGGTCAGTTGGGCATTGAACTATTTGTGCTGGACGACGGTTGGTTTGGTCAAAGGGATAATGACAAAACGTCTCTGGGTGATTGGCGAGTGAATTTGAAAAAACTCCCGCATGGATTAGCTGGATTGGCCGAATCTATTGCCGAAAAGGGTATGAAGTTTGGTCTTTGGTTTGAGCCGGAGATGGTATCGCCAGAAAGTCAGTTGTTTAGAGAACATCCTGATTGGTGCTTGCATGTGCCTGGTCGTCGTTCTTCTACAGGTCGTCATCAATATGTTCTGGATTTTTCACGAAAAGATGTTTGTGATTTTATCGTCCATTCAGTGAGTGAAATACTGTCGTCTGCACCCATTCAGTATGTAAAATGGGATATGAATCGCCATATGACGGAAATCGGATCGGCCTGTTTGCCAGTTGAACGACAACGAGAGACGGCGCATCGCTATATGCTTGGTCTCTATGCAGTCATGGAAACTTTGACAACACGTTTTCCTGAAGTGCTCTTTGAGAGTTGTTCCGGGGGTGGAGGACGATTCGATCCTGGCATGCTTTACTATATGCCTCAGACATGGACGAGTGATAATACAGACGCTATTGAACGTCTTTATATTCAATACGGTACTGCTCTGGTTTATCCCCCTATCACCATGGGGGCCCATGTTTCTGCTGTACCCAATCATCAGGTGCAGCGAATAACGCCGCTTGCCACACGCGGGATTGTTGCCATGGGAGGGAATTTTGGTTACGAATTGGACATTACAAAGTTAACAAATGAGGAAAAAAATATCGTAGCAGAACAGGTTGAAACCTATAAGCAAATTCGAGAAACGGTTCAATTTGGTCGTTACTTTGCTTTAGCCAATCCATTTGAGGGCGATTTTTATGCTTGGATGTTTGTATCCCAGAACAGGCAACAGGCGGTTGTTTCTTGTGTTACGAAGCTTCAACAGGCCAATCATGCTATACATCGGTTGCGTCTTAAAGGCCTGGATGCTGAAGCTCAATATCGTGTGGAACTTGTGCAAGGGATGTCTTATGAAAGTGATATTTATGGCGGCGATGAATTAATGTACGCGGGGATAGCCATTCCTTATTTCACAACTGATTTTCAATCTTGTATGTGGAAGTTGTCCAAGCTGAACGCCTAAACGAAAAGCAAACCCTATCCATTGGCCCTATCTCGCGATAGAGGCCAATTTTTTATGAACGATAAATTCAATTCAATTCTCTCATCTTCATGAGAAGTTTATATATTTTCTATACATAGATTCTTTTTAGAAGTATTCTTATAGATGGGATGAAAATAAATTTTTTAAGATATAGACAGAGAATATTATGGAAGTAAGGTGAGTGATGCCGTGAATGGGGATGTGGAACAACTCTCCAAAGCACTGCTTGAGGGAAACCGGGTCACGGCATGGACTCTTTTGCGAAGATACGCAAACGATATAGGTGATAGTTTGGGTGTATATGATTATCTAACCCAAACCATGAGATGGATTGGCCAGTTATGGATGGAAAACGAAATTACAGTGGCGGATGAACATCTGGCGACTGGTATTTGTGATTATATTTTATCCCAATATGCTTACTATCATTTAGCGGATAATCGTTACGCGCATCAAACTGTCAGAAATCAACGGGCCATGTTTTTTTGTGTTGAAGGAGAGAGTCATTATTTGGGGCTCAAGATGGTTCGTTTATTGTTTCAAGAAGCCGGTTACGAGACCGTGTTTTTAGGAACGCAAATTCCCTTAGCTGAAACAATCGAGTACGCCAAGCAATTTCAGCCATCTATTATTGGTATTTCAGCATCCATGTCCTACCATCTTCCGTCTGTCGTCAAGGCGGTTGAAGCGTTTCATTCTTTGAAAACTCTTGAGAAGTTTAAAATCATTGTAGGTGGACGTCTGATACAGCAAATCGCGGATGATGTTTCCAGGTTTTCGCATTGTCTACTATTTCACAACCTGAAAGAAGTTCAGCACTGGTTAGAGAATGACGCGAATTCGTCTTTGCGTCCTCGTTTGGGGTGAGCAGAATTGTGGATCGATGCTGGGGAATTTATCAGTTATTTTGTGATCGATCCGGAGTTTCATATCCTCTATGCTTCGCCAGCTGGTCAAAATAAATTTGCTACGCCAAACAATTTTTTAAATATAGTGGATGAAGGAAGTCTGTCGAAAGTAGGGTCTTTTATTCGCCCGGATAGGCCTATCATGCAGTTGGAAGTGAATCTGATGACCAAAAAAAATCAGATTGAGCTTAATAAATTGGAGGTTATTTGGGACTCACCTGGGAAAGCGACGATTCTTTGTCATACTATGCAAAGCGAAACGGACGAATTGACACGGCAGCTTGAAAATATTCGAAAAAAACTTGAAGCTGTTCCCTTTCCTATACTTCAGTCGTTGGAAACTGCCCAATGGTTGTCAGATTCAGCTCTTTCTCATCCAAATTGGCTTTGGGTACAGAAAAAGATAGGCCAATTGATCAACCCTCTTAAGCAATCATTATTGCGTTTGGAAGATTTATTAGAAGAACAGAATCTTCAGGAAGAAAAACAACAGACAGATGATCAATTAAACGAAAAACTGTTGCATGAACTCAGTGTGGCAGAGTTACTGATTTCTCAATTACAAGCCGATTATTCGCTAATTTCTGGAGAACAGCACAAACTGGACTTTGTTCGGCTTCTTCAGTCGATTTTGCACGAATTTGATGAAGTCATTGCAAAAGAAAACATCTCAGTTCAATTGGACGCGTGGTTAGAAAATAGTGAACTGTGGTTTAATGCCCATCAACTTGCGCAAATTTTGCGAACTCTTATTTATCATTCTATGCAGTCAGTGTTAGGGCTTGGCAGAGACCAATTGCGATATATTCATTTTGATGTACGGAAACATGAAAAAATTTTACAATTGACGATTTATCATAACGGATGGATGGTCGATGAATGGGTATTGGAACAAATGTTTCATCCTACTTCTCTCGATCAGCAACCCTTGGCTTTTTTGCATTTAGATTTAGTGCGTAAATGGGTTGAGGAAAGCGGTGGGAAACTGAAAGTGACTAAACGAGAACAGAATGGAACAACGCTCTGTCTCTCTTTGTCTTTATTAAAATCATCATCGTAATATATATACGCTTAAAATAGGTTAGCTTATAAAAATACGTTACAATGAAATCTGAGAGTGGCCTATGGGTTGTGCATCATGTTTGGAGCATCCGGTAGATTGGATGACAGCAAGGAGGATATAGAATGAAATATCGTCATTTGGGTAAAAGCGGTCTTGAAGTGTCTGTCATTGGCCTGGGTACCAATGCATTTGGAGGTCGTGCAGATAAGGCAAGCTCCATTCGTATCATTCATCAGGCGCTTGACGCTGGACTGAACATGATTGATACGGCAAACGTATATACCAACACACAGTCAGAATCAATGATTGGCGATGCGCTGATCGGTCGGCGTTCTGCAGCCATACTGGCTACAAAAGGTGGTATGCCGCGTGGAGAAGGAGCCAATCGACGTGGTGCTACGCGCATTCACTTAACGACTGAGTTAGAAGGAAGTTTACGAAGATTACAGACAGACTATGTTGATCTGTATCAGGTGCATACTTTTGATCCCCATACGCCACTGGAAGAGACGTTAGCTGCTTTAGATGATTTTATTTCTTCTGGGAAAGTGCGTTATATAGGAGCTTCTAATTTTCAGGCTTGGGAATTAATGAAGTCCTTGAGCTTGAGTGAACGTCACCACTGGGCTAAGTTTATTTCTGTACAACCTTGCTATTCATTGGCAGATAGAACCATTGAACAAGAACTCATACCCATGTGTGTCTCAGAAGGCGTTGGAATTATACCTTATTTTCCGCTGGCTGGAGGTATTCTGACAGGCAAATACACTAAAGACAGTACACCTCAAGGTTCACGAGCAGAGAAAGATCCGAATTTTGCCAAGAAGCTTGATGACAGTCGCATAGAACTAGGAAATCAGGTGGCTCAGCTTGCAGAAAAGCTCGGTGCTACAGCGACGACGCTTTCTTTAGCCTGGCTGTTGCATCAGCCTGCTGTTTCTACAGTTATTGTGGGCGCCACTAAAGTAGAGCAATTGGAGCAAAACTTACAGGCTGCTGAATTGGAACTTTCGGCGGACACGCTGCAAACGCTCGATGAAATGAGCAAGTCGTTTGTATACGCGCCGCCATTTGCTGTATATCGTCCGCTTGGATAAAGGGATGTGCCTTAGGGCATGGGTTCGCCACGGGCGGTAATCCAAAGGTCATACCATTCTTCCCGACTTAGTTCGATATTTGCAGCATCTTTGCAGGCAAGAATACGTTCTTTGTTTCGAGTACCAATTACAGCCTGAATTCCTGCAGGATGGCGAAGCAACCATGCAATTAGGATGGACTCCACTGTGGTGTGTTTTTTTTCAGCGTATTCGCTTAACTTGGCTGCAGTTTTTTGTACGACGGGAGGAGCCTCAGCAAGGTTTTGTGCGCCTGTATAGGCACCTTGAGCCAACGGTCCCCATGCCTGAATTTGAATATTGTGAGTCCGACAATATTCTATAGTACCTTCAGGAAAAATATCGCCTATTGCAGGTTGGCGATTAATATTGATTCCTACATTGACAAAATCATGGTGCAACAAACTCATTTCTAATTGGTTCACAACAATAGGCTGTACTACGGCTGTCTTGAGAAATTCAATTTGGCTGCCGCTCATATTGGATACTCCAAACCAACGCACTTTCCCAGCCTGTTGTAAAATATCGAAGGCAGCAGCTACTTCCTCCGGTTCAACAAGCGGATCAGGTCGATGGAGGAGAAGAATGTCTAAGTAATCCACACCAAGTCGTTGTAAAATACCGTCTACGCAGTGAAGGATGTATTCTTTAGAAAAATCAAAGCGAGTAAAAGAGGCTTGTTCATCTGCAAAACGAATACCGCATTTGGATTGCAATAGAATTTCCGAACGCAAACTGGGTCTTTCTTTCAGCACATAAGAGAACGCTTTTTCTGCATTGCCGGACTTATAGATGTTAGCGTGATCGAAAAAATGAATACCAATTGAGAGGGCAGCGTCCACAGCTTCATGGGCTTCTTTGATGTCTGCTTGGCTGAGCGGTGTACGTCCGCTCCAATCTGCACCACCAAGTCCCATGCAACCGTAGATCAAAGGCGTCGCTGCTAAACCTCGTTTTTGTAAGGGTAAGATTCTGGACATAAAACAGTCTCCTTTGCTGCATAAGTCATTTTTGGAAAAAGTTAATCCAAGTTCCATTGTACACAATGCTATACAAGACATCCCGTTTTGGTATGATTTCGCTCAAAAATCTCAATCAAGGAGAGAACGATATGGAAATCCGCCGATTTGTGGTATCTCCTTTTCAGGCCAATTGCTATGTTTATTTCAATCCTCTTCAAGAACATCGACCAGCTGTTCTTATAGATCCTGGCGATCTCGATTTACAGCCTGTTTTTGATTTTCTGGATGAGCAGAAGCTTACTTTACAGGCAGTCTACTGCACACATGGGCATATTGATCATGTATCCGGTGTAGATGTGGTTCGATCTCGTTACTCAGTGCCAGTTTATATTCACCGGGCTGATGCAGACACGGTATGGAAGGCTTTGCCCCAAACGGCTAAGCGTGTTTATGGGCATGAAATACCGTCCTTGGCAGCTCCAGATGGATATTTTAAGGAAGGCGACCAACTTGATTTTGCTGGTGAGACTTTTACTGTGATGGAGACGCCGGGACATTCGCCAGGCTCAGTATTGTTTATAGGGAAAGAGTTGGTATTTACAGGAGATACTTTGTTTGCAGGCAGCATTGGTCGGACAGATTTGGATTTTGCCAACCCTTTGGATATGCAGACGTCTTTACGCAAATTGCTTGTATTGCGAGACGAATTCAAACTATATCCAGGTCATATGGGAGCTACCACTATGGAAATGGAGCGAGAAAGCAATCCTTTTTTGTTACGCTTGCAGTAAACTCAGCAATATGAAAGGCCTCGTATTGTGTGCGAGGCCTTGCTGATGCTCATAGAACGAAGTGGCTAATATCTTTCTCCATGGTTTGGTGCAAGATACCAGCTTCTTCAAAACGCTCGCCTATGGGTAAATAATTTAGTTTTTCATAGAAAGCGAGCGCTTGTATTTGGGCATTCAGGCGAGCTTTGATAAAGCCGCGTTTTCTTGCTTGTGCTTCCATAGCCCGCATTAGGGCTTCGCCGTATCCTTGTCCTCTGGCTTCTTGCAAGATCGCTACGCGTTCGATTTTGATGGTTTGTAGTTGATAAGGGCGAAAACGCGCGGTACCTATTGGTTGCTTGTTTACTGTCAGCAACCAGTGGGATGTTTCGGAATGTGTGTCGTACTCGTCTAATTCAAGAGATTCCGGAACATGCTGTTCTTCCACAAAAACTATTTTCCTGATTTGCAGAGCTTGTTGTTTTTGGCTTTCACTCGTCACCTCAAAAATTTGAACGTCCAAGTGCGCACAACCTTTCTCCATCCATCCTTACTTGTAGTTCTTGCTTGCTAGCGCAGGTATTTGCTGTCATCTTGGCATCAAGTATACAATGTTTCTATCAGTCTTGTGTGCGGAGGTGCTGGACGCGGAAAGCATGGGCATGTTGCCGCCAGTTCAGGGCAGGACGTTTAAAAAACTCTTATTTATCAGTTCTGTCATCAGCGTTACGTGCTTTGTCGGCGCTTTTCTGATTGGCGTCTTTGAAAGGAAAGCTCTCCTGGGGTTGAGTTTAATTGGGTTATCCATCTTGCTCGAAGCTCAACCTGCGGCAGTAGCCAGCCTACCTATGGGATTTCATCCACTTTCAGGAGCGATCATCAGCATTTTGGCCAATTTTATCCCTCTGCCGTTTTTGATGCTTTTTTTTCATCAATTATTGCAGAAGTGGCGTTGGCTTCGAAAGAAACTATTGAAGACCAAACGTTGGTCACGTAAGTATGGACATTACGGCGTATGGTTTCTTGTAGTTCTATCTCCGTTTATTGGTGCGTATGCCTGTGTTACTTTGGCTTATGGTATGCATTGGCGGCCTGTGCCCACATTTGTAAGCATTTCCATAGGTGTTATTGGTTCAGCATTACTGATTACATATGGAGGCGACTTTATTTTGCATATATTTCATCCTTTTTCGTTTGGAATGAATCACCGATGAAAGAGAAGATAAACATTCATCCTATTGCTAGGCGTTTGATGGAGACAAGATTTTTGCGCAGTGTTGGTCAAGGAGCACTGGCAGTTGATTTCACACTCTATTTACATGCGCGTGGTTGGGATGCAACCGAAATGGGTCTACTTCTCATGGGGGGAGGACTTGCTAATAGTGCTCTCAGTTTATTGGTTGGGATAACCAGTGATCGTGTAGGGCGCAAATTATTTTTGGTTTTTTATGAAATAGGTCTGTTGGCAGCTACGTTGTGGCTTACATTGGCTCCGTCTATAGGGGTGCTGATTTTATCTGCGGTTTTATTTGGTTTTGGTCGTGGGGCCAACGGAGCGTCAGGCCCATTTGCGCCAGCTGAGCAAGCCTGGCTTGCCAAGTATATCCCTGGTCGTCAGAGAGGTTCCATTTTTAGTTGGAATGCGGCGTTGCAGTTCTGGGGCATGGGAATTGGTTCTTTGCTTGCAGGTTTTCTGCCGAGAATGCTTCCGGGCACATCGGGTTCGCACCGTTTTTTGCTTTTATTTGTCTTAAACGCCGTGATAGCGGCCATCAACTTGTTGCAAATTGCGACATTGCGAGAGGATGCTCCTGTACCGGAAGAACTTCCATTCCAGAAAGAAAAAAGCTTGGAAAAGCAATCTGCGTCAAACGATTCAGTTATACAGGGACAAAAAGAAGTGGTCATGTCTGCAGTAGAAAGCGAAAAAGAAATTCGACATCGAGAAAATCGTGCCCTTTTATTGTTGGCTGTTATCAATCTCGTCAATTCAGTGGGTGTAGGACTCGTAGCGCCGCTACTCCCGTACTGGTTTGACGTGAAATTTGGGGTTGGCCCTTCGGCCATTGGTCCAGTTTACGCGCTTACTTTCGTGTTAACAGGACTTTCTTCCATTGGAATAGGTCGATTGACGCAACGTTTTGGATTAGTACAGTCGATTGTCTGGCCGCGTTTATTAGGAGTAGCCCTGCTGGTTGCCTTGCCCTTTGTTCCAACTTTTTCTTGGGCTGCGCTATTATATGTGGTACGTTCCATTGTCAATCGCGGTTCCATGGGAGCGCGCCAAGCACTATCCGTTAGTCTTGTTCGTGACAAAAGACGAGGTTTTGCCAGTAGTCTGAATAATTTAAGTTGGAGCCTTGCGGCATCTTTTGGTCCTGCTGTGGGTGGTTGGTTGCTCGATCGCGTTTCTTTCTTTTGGCCATTTTTAATCGCTTCGTTCTTACAATTGGCGTATGTTTTTCTCTTTCAGCGTTTCATGCGCCCATACGATAACATGTCAACAACAGCCTCGCCTAAATCGGCAAGCCATTCTTGAATACAAAAGGATGGTTATTTTCAATGAAGGCGAGTGCGTGCACAATATACATCATGCTGTATGGTATTAAGTCAATATAGTGGACACTCCAGAACGGAGAAATTCCAAGTTTTCATATTCTGATATGATTACTTTTGTCCCACTCAGCTTGCCTTGGCCCTCGATACTTGGAAATATCTTCTTTCGTATTCAACCAGCGTTAGATAGCCGATTGATGAGTGTACCCGCTCCATTTACTTTCAACAGCCTTCGGTAGCAAGGGTTTTGTCTTGTTCTGCAGACTCACCCAACTGTTGCTAGCCTCAATTGGAGTTCGTGACCCTCGGGCCGAAGGTTTGCCGCCGTCTTCCTTCAGATTCTACCTTACGGAGGACACCCTTGGCTTAAGCTAATGGCTACTGCTACCTTCACCATTCCGGACTTTCACCGTATAGACAGCGCCCATGCCGGGCGCACAGAAATCTGTCACTCCCCCACATATAATTCATGGGGGAGTTACATTTTCATTAATACTACTTATAAGGTGTCATTGACACGGCCATTTCTAATGCCGACAGATAACCTCCACTTGAATTAGAATTCCAAGTTCCATTGCTATTTGTGTTAAATACGTACTGTCCTTTATTCCAAGCAACGTAAATAGTTGCATATCCTGATGCCAGATTCGTGAGAACGTAGCCTTTTGTATCGGGAACAGGAAGAAATTTATAATGACAATACTGGACAATTTTTTTAGCAATTGTAATAGCTTCGCTTTGTGAACTTGTTGGATACAAAACTTGCATTGTCCATCGCCATTCGTTCCAGACGAGTGCAGATACGTTTTTCCCTTGAACTGGTGACTTTTTTACTTCAGCTTGAATACCATTTCCCAAGCCTATTGTTGATACAGATGGCACAGATGTTTGTATATACAGCGATGAATTTTCCGGTAATAAATGTTGAGAAGCGGTGTTTGTAGTAGACCAGTCAGACATGCTAAATCCACCTATGTTTAAGTTATTCCGATTGAACATGATACTATAATTCGATGTCGGTGAACTTCCGATATTAGTTGATACTGTCACTGGAACAGGTGTGTGTGCTGAACCAGGGTAAATTGTAGGTGCATACAACGGAAGTGATGTCTTCCCACTAATCTGTTGCATACCTTCTTGGATTAGTGCAGGAAAGGTATCCATTTTTGTACCAGTCTGATTTAAACTCGTACTGCTCATCTTGGTTTGATTTGTCAAATTCGCAGTGACTACCGTATTATTTGATGATATTGATGCACTTGTATTGTTTGTGGAAGTGGTATTCGTGATGTTCTTCGTTGGAGTCGAACCTGAACTCACTCCACCACCTGTCCCACATCCTGTTAGGAGCCCGACTATTGTCAATGCAATCCCTGCTGTAGTCCATTTTTTATATCGTTTCACATTGAATTACCTCCTGAGTATTTTGCACATGATGATTATACGGCAACTTTATTGAATGGGTTAAATCAATCAAAATCCAATTACTGGACGGAATCAAACAACGCATGAGGCGATTCTATCAATCCCACACCCAGACA
>NZ_FRAF01000062.1 GCF_900142255.1 Alicyclobacillus tolerans | reverse complement strand
ATCGAAACTAGGGGTGGTTTTTGTGCAAAAACGAATTTGGGGACTGACTGCGTCTATGCTTGCGTTAACATGTTTGACCGTGACCGGGTGTGGGAACTCTGGGGCTTCTTCAATGTTCACAACGACTAACAATAATTCACAAATAACAGCATTAAAATCTACACATAGTCTAACAACTTATTCGTCTTCAAAAGCGAACAATAACAAATCTGACCGTATAAAATCTACTTCTACTCCATCTATGAAGAAATCTAATTTGCAAACAACAATAAAAATTTATCCAACGCCGCTTATCGGAGTAATTGAATGGTTAATTAAGCATACACAGGTTCCTATTGGAGCACCGATAAAATTGCCACAAACATCATTAAAAGGATTTCCATCAGCTGTTGTACAAACCACTTCAAACGGATGGTCAGCTAAGATATACATGACTAAACAACCATTTCATACAAATAGTTTACAAATCCTCAAAAAGTCAAAAAATGGCGTATTACAAAATTTAGTTGATTGGGAGTTAGGACCCTCATGGTCAATCGGTATAAATAATATCACTGTCACTAGCATTCCTGCCTTGCATACTGAAAGTATGAATAATTTGCTTAATGGTTTTCCATTAGACGCTGATACAGAATCATGGATATCTTGGTCGCATCGCAATATTAGTCTAGGTCATGGTATTGTTGGAACCATGTATCAGTTACAGAATTTCAGTACAACCCTTGTTTGGAACGAAGGAGATTGGACTTTTATCTTGCCAAATAGTTTAGCAAAAACAGAAATTCAAGTTGCCCATGCGATGGTCAAATATATGAATGTTCATTTACTTCCACCAAGTCCTGGTGTTGCAACTGTACAAATTGGAGTACACGGAGATTATGCAAATGCCTCATTTTTACAAGGAAATGATGTCATCCACGTCTCTATGGCAGGATTCGATGAGACTAATGAAGCTGTGGGAGTTCTTCGCATGGCAGCAAAATGGAAATTACTGAGATTATAAATAACATTGGTTCCTATTAAAGTTGTATTTAGGATAAAAAAAGGACTGTCTCGCTAGGTAGTTTTCACCCTTTTTGAAACAGTCCTGTTTGTGATAATCTTTTACCTGTTAGCTGGTACAGTCACATATCGTAGAACATCCTGAATTATAGTATGTGCATGAATTTCCCGTTTGGGTTGTATATGCTTGTATAGCATCACAAGCAGCACTACACGGGCACACTACCCAATATGGGATTGTCTCACAATTATCATAAGGTTGAGCTAATGCCCACCAGTAAAATTCTGCAAATGCTGTTCCTGGATCAGCAACAACGGTACAGGGGTTAATTCCCAACGGAAACCACGCTGATTCACTTTGACTGTTGTTTTGAATACTATTAATCGCTGTATTGGAATGATCTAATCGTCCTTCACTACTCCAGGTATCTTGCAGAACCCCAAATCCTTGACCATCCTGTGGGGAAGAACAATCACACCCATATCCGAATTGATAGCATGTAGTAGGACAAACATAACAACCTTGATCAACCATTGCTGCTACTGCCATATATCGATCCATACCGTAGATATTCACACCAGAGCCACTCATTAAATTTAAAACAGTTTGAGCTATTGCTTCAGGATCCCATCCGGATTCTATGGCTGTCGATTCTATATCT
>NZ_FRAF01000030.1 GCF_900142255.1 Alicyclobacillus tolerans | reverse complement strand
CTCTGACGCATTACAGCAATGCCCCTTCCCGTTAATGGGACTGGACGAAGAAACGGTGTCGTCCTTGGGGATAAGTGAAACCGTCGGGATCAAGAAGTATTATGGAGGAAAAGAGTGGGCTGTCAGATACGGTCCTCCCGCTCGTTCTCGCGAACTACTTCGCGGGAGTCCTGTCGTGACATTGTGGCAAGCTGAACGGTTAAACGATGATGTTGCCCGTCACTGGGGGCTATCGAAGTTAACTGAAAAACATCCAGACCTCGGTCCAACAGCGAAAAGTGAAGTAGTTTACACGCCCAGTATGGTTTTAGCCCGTTTATTTTGGGAAAACGCCGAGCGTCCGTATATGTTGACTGCCTCTGGATTATCGATGGAGGATCTTGTAAACCTGGCTCATCAATTGAAAGTCATCATCGACAAGGGCTGAAAAGACAGGCAAAGGGGTCACGGGGACGGGTTGGGTTTAACTACTCCCGTCCCCCTCTCCCCAGTTCTTAATACGGAGGTCTTAGCCATGACGGAATTGATTCCACGTAAACAGGGTCAAAAAATCGAAGATGGGACATATCTCCAATTGTTTGAGAACTTTACCAATGGTGGATTGTCATCGGCGGAAACTGTCAAACTGGAGTTACTGCTGGCGGTAACAACCGATGTCGGACTTGACCGCCTGATTGATGTTTTGCCCGAAGAATCCCTGGCTGAACTGAGACTTCTATTGTCGGAGGAACGAACGTCGAACGCTGATAAAAGAACGAAGGTCGTGAGAAAACGAGCGCGTATCAACTTTCCATTGCCCATTCCTTCGCCGTCTGAAGCGCGAAAAGCGAGGCAAAGCAGGCGTCTGGTGGAAAGCCACGGGGGACGAAAGGGAAGATGATGAGGCTGAAAGACAAGTACAACGACTTTAGTGAGTAGCGTACAACGGCTTCCGATTAATCTTAGACCCGTCTATACCTTCGAAGAACAGCCTTTCTCCCCCAAACGAGAATGATTTCAGGCAACAAGACGAAAAGAAGAAAGTCTATGATAATCAGCGGATACCACCCGATGACATTTTGACCTGTGACATATTTGGAGCGATGAACAACCACCAAATCTGAACAGCCGTAGCGAGCATAATCACTGTGGAGACCAATAGATATCGGACGTTACCCCACAATGCACAGAACAGCACAAGACAAACGATACCGATCCAAGGGCTAAGAACATTCCAAATCACATAGTGGTCCGAAGATCGTAATAGGATACAGTACAGCAATGAGAATTTGTACCCTCTTGCCACTATCAATCGTCAATCCTGAACACCCCCCTCAGTTCATATTACAACCACTGGATATATGTTCCTACTGGAAATTCAAAAAACAACATTTACTGCGAACGGATCGTATAGATAACCAAATCCCCGTTTGCCCCGATAAATCTTCTCCCTCTTTAAGCCCATGTTCATCTGATTAGCGGCTCAACCTCTACTCAAATCCCATTGACCTAATATCCCGATCATTTTATGAATGATTCGTTTGCATTGGCTGTGAACTGCTGTGTACGTTTACTGGTGTTACTGAATAAGAATGGACAGTGAGAAGGAGAAGAAGGAAAATCGTCAGGAGAATGGCAACCGCAGAAACAGCAATGCCCCAAATTGCAATGCGTCGATTTGATCCCTTTCTTGCGATGACACCCAAAATAAATCCAACTATGCCGAGCGGAATAGAAAGTATTGCGTATACACTACTCAGGAACGATAAGAGACCCACGATCAAAGATACCCATCCCAACACATTACCAGCACGAGATGAATCTACCTGATTCACAGTAGGTCCATATAAGGTTTCAAGATCATGTCTTAGGTTCTCGCCGTCACCAAATCGTTCAATGGCTAAACGCACACTTTCCTCTTCATTATGTCCCTGCTGTTTCAGATCCCTTGCAGTTTGGAGTAAATGATTTCGCATTTCTTCTTTTAGGTCGTGGACTTCCTTTGTTTCAACGAGACCGCTGTAAACTTCATTTACATATTGATCGATTTGCTTTTCCATAGTGTTCATCCTTCCTCCAGAAAAGTGTCCAAGACAGACTTGAGGTATGACCATTCACGTTTCTTGTACCTATAAAAACGCTGACCCGACTCAAGGATGCGGTAGTATTTGCGACGAGCACCGCCTCCTTCGGTTCCGCCCCAATAAGATTCAATAAGTTCATTTTTCTCCATGCGTTTTAATGACAAGTACATAGTTCCTTCTTTTATCTCAAACTTTCCATGACTGCGTTTGCGAACAGCATTCGCTATGTCATATCCGTACATGTCCTGCTTGCAAAGAAGGGAGAGAATGATTGTATCAATGTGCCCCTTGAGAACTTGCGTGTCGATGTCCAAGGCATCATCACCTCATTTCACACTATAAACATAATTACTCTGTAAAGCAAGGTAATTATGTATATGACCATCCTTATGTAGCTGGGGTACTATAGTCACGTACGATCTTCAAACGTTAAAGCCTCTAATGGCACACTATCCACTGGAACGGATAAGTTATTCGAGGGGATAACACGCTCTTGATGCGGGGTAAAGAAATGCGGGTGATAAGCGGGATCATTGGACGTGTGGGTTCCGTAGCCATACGATTTCAGTATAGGGGATGTGTACCCAGAACAGGTGCAAGTTTCATCATCCTCTGGGGAACCATAACTCGGACATTCGACCTGGAGGTGTAATCAACATGCCCTTAGTCCCTTATGACCCGTTCAATATCATGAGACGTGACTTTGGTTCGTTTCCGTCTTTCCCCCGACTCTTGGATGACGACTGGTTTGAGAGTCACTTTGCGAATATGCCACGGGTTCGAGTTGACGTTCGGGAGAGCCAAAACGAAGTGATCGTGACCGCGGAAATCCCTGGGCTGGAGAAGAAGGAAGACGTAAACATCACCGTCCATGATAATCATCTTCATCTCAGCGGCAAAATCGAACGGATGGGCGAACAAAAGGACGAGAACGTGCACCGCATGGAACGATACTATGGGCAATTCTCGCGTACTGTGCCGTTACCAACAGCCGTGGATGACACGGGTGCGAAAGCATCCTATCGAAATGGCATTTTGGAAGTCAGGATTCCAAAGACCCAGAAGCAAATCGGTCGTCAGATTGACGTGGATTTTCACTGAGCTTCATAGGTCTAACGCCCCCTGGAATTTCCCAAGGGGCGTTGTCGTAATATTTACCGTTGGCACTATGTCACTAAACGCCAGTTTTCAAAGTGCCATTGATTCAGTCACAAAGGGAATATTTTGATTCACGATCTCGCCTCACATCACGAACCTCGACACTCCCCTCTCTCGAAATCAGGCGATTTGATGCCTGCAATACACGCGATACGTCAGCCAAACAATCGGAATAGATACCAGTATCGCAAGACCAATTACGAGAATCGGGTACAACACTGGATAACCAAACACGTTATAAGCAACGAAGCTCTTAAATAACCTTGATACTTGTATCAATCCTGTGTAGCTAAAACCCATAAGAGTTTGTGCCCAATTTTTTAGCCCGAACATCATTACGATGAGTTCTGGAAGTGCAAAAACTCCTGCTGAAACGAAAAATGTTACAAGTGTGGATCTGTTAAACGATGACAACAACATTATGAGAAACCCGAAGGCAATACCGCCCAACAGTTGAATCAATACCGCAACTGCTATATATTGTCCGACAGTCAAGTGAAAAGGTGCACTATATAAGGCAATGCTTTGTAACGGGTAGTTAAATCCCCCAATATCAAACAGACTCAGGTTTGAAGCAACATTGACTACCAGCAAAATGCCTTCCATCACCAAAACATATAGCATTGAAGCCAGTATCTTGGCAGTGACCAGTTGTCTCCTGCCACGTTTTGCTGTCAATAAAAAACTATCCGTTCCCAAGGAATATTCCTCTGTAAAAACAGGCGACAAACCAACCAGGATTAACGCTCCAAAAATGATGAGTCCATAGGTCTTAAAGAAATCAACCATCATGTTGCTCGCACCGTTGTATTGCCCAAACCCGATGTACGGGAGATGTTTCATCATGTTGTATTCAAGCGTATCCGCGCGATAAGTAAACCCGATTTGCCCCTGCGCTTTGAGCTTGTTAATGGATTGCTGTAGCATTTCCAGTGTGGGTTTGAGCGCACTACCCGTTTCTGCGTTGAGAATGGCTGTGTCGCGTAAGTATTCGCGATTTAAGACAGTCATTTCATTTACTGAAAGTCTGGTGTTACCTTCGAGCTTTGGTGCAATTTGTTTCATTTCCACCTTTGCTTGTTGTACCTGTTGGGCAGTCGGTGGCGTAGACTGATAATAGCCTGCGTAGCCTGCATAACCGCCTGATGACGACGTAAGTATTTGCAAGGGCAGATAGATACAAAACACCATGATGGCGAAGAAAATCCATACACTCTTTCGCGAAAACAGCTTGTACAGCTCAAACCGCGTTAGTGACAGTTGCTTCATCTGAGGTCGCCTCCTCGCCAAAATAGTAGAGATATAAGTCTTCTAACGTAGGAGTGATCGTTTCTGCATTCGGTAATGGTTGCTGATCAGATACGATACGAAGGGATACACCATCACGAGTACGGGTCACACTGCCAACCTGGAATTGTTGCTGAATGGTTGACACTTCCCGTTCCGTACAAGTTAATGACCACACTTTCCTTTCTATCTCCCGTAAGAATCCTTCTGGAGTATTCCGATTCACCAATTGCCCATTTTTCATAATGAGGATATCTTGTGCCACGAATTCCACATCGGAGATGATATGAGTAGACAACAGCACAATCCGATTCGTCGAAAAGTCTGAAAGAAGATTACGGAATCGAATCCGTTCTTTTGGGTCGAGACCTGCTGTGGGTTCGTCTACAATCAAAATCTTGGGGTCATTCAATAGCGCTTGTGCAATACCTAACCGTTGTTTCATCCCACCCGAAAACTTACCAACCTTAACGCGTCGAACGTCATCAAGGTTCACCAGTTGCAACATCTCCGAAACTTTCCTTTCAGCACTGGATTTGTCCAACCCTTTTAATGCCGCGATGTACATCAAAAAACGTTCAGCCGTAAACCGTTTATAAAGACCGAAACTCTGTGGTAAATAGCCAAGGATGTCGCGATAGTCTTCACCCATAGAGGTGATGTCCTCTCCATCCACTAATACCCTGCCAGCGGATGGGCGGAGAATCCCTGCGATAATACGCATCAACGTACTTTTGCCAGCACCATTCGGTCCTAATAATGCATGTACGCCTTCAGACAGTTCAACGTTGAAGTTCTTTAGTGCGTCTTTCCCTCTGTAGCTTTTTGAGATGTTCTCAATCTGCAATTTCAACGAAAGTCCCTCTTTCCGCTTGATTACGCAGTTGTACAGACTGTACCCACAGTAACGCGCCGCCTAAAACCCCAAACAAAACGAACAACGTGTCATTCAGTGATAGTAAATACGGCAATGCTTTTGGGTTTGAGAGGATACCGACTATCCCAGCACCCCATACGGAGACTGCGATCGGGACCAAGCGTCTGCCTCGAAACCTCGATGCCAGAAACAGCATAATGCTGGACATCCACGTAAACGGAGCCACCCAGAACAACAGCACTTTCCATAAATCAATGCCAAATGTCCAATATAGTCCGAACGAGATGATGGCATTGAGTACGACATTGTAAGAGCCAATGAGAGCAAATCGTGCCATCATGATTTGCGGAAGTGACATCTTGCTGGCAAGTTCCATTTCTGCCATCCCGCTGTCTGTACTTCGGAGAATCTCCAATACTCCAAGAATAAATGGCATCGGAGAAAGAACTAAGACCGTCTTATAGGGGCTAATTGAATCAAACACCGTTGCAACGTATCCACTAACGAAAAGCAACAAGCTAAAGAGCCAAAACCACTTTGAAACATATTCGACTTGAAGCGACAGCGTATGAAACATTCGCTTCAATTTACTTCTTTCCGAGGCGTACTGTGGTACATGGACGATACAATTTTCGATTGTGTTTTGAATGATGTGTTCAGGGGGAAATTCCACTGTGTACTCATCGAGCATTTTTGTGAGTTCTTCGATCTCAAGTTCTTCGCCCTTTTCCTTGAACAGATGTTCCCACTCACGAGTTGTGTCTCTCTTTGTCATAGCCATCACCTCCCTTGACCAGCTTTCTTAATTTCCCCAGCCCTTGATAGAGCCGAGACTTAACAGTGGACTCCGTACACTGCATTAACTCAGCGATTTCTCGTATCTTCATCCCTTCAAAATAACTGAGCACAATGGTATCGCGCTGGTAGTCGGGTAAGTCCATCAAGGCGTTTCTAATTGCCTTTCTCTCGTCGTTTCGTTCTAACAACCGATAGACGTTCATCGATTCATCAGCAATCTCAGGTTGGATCTCAATCTCATTTTGCTTCTGAGCATGTGTAGCACTTCGGAAATGATCTGCACAATGATGGTATGTGACGGAAGTCAGCCAGCTCTTGAAGGTGCCTTCTCCCTTGTAGGAGGAAACTGACTTTGCCACCTTTATGAAGACCTCTTGTGTCAAATCACATGCCACATGATAATCGCCCGTCTTGCGATATACGATGCCAAACACCAATTTGTAATAGCGTCGGATTAAGACTTCCATGGCGGAGCGGCTACCACGTCTGATTTCAGCGATGAGTTCTTCATCTGATTGCAAATGTCACCCTCCTTTCGCTTATGTAGACGAGAAACACACTGGAATAGTTTTAACTCAACTTTACCAACCAAGAAATAATCAAACAGCCTGGTTAACCACCAAGCAGTTCTCGTAATGCGACTGACTCGATTTGAGTATTAACGTTCACTCAGAACAGATGCAAGCCCCCGAAATCAGCGTTGTAAATCTTCATTGCTTCGCGATTCCCATATATCCCTGCCCCATCCCAACAGCCGACTGTTATCCATCTATGCACATCTTATTTATGGATAATTCATATTTGTCGGACATATAGAGAAAGTTACCCAATATTTTCTTCTGTGATCTTGAGACAATTCTGCCCTCGGTTACGTCTAAGTGTATAGCAGGAAACAAAGGGGTGAGTAACATGAACGATAAACGTTTGCGCTGGTGGGATATTTCAGGACAGTCCGAGTCGGGTACGACATTTATCTATATTGTTGAGGCGACATCACGGAAAAAGGTCATTCGTCGATTCGGGGGAACTAAACAATGCAAGGACTTTGATGGAACCACCGTTTCTGTTACATTCCCGCGTGACCAGGGACAAATCCGAGTCCATGCTAACGACTGGTTCCCTGGAACCCTGACACATCTCTATGTTCCTGATACGAGGACGATTGTCGAAGTCATTCGAGCACCTCGATACATATGCGAGTGCGGTCAGGTGCATATATCCGATATGCCGTATCCCTCAATGTGGTGTTCGTGCGGAAAGAAGGCTTATCCGATTAAGGACGCAAGTCAAAATCCGAGGGATGCGGTGCAACGGGTGGAGTTAATGATACAGACTATGTGAATGGTATAGGCGATGACCTTGTTGAATCAGTCATTGCAGGAACGAAAGTACCGCATAGAATGGATGTTGGGAGAGGAAATTCAAAAACAATGGATGGAGTGGGCGTAGACTCCAACTGTATGGTATAAATGCCCCTTGGGGGTTCCAAGAGGTACTGTCATAAACAAACATCTCTCCCTGCTATAGTGATTCATTACGGGCATAGATATAAGACGCAATCACTGTAACTAATGCCCAAATTACAATTGGTGACAAAAGTCCCCACTTAATCATCGATGTAGGAAGAATCCACGCTAAGACAACGATAATAATCCCTATCGGAACACCTAAATTTCCTGCTAAGCGATGTGTTTTTCTCCAAGATTCTTCACTGGAGAGACTCCATGGAGTACGGATGCCAACCACCCAATTCGATTGAAGGCGAGGCAACACATTCGCCAACAAGAGCAAAATGACCCCAATCACTGTTGGCAAAATTCTTGCTGATGCCCATTCACTTTGTAGTGCATACGTTAACACCCAGAATTGTACTGCTCCCAAACAAAGAACCACGATACCACCTACAGTTCGATATGTTGACCAAAAGCTCGCGTAGTTCTTTCTCTTTGGGTCAATTCTCCAGACAAATTGCCAAAGGATCATGATAGCTAACATGATTAAAGGTACGGTAATGATCCCCTCCAACCGAGAACTGAAGGAGTTGGGCTGTCCGTTTGCGTTGAAATGTGTCGCTATTTGATTAGGTAAGTGACGGTAGACTAAAACTCCGAAAATAGCTATAAGTAACCATACTATCCATCCCCACCAAGGGATAGCGTTACTCTTCATCTTGTTCATTTGAACTTCCACCCCCAAATTTATCAAGGAGCCAGCTTAACCATCCTTGTATGACGCTTGTATTCAGACGATAGACCACATACGTTCCTTCACGTTGATCTACAACCAAATCCGCATTTTTGAGTACGTTCAAATGACGACTGACGGTTGGCTGAGAATGCTTAAAGTGGCTTGCAATTTCACCAGCCGTCATAGGTCGTTCCTTCAGTAGCTCGATGATTTTCCTGCGGGTTGGGTCTGACATGGCTTTAAATACTTTATCGTTTATCATGTCTTTATTATATAGCTAAATTGCTAAATGCACAATAGAACACACCGCATTAAGTTCACCTTTGATGGCGAGATAGCGCAGGGCTAATGAGATTTAACTGTCAACATACTCAGCGAGTTTGTATCGATTTACTCATCGCCGATTTATAGACCCCGTTTTCTGTGCATCAGCCGTATCCAGACGCATCCTTTAGCTTCGGATATGTGGAAATCCCGCTATCCCTTGTAACCTTCACGCCTTTAGACGTTCCTGTCCTAACCCCTGCTCTCGAACACCCTTTTTGCAAGCGTCATGGCATTCATTACTCTTGGAAAGCCCACATACGGAATGCAGTGCAAGATTGCCTCAATGATCTCGGTCTGCGTCAGTCCCACATTCAATCCTGTGTTGATGTGTACTGACAGTTCTGGCTCACAATCTCCTTGCGTGGTAAGGCACGCTATCGTGAGCAATTGCCGCTGTTTTAAGTCGAGTCCTGGACGGCTATAGATGTCTCCATAGGCAAACTCGATGATATACTTCCCCAAATCGGGAGCGATGTCCTGGAAAGAGGCAATTGTGCGTTCTCCCCAGAGAAGGTCTGGTACTGTGTCTGGGAAAAGTAGGGATCTTGAGCGAGAAATTCGAAACCGCGTGTGCATAGGGAGCACAGGGAGTATTTATTATACGTCGGAGACTTGGGTTGTGCCGCTACTTCCGTCTCGGTGAGTATCATCTTCAGCCACCAGACTACTGGTTTCCAGACGATAAGTCATGGTGTGTAGCGACAGACGTAGATTTGTATTGGACTTATGTCGGTGGTTCTGAGTCCTGTGTCAATGCGATCTTAAACAACCCTGAACTGGAATCAGTTCCAGCCAATTGAGTCACGGACTCACTGTTGACTCCGATTCCGTTAATATTCTTTCTGATGAAGAGAAGTCGAAATGGGGAGTGTTATAGCCTCCTTCATTCAGGTGGACCAGTACATTCAATGGTGTCATTGATTGAGGGCAAGCTAACACAGTGGTCGTCGGGAAACGCATCATCGAAATCTTTGATACCGCCATTGGTCACTCACTTCGTCTCAGGTATCTGTCCCAAAGCGGTACTCTCAATCGGATTCCTCCCCGCTGGCATCCATAGGTTGTCTAACGGCTTCTCGACCTATTTGAGAAAAGGGAACAGACTCGCGAAGAAACTATCCTCTGCCTGTTAGATCTGCAGACCGTGACCCAGCGGTACACACTTTCATCGGATGACCCGCACTTCCTGTTTTCCGCGAGTTAAAAATACACAAAACGCCGTGTTCTTACATTCGGTATTATTTTATGTGGCTTTCTGGACAAGTGTTCTATCGTTAACGCCCCGTATAAAACAACAAGGCTACGAAGCACTTTTCAGCGATCATTTGCACTTTCGGTTATTTTAGATGTAATATATTCTTGACATTATGTAAAAATAATATTACTATGCGTGTGGAGCGATAAGAGTGATGCGTAAAGGAAACCTAACGAATCGATTGACCGTACTTCGTGCAGAAAAACGTTGGTCTCAAAAAGAGGTTGCAGATCGTCTTGGAATCAGTCGACAGACGGTCATCTCGATTGAAGCCAACAGGTACAGTCCATCACTAATTCTCGCCTTTCAAATAGCTCAATTATTTGACAAAGACATAAACGAGGTATTTCAGTATTCACCAGAGAGGGATGGTTTCAGTGATTAAGTGGCTGGCTATCGTGACCGCGGTTCTTTATCTTGTATCCCACTATTATTCAAGACGCTTTATGTTGCAAGAGGGTCATGACGAAAGGGGTAAACTGATTCTCTACAAATCGCGTTCGAAAGCCTTTCCGTTCATTTTGGCAGGATGGGCAACTCTGTATTTCATCAACGTGTATCACCACCTGACTTATCCACAATTTCAAAATGCCGTTGTTCTTGTAGTCACTGGAGTCTACTTAATTCAATTCATCTACCTGCTCATTTATCGGCGTCAATACTGACTCTAAGTTCATGGCGAGTTGAGGGATCTTACACATTCCAGCCCGTTACTGTGACAAACACAACACACAGATGTGAACATGTATTGGATACGCATGCACGCACGCCCCTTGACCCTATCCCCAACTTCAATCCACCTTAGACTTTTTCAAATCAACATTGCTCGTCCCTACTATGTAGTCGTAAAACTAAATCCTTCCCTCGCCATCTCCCGCATCCACCCCGTCAAATCCCTTGCCACGCCTGGCTTTTCTCGACTTTTCCACAACACAACCCAATTTCTACCGTCAAATGAATTCCTTCCGTAGATCACGCCTTTCCTCACCCGTTTTTCTCCTTAATTTTTCCAGATTCATCGATTTTGCGTAAAATGAAGTTGTTCGCTGACGCGTGGGGAAAAGAAGGGCTTGAGGGTACAGGGAGGACAGATTTGGTCAATTATTTTTTTCGCATTTTTGATCGGGAATGGTCGATGAATCCTTGATATGTCAGGCTTTTTCGCGTCTGGTCTCTTTCAAAATTTTGCTCTGAGTTTCTTCCGCCCGTCGCCTTCAGGCATCAAAAAGAAAGGGCGAATCCAGGATTTTGACCCGAATTCACCCGTGCTCTACGGAACAACCATTTTTACTCAGGGAACAACTTATTTTGCTGGGGAAGAACTTCATTTTGCGAACACACCCCCGCTTGTCGCTCCCGCTCCACAAAAAGAACGGGCGAATCCAGGCTTTTGACCCGAATCCACCCGTGCTGTAGGGAACAACTTATTTTACTCAGGGAAGAACTTATTTTACTGGGGAAGAAATTCGTTTTGCGAAGATATAAAAAAGACGGGCGAATTCAGGCTTTTGACCCGAACCCACCCGTACTGTAGGGAACAACTTATTTTACTCAGGGAAGAACTTATTTTACTGGGGAAGGATTTGATTTTTCGAAGATAACAAACCCTTTTCTACATCCCAACTTACTCAACTGTAACTGATTTTGCCAAATTGCGCGGTTTATCAACGTCATTACCACGCGCAACAGCAGCATAGTAAGCCAACAATTGCAATGGAATTACCGTCAACACTGGGGAGAGTTCGGCACACTGTTGAGGCAGATAAATCACTTCGTCTACCGAATGTGCCAAATCTTGATTCCCTACCCAAGTAATACCAAGTACAAAAGCTCCTCGCGCTTTCACTTCCTTAATATTACTGAGCGTTTTCTCATATAAGTGAGGTTGGGTTGCAATGGCTATGACCGGCACTCCATCGGTGATGAGAGCCAAAGTACCATGCTTCAATTCGCCAGCCGCATAGGCTTCCGCATGGATATATGAAATCTCCTTCAATTTCAAAGAGCCTTCCAAGGCAACCGAGAAATCCAGGCCCCTACCAATAAAGAATGTATCTTCCGCATGGACCCAATCAGCAGCAAATTTCTCCAATTGCGGCGCTGTATCCAGAACCTGCTCAGCCAACTGGGGAAGATTGGCCAGTTGCGTTACCCAATCATGCGCATCATCGCTGCTCATCAACCCTTTGACTTGTGCAAAGTAAATCGACAGCAAACAGAGCGCAATCAGTTGCGTCGTGTACGCTTTTGTAGACGCAACCGCAATTTCAGGACCAGCCCAAGTAATCAGAACATCGTCCGCTTCCCGAGCAACTGAACTGCCAACCACATTAGTAATCGCTAATACTCGCAAACCTTTCTTTTTGCAATCCCGCAGCGCCGCCAACGTATCGGCAGTCTCCCCAGATTGCGAGATGACAATCACGAGCGTATTGGACGTGTGCAGTACATCTCGATACCGATATTCACTAGCAATATCTACTTCTACCGGAATACGCGTCATCTTTTCCAACATGGACTTTCCTACCAAGCCAGCGTGCCATGATGTGCCGCAAGCTACAATATGGATACGGTCGATCTCGTTGATTTCTTGAGTCGACAGCTTCAATTCAGGAAGTTTCACTTGTCCTGCCGTCTCATCAAGGCGTCCCGTCAAAGTATCACGAATTGCCTTTGGCTGTTCGTGAATTTCCTTCATCATAAAATGATCGTAACCGCCGCGTTCTGCCGATACAGCATCCCAGGTTACTTTATAAACCTCTTTTTCAACCGGATCGCCATCCAGAGTGAAACATTCCACGCCATCCCGCCGAATCATCGCCATCTCTCCATCATCAAGAACGTAGATATCGCGAGTATATTCAAGGACAGCCGGAATATCGGAGGCAACAAAATTCTCTCCGTCACCAAGACCCACAATCAATGGACTGGATTTACGCATAGCAATAAACTCGTCCGGATGATCTTTGCATATCACTACAAGCGAATAGGCTCCACGAATGCGTTGCCCCACAGCTACCATGGTCTTGAGCAAATCGCCATTGTACATCTCTTCAATGAGATGAGCTACCACTTCTGTATCCGTCTCGGAACTGAATTGATGGCCTGCCGCCAGCAATTCTTCTCGTAAAGGCAAATAATTTTCGACAATCCCATTATGCACAATAGCAAACCTGCCACTGCAATCCTGGTGGGGATGAGAATTTTCATCCGATGGTTTGCCATGCGTTGCCCAGCGGGTATGGCCAATGGCCAAATGTCCATTCAAGGTGTTGCTGGCTAACTTGTCTTCCAAATTGCTCAGCCTGCCAACGGATTTTAAAACTTTCACGCGCTGATCTTCAAGAATGGCTATGCCAGCCGAATCGTAACCCCGGTATTCCAATTTGCGCAAACCGTTGACAACAACATCCAATACTGGCTTGGCTCCAATGTAACCTACAATTCCGCACATAAGCTTCGATTGTTCCTCCTCGTTAGCTTGCTCGTCCTTGTGCTCGCAGTCACCTGCCAGTTTTCGGACTTCACTTGCGGCGCAGCTTAGCACCGGGAGGCATCCGCCGAAACTTTCGCCAACCTCCACCGCGTCAACTGTCCTCTTAGAAGAGGCAGCCCAGGCGCTATCATCTTCGTCGTGTCAAAGATTCACGGCGATAGACCAGACTATGAGTACTTCAACATTTTTGACTCTCACATCACCCCCTTTAAAAGATATAGACATACGATAACCGTTCCTGGCAAAGCCACTCTTGTTAGACAGACAAATGTCTTTACAGGCCGATCTCGCTACGAATGACACCCGCGATTCTCTGAACACAATTTTCTAGTTCCCGTTCATCTGGCCCCTCCGCCATGACACGCACAATCGGTTCTGTTCCCGATTCACGAACCAACAGACGCCCGTCTTCTCCAAGCCTCTCTTCTTCCACTTTCATCACTTGCTGAATAGCCGCGTTGGTCCTCCACGCCGTTTTATCCGTCACGCGAATGTTTTCTAAAAGTTGCGGGTATCGCTGCATAACTTTACGCAGTTCGGCCAACGTCTGACCGCTTTCTACCATCACGTCAACCAATTGCAAAGCTGTCAGCATACCGTCTCCTGTTGTTGTGTGATTAAGAAAGATAATGTGCCCTGATTGCTCACCACCGAGTACAGCTTGACACTCGCGCATACGTTCCATCACATAGCGATCGCCAACAGCTGTACGTTCTACATGTATACCCGATTCTTTCATCGCTTTTAAAAAGCCAAGATTGCTCATAACCGTTGCCACAATCGTATCGTCGCGCAATTCACCGCGTTTTTTCATTGCCAATCCACAAATCGCCAGGATATAGTCACCATCTACAAGTTGTCCCGTATGGTCAACAGCGATTAGACGGTCAGCGTCACCATCAAAAGTTAATCCCAAATCGGCACGCTCCTGAAGAACCATACGCTGTACAACATGCGGATGAGTCGAGCCGCATCCGACATTAATATTGACACCATCAGGTTGACTGTGAATGACCGTTAAGCGCGCACCTAAACGTTCAAAAAGTGCAGGGGCAAGAAAGGAAGCTGCACCATTGGCACAGTCCATGACAATGTGCAGACCTTTAAAACGATGGCGTACCGTTTCGGAGAGAAAATCCAAATACCGCCCCGTGGCTGGTTCATCGTAAAGCCGCCCCACCTGAGCCCCTACAGGACGCGGTAGATCATCTTGCCCCTGTTCCATTAAGCGCTCGATTTCCAACTCAATATGGTCGAGAAGTTTAAAACCGTCACCGCCAAAAAATTTAATTCCATTATCTTCAACAGGATTGTGCGAAGCCGAAATCATCACACCCGCATCGGCTCGCAGATGGCGTGTTAAGTAGGCCACACCTGGGGTAGGAATCACACCCAGACGCAGTACATCAACGCCCATCGACAATATACCGCTGATTAACGCAGCTTCCAGCATATCTCCAGAAATCCGCGTATCTTTACCAACGACAAAGCGCGAGCCCGGACGTCTGGATGTCAGTGTATAGGCTGCCGCTCTCCCTAATTGAAATACGAGTTCCGGTGTCAACTCCCGATTGGCCACACCTCTTACACCATCTGTGCCAAACCATTTCCCCATCCATAGACCGCCCCTTTCAAAGACTCAATCATTTTGCCACAAGAACAAGCCAGTGATCTACCCTTCTCTCACGTTGATGGTAACGTCTGTTTGCGAGAGACTCGCCACACTCACATATCGAGGCACACTGACCTGTATAGGCACTTGTTGCACGCCAGGATGGAGATTTTGCGCATTGATAAATACGCCAATATCAGATGACTGTAAATTTTGCAATAGAGAAACAGGTCCATAAAGCTGTAAGGAAACCGCTGGATTACCAGTGAATATAATTTGTTCATTCGTCGCCGCGTTTTCAATCGTGATCGGCAAATTTTGAAAACTCTTAGTGGATGCTGGTTCAATCTGCACGCTGACCTCGACTTGTTGAGGCTGGATAGACTGCACTCCGCTGGGGATTGGAATGTCTACTTTACTCGAAGTGTTACTATCCAACTGATTGACATTTACAGGTACTGGCAAGGATGAAATAGGTTTGTTGGATCCGTTGGGCCATGTGTAAACATTGACTTCTGAAGGCTGTAGGGTAATGCCAGCCACAGCATAGCCTGCTGCAGGAGTTCCATCAATCGCCGGCTGAAGAGTAACATGTTCTTGTAGACCCGCTAGCGCCAAAGAAACTTTTGCGCTGTCTGGTTCTACGACAACCCCCTGCACAGCTTGTCCTTCCTGATTCACAGCCACCAAGGGAACCGTATTTGTCCATAAGCCATCCGTATTGTTGGTAACGTTTACCTTGGCTACTACACCAGCAACTTGCTGTAAGTCCCGTGCTTTACCGCTAACGGTTGCCTCTTTCGGAGCAACAGAGATTTTAGCGATTTTGGCTTGGTTATTTGCCAAACTCACTTGTATAGGAAACGTGGCTGTCATTTTATTGGCTAAGTTAACAGCTACTGAAGTCGGATCAACACTGTAAGACTGAACATTGGGCATTCCTTGCAATTGAACATGCAAAACATGTTGACCTGGTGAAAGTCCAATAGCGTTGACCGTTGCTTCGACACCCTGCATTTCGGAGGAGAGCTGAACAGCGTTTATTGCACTCACAGTCACCGTTAACTTGACTGTGCTAGGCTTCACTGAAGTTACCAACATACTCTTGTTCAATTCCACATGGATAGGTCTTTCAAAGGTCTCTACAACACTGGCCGCACCTGTTGGTGTTGCAGGAGCATGCACAATCACCCAGAGAATGCAGGCTATAATAAAAGCCAGCACCTTCAGGACATTGTTGTTTTGGAGAAATTTGTCCATATTCATTCTCCATACCTCCTACGAACCCTTACGAACCCGAAGTAAAGACGGAATTTTTCGTTTCTGTCGGACAATTAATAAATCCCTCAGTAACTGGCGAAGCGTATTTTCATTCAGAAAACGAACCAAATTACCGTCCACCCCAACAGAGATACCGCCAGTTTCTTCTGAAACCACAACAGAAACAGCGTCCGATTGTTCCGTTATTCCAATGGCTGCTCGGTGTCGAGTCCCTAACTGCTTGTCCAATTCACGATTCTCTGTGAGTGGCAAAAAGCATCCTGCCGCAATGATTTGCTCTCCACGCACAATCACCGCCCCATCATGCAAAGGCGTATTAGGCACGAAGAGATTTAATAATAACGCATGAGAAATCTGTGCATTCATCCATGTGCCTGTCTCCACATATTCACCGAGACCTGTTTTACGCTCCAAAACAATCAACGCTCCCGTCCTTGTTTTGGAAAGTTGGCTGGCGGCTAAAGCAATTTCATCAATCGCTCTGGCCATCCCTTCGGAAGCTTGATGATTGGACAGGGAGAAAAAACCACCGCGGCCCAGTTGATCAAGAGTACGTCGCAGTTCTGGCTGAAAGACAACCGGAATAGCAAAAAAGCCTACCGTAATAATTTTATTTAACAACCAGCTGAGCGCTTGTAAATGCAAGGCACTGGAGAGCGCTGTAGCAATGAGAATGACGAGTATACCTTTTAACAACTGAACCGCACGCGTTCCACGTACAATCAAGAGGAGTCGATAGAGTACAAAAGTTACAATGGCAATATCCAGGACATTTAGCAAGCTGAAATTGCGCAACACGGTCAACCATGCGCCCATGAGAAATCTTCACCTGCCCATCATCTTGCCAGTTTTTTGCCCGATCCCGCTTTTTTCCTTTGTGTTTTCTCTATCCGGATATTCAATGAATGCGTTGACTTTTGAGTTGACAACAACCGCCGTCCTTGCTTCTTTTGTCGTTTGGAAGCGGAAAGCGAACGCGATGGGCTGATTGCTTTTAACCAAGTCTCAGCAATCCAGCGATGTCCGTCATCGTTAGGATGAATAGGATTCCCCCGCAAGCGCACATCTTGCAACACACCTCTTCGATAGCCTTCAATGGCCAGCGATTCACGACCATGCAATGAACGATACATATCGACCAACTTGACACCTTCTTGCCTTGCAACGCCAGCGATAGCATCATTGAGTAAGTGAATGGCTTCTTCCGCCAAATGCGAATTGGGAAACGGATTATACAAATTTGCAACATAGATTTGCATTTTGGGTCGACGTATATGTTGAATCATACTGGATAAGTTAGCCCGCAGCCGCTCAGCAACACGCCGCAACGGAGCAAAATCTCCAGAAAGTACAAATGGCATCGCACGTATGGCGTCGTTCCCGCCAATCCAAAGCGTTACATAGCGCGTTTCATCCCAAATCACTTCAGGCGTGCGAAGAATGGATTTTAACAGTTGCTTCGAAGTCCATCCTGGACGTGCCAAAATAAACAGATTCGGTTGAATGGGCGAAAAACCTTTTCGATGAATCAAGGACACAAAATTATGATTAGGATTTGTCGCCGAATACCCATAGGTAATTGAATCCCCAAGCGCTGCATAGAGCAATGGAGTCTCCGCCTTCCTGGTGGAAGGCGGTATGCGAACAGAATGGACGCCGTTACATCACCGTCTTACCGAACAAAGATTCTACCAACTCGACAGCCATATTCCCCGTTTGGTTGTGAATGTCCAGAATAGGATTAACTTCAACGACATCCACCGAACGAATCTTCCCAGAATCAGCTAGAATTTCCATGGCAAGATGTCCTTCCCGATAAGTGACACCCCCATTTACCGGTGTACCTACTCCTGGGGCGAATGTTGGGTCGAGCGAATCCAAATCGAGTGAGAGATGAATTCCTTCCGTTTGGTTGGAAGCAATGCGAATGGCTTCTTCCATTACTGCTGCCATACCCATACGATCAATCTCTGCCATCGTATAAGCGCGAATGCCAGTTTGGCGAATCAGTTTGGCCTCATCCTCATCAATGGAGCGAATCCCCACCAGGACCACATTTTCTGGTTTAACCTTGGGAGCGAAACCACCAAGATGTATTAATTCAGGATGACCAAGACCAAGATTGACGGCGAGTGGCATTCCATGAATATTTCCAGAAGGTGTTGTTTCTGGAGTATTCATGTCTCCGTGCGCGTCAAACCAAATGACCCCAAAAGGGCGTCGACTGGCAGCAATTCCAGCCATACTGCCAATGGAAATACTGTGATCGCCACCTAAAATAATCGGAATGGCGTCCTCCTCCATAACACGGCTGACTTCACGATATAAATTTTCGCATACCGCCTTCACTTCATCAAAGTATTTCAGCTTCTCATCCTTTACGGTATGCATCTCAGGTGTAGGCACCACAATATTACCTAAATCTTCCACATCATGACCAAGACGCGCCAGTTTTTCCGACAAACCTGCATAACGTATAGCGCTTGGCCCCATATCGACACCTCTTCGCCCTTGTCCGAAGTCGGATGGTGCTCCAATAATTCTTAATTTAGCCATTTTATACTTCCCCTCCTGATTACCCATGTGAGACATGTAGCGAGCCTATGCCAACTTGAATTAAATGGGGGGTTACGGTCGACTCAATGACCGCTGCAATGAGCAGCAACCCTACCATGAAAGGAAAAGCTCGCAAATTATAGCGTATCACTATCCTCCAAACGCTCTCTTTACGAATTTCTGGGGACACTGGATGGTTGACAACCGAATCATTTCGGAATGCGTTTAAAAGCGAAGTTAACAACGTCCACCCATTGAGCAACCCTACTGCTGACGCCCAAAATACAGCAGTCAATTCAAAAATCCCATGTGGAGCCAAACCATAGAGAATCAATTTCCCTGCAGGTATGCCCAATTGAGCATCTGCATGCAAGAGATAACCAATGACCATACCGTTTAACCACATGTTCCAAGCAGGAAAAAGTCCGAAAACAACACCTAAAAGCATAGTCATAGCAATACTAAATGTATTGTGCAAAAAAATATACAGAAAAAAACGAAACCAACTATGCCCTTCTAATGATTGTACAGATTGCTTCATCTGATGCAAAACGGGCTGAGCCAAATGACTCGCCAAACTAGGTTGATAAAATCCGAACAACGCTCCAAGCAGCAAAAATAAAAGTGAAGCTAAAAAAAGTGTACGAATCCCCTGAGGTCGCTGCCCTATTGCCGCTAAACCCTTTTCTCTCACGCAGATTTCCTCCTTCATACAATTTCAATTCAGCGAATTTCTTAACACTGCATAGCAGGCAAGAAAGAGGCGCACACTTCGCGTTAGGCAGATTTCCGAAACTGGAAGTCGATTGCTGAAAATCCATAAAGAATAGCCCGTAGAGAACTTTGTATAAGGAGTGAAACGCGTGTTTAAAAAATCATTTCGCCTTTTGACAAGTATAGGTATGGCTGTACTTTTGTCAGCTGGACTGATTGGCGCCAAGCCGCAAACGGTCATGGCTGCCAGCAAACCGCCAAATGCCATTTATAAAGTGGATACCGACAAGAAAGTGGTTGCGCTGACGTTTGATATTTCTTGGGGAAACAAAGTCCCCGAACCGGTTCTTGACATTTTACAAAAAGAGGGTGTCAAAAAAGCAACCTTTTTCTTAAGTGGTCCTTGGACCTTACGTCATCCCAAAATCGCCAAGAGAATACAAAATATGGGATTTGAAATTGGTAATCACGGCAACTTACACAAAGACTTTTCTAATTATCCTAACAGTTGGATACGTGAACAAGTTGCACTCTCTGAAAAAGCAATCCAACAAGTCACAGGAGTAAAAACCAAACTCATTCGTACACCAAATGGAGATTTTAATCCTAGAGTATTGAAAACTTTACATGATATGGGCTATACCGTAATCCAATGGAATACAGATTCATTGGATTGGAAAAACCCAGGTGAACAAGCCATTGTGAAACGCGTAGTTTCTCGCGCTGTGCCCGGAGACATCATTCTGATGCACGCCAGCGACTCATCCAAACAGATTACAGTAGCTTTACCGCAAATTATTCATCAATTACGAGCCAAAGGTTATCAATTTGTAACCGTTTCTGAATTGCTCAGCAATGCAAAAGTTTCCACCAAGGTTGAATCTTAAAAATTGCAGGGTCCATCAAAATGGCGGCGCTTGCCTATCACATCTTACCTTAACCTGTGAAGTCCTGCCAAACCGCATAATGTCTTGGTCTCCTAGACATACTGAGGACAACAAGCAAGAGAACGGGGGATGCCTGTGAGCAAGCGTGCAACAGCCATAGCTCTGATGATGGCTACCGCAGTCGTAGCCGGTTGTGGCGCAGGCGCCATGGGTGCTGACAATTCGTCTTCTGCCTCGGCAGCTAGCGGCGGACAAGACTATGGCGCTACCAAACAAATGGTTCTTGATATTCTACATTCTCCCGAGGGCAAATCTGCTCTTTACGATATACTAAAAGACCCAACTTTCAAGCAACAATTGGCTGTCTCCGATGCTGACGTCAGTAAAGCATTAACAGCTAGCTTGCAATCAGAAAAATTTCAGCATCTACTCTCTGAACAGATGAAAGATCCAACTTTTGCATCCGATTTAGCCAAGGCCTCTCAACCTGAAATGTTGTCTACCATGAAACAACTTTTACGCGATCCTGATGCGCAAAAAGATTTGTTAGTACTGCTTAAATCAAAAAGTTTTAGCACCTTTTTAGAAGAGCAATTTCAATCTCCAGAAGGTCGCAAGGATATTATGAATGTCATGATGCAAGCCATGGACAACCCAACGTTTCGCATGAAGTTCCAAGATGCCCTGAAAAAAGCTGTCTCAGACAGTATGAAGAGCCCAGGTGGCAGTGGGAATTCATCACAGCAACAATCGAGTGGTGGCTCTGCTGAAGGTGAAAGTGGTTCCGGTGGTGAAGAAGGCAATCAAGAATCGGGCAGCAGCTAAATTTGTATGGACATAAACGTCAGAGAGCTGATTTAATCCACTCCATTGAAGAGAGGTTGGTCAGCTCTCTAAGTTTTTATACAAATGTTGCAGATGAAATCAAACTAAGTCCTGACAATCCTTGTAGAGTATTAGATTTGAACCTGTTCTTGTTCCTGCAAATGGAGACGACGCGCTACTCTTTCTGCCAAGAGCGCATATTCCTGGCCCTGAGATGAATTTTTGCCGAAAAACGCTTTTTGTCCAGATTGCAAAATAGCCATAGGAATTTGGGCAATCACTTCCGTTTGAAGAGCTGCCGCAACCTTGGCTCCGCCGCCTTCGCCAAAAATTGGATAGCGTTCACCGCAACCAGGACATTCAAAATATGCCATATTCTCTACTACGCCAACAATTTCATGATGGGTACGAACACCCATAATCCCTGCGCGTACGGCTACTTCAGCCGCTTCCAACTGGGGTGTAGTTACAATAATTTCCTTGCATTGCGGCAGTAATGTATGCACATCAAGAGCCATATCTCCCGTTCCAGGCGGCAAATCAAGCAATACAATGTCTAATTTTCCCCAATGAACTTGTGAGAAAAAAGTACGCAACATTTTGCCCAGCATGGGTCCACGCCAGACAACCGGGCTGTTATCTGGAACAAAATAGTGCATGGAAATTAATTTGATACCTTCTACCTCTACTGGCAGAATCATTTCATCAATGACAGTTGGTTTTTTATCGACGGCGTTAAATATGGCTGGCAGACTAAACCCATAAATGTCTGCATCTACTACACCTACTCGATATCCCATTTCCGCAAGAGCACGTGCCAAATTAGCGGTAACTGATGATTTACCTACACCGCCTTTGCCTGATGCAATCGCCAGAAAGACAACCCCAGAGTTTTCAGACAACAGCTCAGAGAGTGGTTGTCCAGTATTCTGTTGTGGACCGCGAACTTTCTCTGCAAACCGTTTTCTCTCTTCATCCGTCATATGACCTATTTTTACGTCTACCGTTTTAATTCCCGGAACTTCCCCCAATGCGCGTCGAACGTCCTCCTCAATGACAGTGTGTAAGGGACAACCGCGAATGGTCAATACGATTTCTAGTGAAACATGCGAACCGCGAATATCAATATTTCGTACCATATCCAAATCCACGATGCTGCGATGAACCTCTGGATCTTCTACTTTGCGGAGCGCATCGAGCACCTGATCTTGATTTACCAAATCAATTCCCTCCCAAAACTAACGAATCAAACAATTCAAAGAGAAAAGGCCATAGACCCTATACTACTTTTATATAACTTCGCTTTTGTTAGTTTAGCACAGATATCGCTCAAGAGACATTCACATTTTCATATTGTTCTAGACCATTCTCCATCCACATAATCGTAAATATTTGACTGTTTTTCATATGAGAAAGTACAGGAGCCGAGAAGTAAACAGCTTTTCCTGGTTGAAAATCAAATGGAGCTAAATTTTGAGGGGCAAACGTGATTTTAGAACCTGGAAGGGCAGAAATAGATATGGGCTGACTGAGAATCGGCAATTGGTCTCCGTTCCATGACTCTATGACCAAATGAAGGAGTTTTTCCGCAGATTCATTTTTTAAAACATATACCGGTTGCCCAAACCATGCATGGGAGGTGCGTGTAATTTCCAGTTTGGGCAAATTTGTAGAATTTGTTCGCACCACTCGTTCACTAGCATGAATCACTCGATGCCAAGCGAAGACGGCAAAACTTATGATGCTACCCATGCAGAGTAGAAAAACTAACAGTCGAACGTTGGGATGACGTCGATTCTGAATTAAAATAGCGCATCAGTCCTTCATAAAGCGAGTAAGCAATGATTTTCTGATAGCGTGGCTGTTTCAGCAAACGCAATTCTTCTGGATGGGTGATAAATCCAACCTCAACCAGAACAGCTGGACCATCTAGTCTTTTTAAAAGATATAAGCTTTGATTCGCTTTTATATCCCTTTGAGTTGGCAAAAGGTGTTCGCGAATGGCATTCATCATAATTTCAGCCAACTCCTTACTTTTTTCATCACCTTGTTTATAAAGCACATGAGCTCCTCTCCAAACTGGAGAAGGATCCGCATTACAATGAATGGAAACAAACGCGTCATAGTGAACACTCTTGGCACGTAACAAACGTCCCCTTAAATCTCCACGATGCCGGTGTTTATTCGCTCTATCTTCTTGAGTCGCCAAATCCATATCTTGATTACGCGTCATGACAACGGAAATACCGATTTGTTGCAAATCATCACGCAAATACTCGGCTATTTTCAAATTGATATCTTTCTCCATATCTCCCTGCTGAGAACGCGCACCGCTGTCTACGCCTCCATGTCCTGCATCAATTACTATACATTTACGCACCATATCAGCTTGTAATGTCGTTGCGGCCTGTACACAAGGAGAAGCTAAAAACAATGGAACCCACATTACGAAAAAACAGCATGCTAACTTTTTAAACTGCATGGATCGCACTCACTTTCTTTATAAGCATCTTTGCTTTTGTAGAATGACCCATTTTTCTTCTCAACATGCCATAAAACTTTTTTAACGACAAAAAAGAGAGCCTCTGGCTCTCAGGCTGTCGAGAAAGTCTCGACAGCCTGAGCCATTTACTGGCTTCATTGTTAGAAAAGCATGACCTATGCAGTTGCTCTCAATAATTGGGCATTGGTAGGTTCAAACCACCTCAATTCTAGCGTTGTTGGCCAAAATTTACGGATGAGTCTTGCAAAACATTCCGCGGTTGTGTCAAGATCGATGGCAATCGAGTCTTGCTCATTTTGTCGAGCGGCTTGACGGGTACGACAGCGGATGCAGATTAGATTGCGGATCACTTGGCCGTGAGTGCAATCTCCTTCTCCCGCTGTATTTTGTTGCTAGGTTATGTACCGGACAAGCGTTTCAGCCGTGAAGAGCATCGTCATGTGAGCGTGAATATAATTTTCTTTTGGTGAATGGCAATTGAGCATGCCGAGTTCTTGCTTTGCGGTACGGAACAAGACTTCAATTCGCCAACGCTTCAACTATGCTCCCATCACTTCAGTTGGTGCATCGTAACGGTTGCTAATGAGAAGGTAGGCTCCTTTGTACTCTACGACTATCTCGTCAGTCTCTACAGGTTCATTCGGGTTCACCAGTTTGCCAGGCTCCGTGGCTGCTTCATTTTCTTGTGGTTTCATGCGTTTGCCGACTACTGCGGCGATTCTGGTGTATTTCATTTTTGTGCATGGTTTAACCCATCGATTCACTGAAGCCTTTGGCATTTTCATGTAAATATCTTCAAAAGCGACGGAGGAGACATCCACGTTGGTTTGTGCCATAAGCATCGGATAGACATCCCGAATGAGATCCTTCGGACGGAGCGGCACAAAGCGTTCACATCCAGTTCCGGGTTCAATCATCCGGCGGAATAACTGCGTGTTGCGTTTGACCTTGGTCATCCAGTCAAAGTTCGCTGATTCACACTGAAGCAGAAAGGGATTGCTAAAGTACCAGCGGTCCATGACCACCCATAGGCGACACTTGACCTGTTTTCGGACGGTATGGAGCACCTGCCATGCCAGGTCAAGTTTCGATTGCTTATTATCCGCATCGTTTTCGGACTTCGTCCATATGGCGTAGGACCAAGGTTATTCAACTCCGTTATGTCGGATGGCGTGCAACGCCACAATGTTCATCGCCCATGTGTAGACTTTGGTTAAACTGTCGTAGAGCCAGTAGAGAAACGGGATTGCCTTGGCATATGGATGTGGTGCATGTGTATCGTCTAGTGCAAGGACATCTCCTTCTACGAGGGCCGTGTCTGGGTCATTCTGAAGACGGGCTGTACGTTTCCGGTTGAACGTCTTCCACTGCGAAAACCCAGTCAGGAAGCGAATCAGAGCAGACTGTGTGTATAGCGCGGTTTAAATTTGCAGCAAAACCCGGCGGCGTTTTGCTGCATTTTTGACTTGCGGAAAACAGACTGTGTAATCTACTGAATGCCGGTCATACGCTGGAGCAAGTCATCTGCATTGAAGAATGAAGCAAGTGCATTAACCGATGGGCAACGATTAATAAGTCCAACGACGTACACAAAGGCGAGAACCCAAGTGGCAACGCCTCGGATTTTAAATATGCCTGACTGAGACAAAAGTAACGAAAGGTCAAACCTGTCCCAAAATGTACGCAGAACAGGGGCTCCACCGACATTGCTAAACGACGAAAGTTCCTTGAATTGTGGCTTACATAAGTCCGTCATGCTTCACACCCGAATCACTGAGAGATAGGCATTTAGATGCCTCCTCGGCGATTGCTGAGGCGTTTCGGAAAAGTCAAGTGTTTTTTAGTGCTTTCATAGAATTTTCATCGCATTTCTTTCCGTAACCGAATTCATACAGCAACTGCATAACTCATGAAGACTTGATCTTCGTCGGGCTGATGGTGGATACCCCGGAGACTGAGGAAGACCATGCCCTTGGCGTAACAGGCAGCAACAGAACATATGAACAAGATTGTAGAGCGTCTACGACAACGAGCAAAACAAGACGGAAAAACCACCGGATGACGTTGAGAAAAGGGACAAAGTACAAGATGCTGTACCTTTATATATGCAGATAAAATTGATTAGCCGGTGTAATTTTGAATCCAGGCTTGCGAACCGTCAAAGTTGTCAGCCTGATTCACGTGAACAGTTCCGTATTGAGCAGACAGTCCCTTATAAATACCAATACCGTAGCTGAAAGTGGCATACTGGTAAACCGTATTGTTTCCGATATACACTTCATCGGACTCAAGGTATGTTTGTACGGTTGGGTCGTAGTTGTAGTTCACAATCGCCTCTGACGCATCTATTGTCTGAATGAAGTTGTTGGATGTGTAGAAGACCACATTCTCGTAATACTGAGTGATCGGGATAGATAATATCGACAACGTGAAGTAATTGGAGTCTCTAAACGTCCCGGTTACTGGAGAGCCACCGCCACCACCGCTGACAACCGTATTCGGAGAAATGGCCGTGTTGGGAGTTGACTGATTACTAACTTTGGTGGATACTAATTGAACACCGGAAACACTTTTGCCGCTTAAAGCATTTTGAATAGCTGTTTTGTTAGACAACAGGTTTAGAAACTTGGTCTTTTGGCTGTTGCTGAGAGCCTCAAACCGAGTCAGAGTATTTTTGGCCTGTGGAGTGTTCAATTGAGAGAGGTAGCTTTCGTATTGCGACAAAGACATTGCATTTGCATTGGATGTATTCGTATTGGTAGTTGCAGCAAATGCTTCAACAGAAAATAAGAGAAACGAAGTTACGAGCATTGCTACCGTTGAACCGAAAGCAACCATTGTCTTGAACTTATTCATTTTTTCAACTCCTTCTGTTTTGTGAAATACAGCGTTTTCGATGAAAAATGCGTAAATATAGGGAACGCCCGAAAATCTGCATTTGAAAATTCGTGCTATAATTGATGCACGCCTACGTGAACAACATCCACGCCCGGTCCTGGTATTTCTTTGGGTAAAATAACTCCGAAACCCTCTAATACAAACAACACCAACAATGCAGCCCAAATACGTTTATTCACAGCATCACTCCTTTCACTAAAACCACAGTAAAAGAGAAACTATTACTCTCGCACGAGAAACTTTGAAGGGTGAGAAGATTGATAGGGAGACGAATCCGGAGAATTCGCTTAAATAGGGGATTGACGCAACAACAATTGGTTGAAGGGATTTATGAAAGGTCGTACTTGAGTTTAATAGAGCGCGGAAAGATTGTTCCATCGGCAGAAGCATTGAATCTTTTCGCCCAACGACTTCATGTAGACAGTTCTGAACTGACTTTGGTAGATGAAAAAGCCATTAACAGTGCAAGAGGACTATTTCAAATCGGAGTTATAATGCATGATGCTTCGATGCTGGAAAGCGCATGGAAAACCTTTAATAAATTCGATGCATCAGACGACATGATAAAAACCGTACAAGAGTGGGCAAAAATTTCGTCGAGCCGTGAAGTCTTACAGGCGTTGAGATCAACAATCAAAATCGCTGAAATGGAAAATATAGAACTGAATAAGGTGTACCAACTCCGGGTTTTGTTTGGAAACTGTTACTTCAACTTGGGGAGGTATCAGGAAGCGGTATGGACGTACAAGGACATTCTGAATGATTGTCCGCCTCTGCACCTTATTCCAAGGGTTCAAATCAACCTGGGCAGCGCATTGATGGAGCTTGAAGAGTATTCAGAAGCTATCGAGGTATTTCTGTCTGGAATAAAACATTGCAAGGAAGACCACCGCAAATTGCGGGCCTATCTTGGCCTAGGACGGTGCTACCGATATTTGAACTATCGGGAGCAGGCGATGGAATGCTTTGGGATTGTGGAAAAGCAGTCTTTCAATGTAGACGAAAAATTGCATATGTTCGCAAAGCACGCAATTGCTGTTCTGATGTTGGATTCTTTTCAATTCAAAGAAGCAATGGTGCTATTGTATCAAGTTTGGGGGTTTTACAAAGCTGGAAACATGAAACAGCACGAAGCGGAGCTGATCGAAGAATTTGTCAGACTCCACTTTTATCAGAAGGAATACGAAGACGCCCTGCGTTGGTGTGACTATGCTTTCAGGTTGGTTCCAGACAGCAACAGTCATATCGGCGGGCGGTTCTTGATTTGGAAAAGTCGGATATATCGAAGCATAGGTGAAATTGAAAGTGCAGAAAATGCAGCCTACGCAGCTAAGATTGTGCTAAAAGATCGATACCAAAAAGCAATACTCTACATTGACCCTGCCTTGGAACAAGTTCACGGTGATTAGTTCGAGTAGAAGCTAATCGTTCCGATGATCTCCAATAATTGAATCACAATCCCAACGATACTGATGACTAATGCAATTGACGACATCCTTACAGAACCGGGCGTTGCCTTCCGATTTTTTGCGTTCCTTCTCGAAATCAAAAAGCCTATGACACCGAAGATTAAGCCAAGCAACGGAACCACAATCGACAAAGCCGACAAGATCAGTGCAACAATCCCGTTGTTTCGAGCCGGGGCCGGGGACTCTGAATCATCACCAGGAGGATGATACAAATTATTAAGTCCTTTCCGCAGGCTATCCTCATCACCAAACCGCTCAATGGCTACACGGATACTGTCCTTTTCGGAATATCCTTGTTGTTGTAAAGTTTTAGAGGCCTCAATCAAGTGATTACGCATTTCCTCCTTCAATTCCGCCACTTCCGGGCTGTCCTCTAAATCACTGTAAATGGAGTCAACGTACATATCGATCTCACGCATCGTGGTCATCGCCTTCCTTCAGAAAGGTATCTAAAAGGGACTTTACCAATCGCCACTCCTTAACCTTGTCATCATACAACTTCTTTCCAGAATCCAAAATATAGTAGTACTTTCTTCTCGCCCCTCCACCTTCGTTACCACCCCAATAAGACTCAATGAACCCGTTAGCTTGAAGTCTTTTGAGAGACAAGTACATCGTACCTTCCTTTAGTTCAAAGTTTCCGCCGGTTCTTTCCCAGACAGCGTTGGCTAACTGATACCCGTACATCTCTCCTTCATTCAGAAGAGACAAGATGATCGTGTCGATGTAGCCTTTAAGAACCTGTGTATTGATCTCCAAATCAAATCACCTCGATTCCACACACGAAGTATATAACTATATACATAACAATGCAATGTATATATGTTTATGAAGTCAAGACAAAAGAGGTGGTTCTTAGGATACCACCGATGTTGCTGTATAGAGCCAGCGCGATTATCCAACCATACTCGCCTGTTAATCAACCCGATTTTGCTGCAATGCATTCCTGCTTGCATATTCTGATGAAAGTTGGCTCTCCCGCAAATTAGTTGATCCCTCATTGGGTGACAGTTTACCCTGGAATACTTCAACATCACATGTCGATTCACGAAATTTTCTATTTCATGTCAAGAGCAATTGAAAATTCCCCAAAAACATCAATCGAAAACTCCCCAGTTTCATCAACTAAGCGTCCGTAGATAGATTCGCTGGCGGGATCAATTGATCACCGTTTGAAGAGTCTATCTTGAAGAATCCAGCTTTCTTTTTTTCCCGTATCCGATAACTCTCACCCTTAATATTTACGGTACTGGAGTGATGCAAAAGACGGTCGAGAATTGCGGTTGCTAGCACGGTGTCACCAAAAATTTCTCCCCAAGCCCCATATGACTTGTTAGAGGTGAGAATAATCGCTCCCTTCTCATAACGCTCTGAGACA
>NZ_FRAF01000011.1 GCF_900142255.1 Alicyclobacillus tolerans | reverse complement strand
GGAGGGATAAGCGCTGAAAGCATCTAAGCGCGAAGCCTGCCTCAAGATAACGTATCCCATTCCGTCAAGGAAGGAAGACCCCTTATAGACGATAAGGTAGATCGGTCCGGCGTGGAAGCGTCGTGAGGCGTGGAGCGGACGGATACGAATCGGTCGAGGCCTTCACCAAGGAAAATCCCTCTTGCTGAGACAGTTGGAAAGGAAAGAAGAGTCTGGTGACCATAGCGGAGGGGATACACGCGTACCCATCCCGAACACGACCGTGAAGACCTCCAGCGCCGAGCATACTTGGGGTGAAGACCCCTGGGAACCTAGGTCGTTGCCAGGCGACAGGAGTACAGGTGGCTGTTAAGTGTAGAGTTTCCCTCCTTGGGGACTCTGCCTTACAGCCTCTTTTTCTTTGCTTGGATGGTTTCCTGGCATGTAAGTTGATGAGATATCAAAATCTAAGTTTATCAGTAATATATGTTGTCAAAGTTAGTTGTAATGTGTATAATTATATTTGCCGTTTTTGAGGGCCCATAGCTCAGTTGGTTAGAGCGGCCGGCTCATAACCGGTTGGTCCTAGGTTCGAGTCCTAGTGGGCCCACCATAGAATTTTGAAACCCTTGAGAAATCAAGGGTTTTATTCATTGTATGGACGAGTGCTTTATGTTCAATAGAAGGTTTAAGAATAGTTATTTGTGATCACTGACGTAATGAAATTCTGAGCAGAAACGGTATGTCATTTCATACGATGTACGGGTGAAATGATGCGGGTCATGGAGACTCGTCGTTTTTGGGGGGTTACAAGCATGTCATCAGCTGCGGCGAATCGTAAGTTTCATAAACCATTGACACAATGGATTGTAAGAAAAGATTTAGCCATTCCAAAACAGCAGGGGATGAGACAAAAACATCGTACAAAAGGATGGTTGTCATTTCATGTAGCTCAAATGCCAAACCCCTCTGCTCAGTCTGAAATTCAGTTGGATATAGAAGTTCTATTTACTTCACCTATCCGCGGTTTGTCACTTTGGGAAAGTAGCACAGTACCTGAAAGAAAAATAAAAAGATATCGTCAAGTACTCCGTAACCAAATGACAGATACAGTTCAACGAGATCTATCCGAAGAGGTTTATTCTATTTCCACACCTGTTGATGTCTCGGAAATTTTCTTAGATATTTTGCATAATGAAAGCAAACATCATGAGGGTGTTGAATTACAACAGGCGGTAGATATCGATTTTGTTGATCACATAGAACAAAGCTATAGCTTTATAGAAAATCCTCTTTTAAAATCATTTTCGTATGGTGATCGCATTCAACTCATCAATGGTGATGCTGTTATTGGTGAGGGTATTGTGATTCGCGTATTACCAGATGGTGTGTTATGGGCAGATACAAGTGGCTATGTTAGGATACAAAAAATTTCAAGCCATGATTCGATACGTAAACTATAAAATTCCTAGACGCCGAATCTCCACAATGGATTCGGCGTCTAGGATTGTGCTGTTATACTTTTTGGATGGTAATAGCATCGCCAAGATGGGTAAAGTTAATCAGGCCAGTAGAATCTGCCCAGATGAGGAAGCGGTCTTGAAAGGCAATGAAACTGCCAGTGCCATCAATTTGAGTATCACCCGCATACACTTTAATGCGATCTCCCAATGTAAATGCTCGACGCAAATCTTCAATCATGGTTAAGCACCTCCTTCACACTTCTACAGTACGCTGAGGTTTGAATGATCGAGTGGACAGAACGAACAAGTTATTCGCCGTTTTTAAAATCAACAAACTTAAAGCTTGTGTTTTTCTTGGTTCCGAGTTATAATATCATCTGTTGTCAGTTCAATATGTGCGGGTGTAGTTCAATGGTAGAACCTCAGCCTTCCAAGCTGATGGCGCCGGTTCGATTCCGGTCACCCGCTCCAGAAAAGATAAGGCTTCCGAGTTCGCTCGGAAGTTTTTTTATAGACTTTCATCGTCAACTTAGTAGAAAATATGATAAGAGTTGTCAATTGAAAAGAGAGGCAATGATCATGAAACTCGTAAGATCTGTTTGTCCCCTTGATTGTCCGGATACATGCAGCCTGTTGGTTAGTGTGGAGAATGGCAAAATTATAAAAGTCGATGGACATCCCCATCACCCTGTAACCAAGGGTGCCATATGCCAGAAAGTTCGAAAATTCCCAGAACGCATCTATCATCAAGATCGTTTGCTCTATCCAATGAAACGTACAGGACCCAAAGGTACTTTACATTTTGAACGTATCAGTTGGGATGAAGCGTATAAAGAAATAAAGCGCAAATTACAAGATGCTATTGAAACTTATGGCGCTGAATCGATTCTTCCTTATAGTTTTTACGGTAATATGGGTGTCTTGAATGCAGAAGGAATGGATAGGAGGTTTTTTCATCGACTTGGTGCAAGCTTGCTCGAGCAAACCATTTGCAATGCCGCTGGAGCTGCGGGATATGCTTATACCATGGGTGCAAACGCCGGAATTGATCCTGAAGATACCATCTACTCGAAACTGATTGTCATCTGGGGTTGTAACGTGATCAGCACCAATATGCATCAAATGTTGCTCGCGAATGAAGCTCGTAAACGAGGGGCCAAAATTGTTGTCATTGATATTCATAATAACCGTTCAGCCAAGTGGGCTGACTGGTTCATCCAGATACGCCCTGGTACGGATGCCGCTTTAGCCCTGGGTATTATGCATTTACTGATCCGTGAAAACCTTGTTCATGAGGAATTTTTAAACAAGTATACGGAAGGCTACGCTGAGCTGAAAGAACACGTGACAGATTACACTCCCGAGAAGGTTTCGGAAATCACCGGAGTGTCAGTGGAAGATCTTAGTTTACTGGCACATCTGTACGGCACAACTAGTCCATCATTCATTCGAATTGGTAATGGCCTTCAACATCATGAGAATGGCGGAATGATTGTAAGAACTATCGCTTGCCTGCCTGCTCTAACGGGTCAATGGGGGATTCGTGGAGGCGGTGCTATAAAGGGAAATAGCTATTACGCTAAATTAAATACATACGGATTACAGAGACCGGATTTGCTTCCGCAACCTCAGCCACGTTCTATCAACATGAATCAATTAGGAGATGTTTTACTCCATCCATACAAGCCGATCAAAGTTCTGTTTGTTTACAATTCCAATCCAGCTCAGGTTGCACCTGACCAAAACAAGGTGAGGAAAGGGTTGGCGAGGGAAGATCTTTTCACTGTAGTCCACGATCTTTTTCTGACAGATTCGTGTAAATATGCCGATCTCGTTTTACCGGCGACGAGTCATTTTGAGAACTTAGATTTATATAAATCTTATTGGCACTTGTATCTTCAGTTACATGAACCAGTGATTCCTCCTCTTGGTGAATGCAAATCCAACTTTACATTCTTTAAGGAACTGGCTGAAGTAATGGGTTTTACGGAGTCTTGTTTTTATGATACGGAAGAAGACATGATTGAAACGGCTCTGAGAAATGACAATAATCCATATTTACGAAACGTCTCACTCCCATCTTTACGAGAAAAAGGGTGGTTAAAACTAGAAATCCCCATAAATGATGAAATGAAACACAAGGATTTACCGACGCCGACGAAAAATAAAATTGCTCTTTATTCAGAGGCGATGAAGCTGGCAGGGCTTCCTTCTCTTCCTACGCATGTGGAATTGCAGGCAGACATCTCTTATCCGCTATATTTTGTTACTCCTCCAAACCATCACTTTTTAAATTCTACGGGGGCGAACGTTTTATCGTTAAAGAAGGCAGAGCGGCGACCATTGCTACAAATTCACCCCTTAGATGCTGAGATTCGAGGAATAGAACAAGGGCAATTCGTTCAAATTTTTAATGATCGTGGTTCAATTGTGCTTCAAGCTGAAATTACTTCAGATGTACAGCCTGGTCTGGTTGTTTCGCAAGGACTGTGGTGGGATGATGAAGTTCTTGGATACCAGTCTGTCAATGTACTTACATCGCAAAGTATCGCTGATATGGGAGGGGGAGCAACCTTCTTCTCCACACGGGTTGAAGTCATAGGACTTCAAGGTACCTAAACAATAGACCGCCCAAAGATGAGATATCTTTATTAGCGCTCTTCTATCAAAACCGAGATTGTGAAAAGCAGATGACAATCATTGCTTGTGAAGATAAAAAAGTGGGTTAGAATGACCAGATTGTAATGTTGTTGCTTCATCTGACAATTTGGCCAGATTGTGCAAACGTTGATAAGCAAGTAGGAGGATGAGTGAAACGAGCAATGCAACCACAGGCAATCCGCCAATCAGTAGGCGAAATCCCCAAATTGTGCGTACGCTTTGTACGCTTAAATGTGCGTTGTATCCACTGATGGAGAAGAAAATTGCCATGACAGCGTATTGTAACGAGAGACCAAGACGAACAAGGAAACCATTCATGCCAAGATACATGCCTTCTCTTCTGCGTCCGGTTAGTTTGGCATCGTGATCAATAACTTCTGCGAGAAGTATATTTAGCAAAACAAGAAAACCAGAAACAGGAATACCCATCATAAAACCAGTAAGAATGACGCTCCAGACAGCGTGATCGAACACTAGAGCCATAGAAGTGAAAATATAGAGAATACAGGCTAAAAATGCAGCTTTAGCGGTCGTCATTTTGACAGCCAGTCGTGCCCAGAGAAAAGATAGAGGTATGGCGACAATAAAAATACCACCTAGGAATAAAGAGCTTTGTAGACCTGTCATGCTTACCACATATTTTGTGTAAAAAGAAGATACGGATGTGCACAACGTTGTGGAAAATTGAATCAGGAAACTCGCCGATACAAAGAACAAGAATCGACGGTTTCGAAAAGTGGATGCGACAGCTTCTTTCAGATGAAAGGCGGATTCCGTCTGTCCCGAACGTTCAAAGCTTCCATACAAGGATACATAAATGGATACAAAAGCAATTCCAGCAAATAAGGCAGCTACTTTACTCCATCCCAAGCTTTCCCCAAGAGATTTCGATAGTGCGACTCCCAAAATCAGTCCGACAATTGCGAAAACTTGCTGTAAGGCGGAAACAAAGGCGCGACTTTTTTCTTCTTGATACATTTCCGGAAAGAGACTACCAGCGTTAAGAGCAACTAATGTAAAACAAAAATCAAATAGAAATGTTAGCAGAAAAAAGTAAAGTAATAGTCCATCATTGCTGACAGCTGGTGGGGAAAAAAGAAAGTAGAAAGTTAGACAAAACGGTAAACCTGATGCAAGTATATAGGGAATTCTTCTACCCAGTCGAGTATGCGTGCGGTCACTCCAATGCCCAGCTAACACGTTCATAAATGCATTTAAGATGCCATAGACAATCATTCCGTAAGAAATTTCAGTAGCAGAAACTTTTAACACTGTAACGTAAAAAAACACGGCAATCGTGCTAAAAGCGTACCATAGCATATTGATACCAAGTTGATAAGAACTATAGGCTACTTGTTTGCCTAGAGGTATTTGATGGGAATGAGTGAGATTCGCGTTAGCCATGGGCAAGCCCTGCTTTCTGTGCGTGTTGATGTTATGAAAAAGTTCAGAAAATGACTATGACTTTTGTCATTTAAAATGATAGCGCTTTCTTGAAGAGCGAAACTTTATAGAGATTAACTGAATAACGCACTCGGAAAGAAGTGCAGTTGACGGCTGGAGAGTACTTTAAAAGCTTCAGCTAGGCCATTTTTGGGCGAGCCGTGGGTTGAATTTGTGACGAGTTGTTGGTCATGCTTCAACTTTAAAGCGTAAATTTCATTTGCCTCCAGACGCAAATATTCAGAAAGCAACGGCCATTCTTCATTGTCAAACTGACTCTTGTGAGTCAAGAGGGCCGCCAATTTGTTTTCCCAAACATGAGTGATATCAACATATGTATTGGGATAGTTAGTTGCGTAGAACGCGATTTGCTGAACAGCAAATGGCTCTCCTGCTTCTGGTTTATAACAAGGGTTGCTGGAAAAAAGGACGGCTTCAGCAACCGCTTTTCCTGTTTTGATATGGTCAGGATGTGCCTCGTAAGCCATCCACGGATCTACCGTCATTACCATCTGAGGTTGTAGTTTACGGAATATGTCAACCAGTTGAGCGGTTAAATCATCCACTTGGTAAGTTCCAGCATCAGGGAAGTTGAGAAAAATCGATTCAGTCACACCTAATAATTTGGCAGCCTGTAAGCGTTCTTTGCGACGAATATGAGCAAGTTTTGTTCCCGCTACATCAGGATTTGAGGTTCCAGCTGCGCCGTCTGTTACGGTGACAAAGTGAATTTGGCATCCGTTTTGAGCAAGTTGAAATAGCGTTCCCGCAGCTCCTACTTCATTATCGTCAGGATGTGGTTCTACACAAACAAGGCTACGAATTTCCAATAAGTCAGGTAAATTCATTATAGAACGTATATTCACTCATTCACGCTCCCTATTTCGATAAGGTGAATGTTCTATTCGTCATGGCAGGCACTTTTCCTTGTGGGTTGTTGCTTGGTTTTATTGCGATGATGGATGGGATTTTCTGCAGATTAAAAAACCCAGTTGTTAGGCTGGGTTTTACTGTGTGTTAATCTCATCTAGGCGAATAGAGCGTTTGTGGATGGTATGATACCATTTTCGGTTGTTGCGTGTCAGATAGGCATGCAGCGTTACGGGTCCCCAGGTCCAGAGAAACAGAGGCACAATGGCTAACGCAAAATAAGAGCGCCAATTTTTCCTTTCCATAAATAAAGTGAGAGGTATTTGCAAGAAAAGAATGGCACTCACCACAATTAAGATATCTGAAACTGTGTTGTTGGAAATTTGGTCAACCACTCTCGTAGGTACAAGAAATTTAAGAACAAACATGAAAAGAGATGTAGCAAAAATGATGAGCGCTCGCATGGGTTGAAATAAATATAGCCCTGTATCAAATTTAATCAAGTTTCTTTCACGAATTCCTTCTTTAAGCATCTTCATCATGTACTGTTTCGCACACTGAAAATGACCTTGCTGCCATCGCAGACGTTGCCTAAATGAAGCAATAAAATCTGTAGGTTTTTCGTCGTAGACAATAGCATCATGTGCCCATATGGGTAAGACACCATGCTCTACGCAACGTACTCCAAATTCCAAATCTTCTGTAAGACCAGTAGCATTCCAGCCAATACTTTGTAACAAAGAGTAATCAATACATAGCCCAGTTCCACCTAAAGCACAGGCCAAACCAAGATTTTGTCTGGCATTTTGCCACATACGGTTATCGTACCAATATGAGACGGCAAGAGAAACTGAAACCCACGTATCAAACGGGTTTTTGACGCCGAGATAACCTTGAATGGCTTTATGCCCACGGCAAAGTTTGTCATTCATGATGTTTAGAAAATTCTTGTCTACTAAATTATCAGCGTCAAACATGACCACAGCATCATAAGGCTGGCCTGATAATTCTAATTGCTCCAGCATCCATTCAATCGCGTAGCCTTTTCCCTGATGAGTGTTGTCTGTTCTTTGATGAACAATCGCACCATGACGTTTACCGACATCAGCCGTATGATCAGTACAATTGTCGGCAATCAGATGTATGGAATAAAGATGATCTGGATAATTTTGTCTTTTGATGCTCTCTATGAGTGGACCTACAACTCGTTCCTCGTTATGCGCTGGAATAATTACAGCGAATTTTTTTTGCGGAGGAAGGAGTTCTGTCATCCGACGGTGTCGAAAACCGAATAGGGAGATTGCTAATTGGTAAAGAGCAATCACTCCAGTGATAACTTGCAAAAAGATATAAAGAATACCCAGCAGGGCGTAGAGCACGGACATGAGGAAACCTCAACTTTCTTTTGGTATCTTATCTTCCTGATTACGAAGATCTGTTTTTTGTGAATCAAGCGTTCTTCCCCATAATATCAGCAATCCGGAGATAAGAAAGTAGACAGTCTCCGTAGGGGCATATTCAAATAGATTTTCAAAAAAAGCATGCACAAGCAGAGCTACTAATCCAGCTAAACCTCCAAGTGCAAGGTATTTTTGCCTGCCTTGCGCTTTCCTAACCACAGTTTGAATGACTTCACGGATAATCGCAATATGCATCGCGCTAAAAAGTAATAAACCTACGAGACCTGTTTCTCCTAAAATTTTAGCATAATAGTTATCGGAATAAATGGAATAACCGTATGCCGATGCAATAGCGCCCCCATATTGTCCAAGTCCTACGCCAAAAAGGGGATTTCTTGACATGCGATTAAACGCAGTTTCCCAGCGCATAATTCGTCCTCCCTTGGCAGACTGAATCCAGTAGGTTGGACTCAATAAATCAGCCAGACGATGATGAATTGGAGGCAGGAAAAATAGGATTGCGCATAGGATGATAAGGAGGACAAGCAGCCGTCTGTCGTAAAAGAGACTAATCAACAAAAGACCTAGTGCTAAACCTAGCCATGCACCGCGATCGTACGTAAAAAGCAGTGTGGCTAGACAACAGAATTCACCAATCATATAGAGGATGCGTCTGCGGCGATTTTTATCCAGGCAAAACAGCCCTGCAATCACAGGTATCATAAGTTCCATGTTGGCAGCTAATTCTGCTGGAGAACCGTAGACAGAGAAGACACGTGTCCGCACATGTTCACCCACATCTACCCAACCGCTGGGAATAGGAACCTTGGTGATATATTGAAAGACCCCATCGAAACCTAGCAGAATGGAAACTACAACGCTTGTAAATATCATTTTAGGAATATCTTTCTCTTGTATGACGAAGGGCAGAAGCAGAGCAAAAAGTAAATATTCAATATTCATGCTCAGACCATCAAAAGCGACGTGTGGCAGACCCAGTTGTGAGAAAAAGAGAGCCACGCAGTAAAGGATAAACAAGCCTCCAAATTTTGACCAGGCAAAAGCCGAGAGTTTAGGAGACCGCTTATATTGATATAAACCAACTAAAGCCATGAGGCAAAGTAAAATGGTTGACCAACTATTCGCATAAGCCCTAAGAAATGAAATACTGATGGCACGATTGACAATCGGAAAAGCTGCGTATGCGTAAACGCTCCACTTGCCAAGCAGTGCTGCAGAGCGATCTAATTTCAAAAACAACGGCTGTGCAGAGTTTGCTTGTGACGACAATGGGTTCACTCCTGCATTCACAAAGAAATTCTCCTATAAGTAAACCATTTATCCCAGAGACATGCGAATACGACACATGACAAAAAGCAAAAAGGGAAGGATAAGTCACGAAAAATTCTTTATGTCAGAAATGGAGAGTTGAGGTGGCATCATGTTTGGAAAACAACTTTGTGTCGTAATGGCCACTTTTCTATTCGTCTATGGTCTCGTGTTTGGGTGGTCTGGCAAGCATTTGGCACTTGCCAATACGGTTTCTGTGGCCAATCGGGTGCAAATGGAATTTCGTGTAGCGTCAGGCAAAGATTTTAAGCGAATTGCTGGTGCTCGTATTATATTGGTGCAGTCCAATGGTTCTGTGTTGACCAGTGGTCAAACCAATACTTCCGGAGTCTGGAGGGCCGATGTTCCACTGCAGCAAGATCCACGTTTTGCAGGTGTTGAAAAGCTGGGAATCGTCACGGCTATTGCGGTTGCAAATGGTTTTAATGAAGAAGTCGTATTTGAAGTGCCAGTTAAACAGGATATGGTTCAGCCTATCATTTTAAACCCAATTCGGGGAGGACGGCGCAATGAACCGGTAGCTGTACTTGGCAATTTACATCGTAACGCGTTAGCCAAGCTCGTTTCTCGATATGCAACTCAATTAGGTCTGAAACGTCAAACCATACCGACTGAATTTGATGTGCCACCCTGGAGTCCCAATCAAAAATCTTGAGCAGGGGGGATGAGCTATGAATCGTCATGGGACTCAAATCGCAAAGTGCGGTCTAGCTGTTTTAAGTGTATTTTCCATGGGACTTATGGCACCTGTCCAGCATGTGCAGGCGCAAGTTCAATCGATTTACAATACAGCGTTGCCCTCTGTGATACGTGTAGCAATCCGGCCTTTCAACAATCCGTTTGCACCTATCTTATACGTTCAAACTATTGGTTTTGAAGAATATTGTGAAGATGTGTTGCCGAATGAATGGGTTCCTTCCTGGAATCAACAGGCGCTTGAAGCGGGTGCTGTAGCAATCAAGATGTTTGCTTGGTATTATACCCTCCATCCAACCACAGAAAATGGATGGACTTACGATGTTGATAATACTGTCAATTATCAAAAATTTGTGTATCTCAGTGGTACGCCAGCTACGGATGCTGCAGTTCGCAATACATGGAATGTAGTGTACACGCCCAACAATGGTGAAATTTTACCTCTAGAATACCGTTCAGGATGGCCAGGAAGTGCTAACTGGACCTTTGTGGGTTCTAATGTGATGTCGCAATGGGGCTCAGAATACTGGGGTTCTGTAGCCAATCTGACTTATCCACAGATCCTCAATCTCTATTATCCAGTATATACATTGAAATTTATTTAAAATTTTCCTTTTGGGAGTCAACGAAATAGGTCGAGTATTTTTCCTCTGAAGTATGGCGAAGGCGTTTGGAAGGGAAAAAATGCTGTCACATGTCATTTTTTGGGCTGCTGATGCTGGCATTACATTTGGCTTTTTATTGATTCTTGTGCGTTGGATTGGCGAAACGCAAATCAGCCAAGTAACCTATTTTAATTGGGTAGCAGGCGCCTGTATGGGGAATGTTGGAGCTAATATGCTCACATCTCAGTCCATTCTAGATGTCATTAAATATGCTACTATTCTTTTTTTCTTCTCTTTCGCTACAGTTATTGCCGCTTGGCTTTCCTTGAAAAGCAAGAAGTTTCGCGATGTGGCGAGTGGCGTACCGGTTGTTCTGTTAAAAGACGGTGAAATGATTGATGCACATTTAAAACAATGCAAAATCAATCATGACTTACTCATTCAACTGTTGCGTGAACAGGGATATTTCAATTATCGCGACATCAAATGGGCTATTTTGGAACCTACAGGTACGCTCAGCGTTCTTCCCAAAGAGGAGGGGCATATCACTTCGGAAAAAGGTCAGAATCCGTCCAGCCAAGAACGGCGGACAAACCAACATATCAAATAGATGTTAGAGAGTCCCGAGAGCCCCGTACTTTGGGGCTCTGTTCTTGTCAGCGGTTTTGAAAAAATTTGCTTGCGAGTCAAAGAAAAGATAGGTATGCTGAATTTGTTCTCAAACAAACGGTCGTTTGTTCTCTGCTGAGTAGAGCCATGGATAGTCTTGATTACTTAAATTAGGAGGTTTGCCTGTGCTGAATTTTGAATTGACTGCTGAACAAAAAGAAATGCAGAAAGTAGCACGAGATTTTGCTCAAGAACAGATTCGTCCTGTTGCAGCACATTATGATGAAACGGAAGAATTCCCCTGGGATGTTGTAAGGGCCGCCCATAAAATAGGTTTAACGACTTATCAATATCCGGAAGAGTATGGCGGCGGAGGCATTACAGACGCCATTACCCATTTGCTGATTGCCGAAGAATTGGCTTGGGGCTGTGCAGGAATTCAGACTTGTATCACAGGCAGTGGTTTGGCAGGAACAGGTATTCTTGCAACCGGTACCGAAGAGCAAAAAAGAAAATATATTGGGATGCTTTGCGATCCTAAAGAATTGCGTTTAGGAGCCATGGGTCTGACTGAGCCAGATGCCGGATCGGACGTATCATCCATGCGCACAACAGCCGTGCGTGATGGCGATAGTTGGGTATTAAATGGTACCAAGCAGTTTATTACACATGGTGGTATTGCGGATATTCATGTCATCTTTGCTCAAACTCAACCAGGTAGTGGGTGGAAAGGTATAGAATGTTTCGTGGTGGAAAAAGGTACGCCAGGTCTCTCGATGGGGCGCAAGGAGAAAAAATTGGGGGTTAGGGCATCCCACACTGCGCAGGTAGTGTTGGAAGATTGTCGTATTCCGCTAGAAAATCGTCTTTCGGGCTTGGATGGTAACGCTAAAGGTATTTCTGGCGGTTTAGGTTGCCTGATGATGTTGGATAGAACCCGTCCAGCTGTAGGGGCGGCTGCGCTCGGTGTGGCAAGAGCAGCTTATGAATACGCGTTGGAGTACGCCAAAACTCGTCAGGCGTTTGGCAAAAAAATCATCGAGAACCAAGGAATCTCTTTTAAATTAGCAGATATGGCTACAGGTATCGATGCTGCCCGCCTATTGATTTGGCGCGCAGGTTGGTTACAAAGCCAAGGCAAATCAGCGAGTTTGGAAGCTAGTATGGCTAAATTGTTTGCGGGCGATCTCGCTATGCGCGTGACGGAGGAAGCTGTGCAAATTCTAGGTGGTAATGGCTACATTCGTGAGTACCCCGTAGAAAAATGGATGAGGGATGCCAAAATATTTAAAATTTGGGAAGGCACAGCCGAAATTCAGCGCCTTGTCATTTCCCGACAGATTGCTGGCCGAAGATAAACCAAGATCATTAAGAGTCATGCTGGAGTTTATCACTTGGCAGACGCTGCTTGCGTAGCTTCCTGCTCTGGAGCGATGATAAAGAATGCCAGTAGAAGGAAAGTGATTCCCCAGGGCAACCATACTTTGAGTGCTTGCATTTGTTCTTGTGGAGTTTTCTTAGCCATGATGTCTATGCCAATGAGCGTATATAAGAGCAGAAATATAAACGCTCCATGTCGTGAGTTGGATTCAGCTTGTGCGAACGCTGTCAAAGACGGAGACTGGCTATGCAAGCAAATCACATCCTTGTCAAGAGATTCTGGTATTGCTTTATCTTATGAGAGTCAGCCGAAAATGAAATAGGCATTGATTCAACTGGGTGAAGCTATGTCATCAGTGTGTCGCTTCAAAGTTGTAAATCCGATGCTTCTCCTATCTATATTGAAAATATTGAAATGCCTCCTAAATCCACGGAATAGCGTGGAAGGAGGCATTTATATGCTACGGATGTTTAGTTTTTCTCTTCGAAGTATTCTTTTGATTTCAATTTCGTTTCCGGCAAGAAGAAGGTTCCAATAAAACAGAGAATGGCAAAAATCAATCCAACAGCAAAGAGGTGTTGAATGCCAAAAGTGAGAGATAATTTGATGGTATGCAGTAATTGGCGATAAAGCGCTTGACCGACTGAACCATAAGGGGCAAATTTTACGGCAATGGCTTTTTGAGCTTGCACAGTCAGCAAGGACTGCGGGTTAATGCTAGACAATTGGCTCGATAAAGAATGTAAGTCGGTTGGCAGGGACTGCTTAAATTTGGCAGAGAATGACTTGTCGAGGATGGAACCGAAAATGGGAGAAGCGATTACTCCACTGAGTGAGCTGACAAATTGTTGAGTTGAGTTGACAGTTCCCATCATGCTGTATGGAAAAGCGTTTTGCACCGCTACATTGAGCAGAGGCATTAAAGAACCAATACCCAGTCCAAGCACAATCATATTGATGACGACGGTTGACCAATGTGTATACAGGTTCATTTGATTGAGCAAAATTGAACCTACTACAATGATAGCTCCACTCACCCAGGCAAGTACACGATAACGTCCAGTGCGTGTCATCACTTGACCAGAAACGATACTACCGACAATGAAACTGAGCATCATAGGTGCCATTACCCAACCGCTGTCCTGAGCGTTTAGACCAACAACGCCTTGGACGTAAACGGGCAAAAACATAAGACTACCAAACATCGCCATTCCCACTAAAACACCAAGAATCAAAGACATACTGAAAATGCGATTTTTAAACAAGGTTGGAGAAAGAAGCGCATCTTCTGCTCGACGTTCCCAAATAAGAAAAATAACCAGAAAAAGAGCGCCGCCAGCAAAGAGGATAATTTCAACAGGTGATGTCCAAGCGTACTTGCTACCTGCCCAGGTAAATCCAAGTAAAATTGGCAAAAGGCCAATGACGAGTAAGACAGATCCGAGCCAGTCCACTTTAACTCGGTGTTCTGCTCGTACTTTGGGTAGTGTGAACAGAACGCCCAGAATGGCAAGCAACGCAAATGGTAGGTTGATGTAAAAGACCCAGCGCCAAGAGAAGGTATCCGTAATCCATCCACCCAAGGATGGCCCAATAATGCTGGATACCCCGAATACAGCCCCCATGACACCCATCCAACGACCACGTTCTTTAGGATCAAAAATATCTCCAACCGTTGCGCGTGGCATACTCATCATAGCGCCAGCGCCAATGCCCTGGAATGCGCGTGCCAAGATGAGTTCCATCATGGTATGGGACTGCCCAGATATGGCAGATCCGATTCCGAATACAGTGAGTCCGAATAAATAAAACGGTTTGCGGCCAAATACGTCCGATAGCTTTCCATAAATAGGAACAGTGATGGAAGAAGCCATCATATAAGCACTGAAAACCCAAGCGTAGAGTGAAAAGCCTTTTAAATCTCCAATGATGGTAGGCATAGCAGTGGAGACGACCGTTTGATCCATGGAAGAAAAAAACATGGTCAGAAGCACAGTCGCCAATGCCCACCATTTACGAGAACCAGTAATGCGGTTGGTCGTTTGCACTGCGGATGAATAGGTTGACAACAGTATCACCTCAAAATTAGGGTTTCGTCGAAAATGAATCCTGAGAAGATAGCTGATGAATTTCCATTTTTGTAGAAATTTCAGCCAGTTCCTCTAAGGCTTGAACAAAAACAACCGGATCGATGACTGTAACTTGACGCAGACAGTGTGCAAACACCTGTTCTCTCAGGCGCACTATTTTCTTCAAAATTTCTTCCCCGTCCGCTGTCAATGCAATATGAACTACGCGTCGATCGGAAGTATCACGGGTTCGTTCCACCCAACGGTGTTTTTCGAGTCGATCAAGCATGACTGTGACGGCACTCGGATTCACTTCCATCTTTTCGGCTAACTGAGAAACCGTGCAGACTTTTTGCTGATGAATGTAGTACAAGACGAACGCCTGCGTACGCGTAAGCCCTAAGTTGGCTCGTTGGACCATATGTTCACCTAGATTTTGCAGAATCATAAACAGTGATCGATCCATGGTTTGCACAAGTGCTTTCCAATCCGTTTCCAGAATAAATCCCCTCACAATTCCTTAGGACAATAAATTATATAGTATAAAATTTTCTATATCATATATTTTAATTATATAACTAAATTTTATCCAGTCAAGAACGGACTTTCTCATTTTTCTTTTAGCGCGATCACGAAAAAAAAATGGAACTCTTAGCTCCATCTAAATGTTGAGGATTCTTAAGTTAATGGGAGTGTCAATCGTCGACTAATTTACCGGGATTGAGGATGTCCAGAGGATCCAGTAAACGTTTTATTTCTCGCATCACTTCTAATGCAGTTCCGTGCTCTGCTTTTTGATAAGCGCGTTTGCCTAAACCGACGCCATGTTCTCCTGTACAAGTACCGCCTACAGACAATGCAAAATCGACCAAATGATGGGAAAGTTCTTGGGCGTGTTGTAAATCTTCTTTATCGTTAGGATTAACCATGAGGCTGACATGGAAATTACCATCTCCGACATGACCTAATATACCGCCGCGTATCTGTAATCGCCGTATCCACTCTTCCGCAAGCGATATGGCTTCAGGCAGTTTAGAAATGGGAACACAGACATCTGTGCTCATGTGTGACAAGCCAGGATAGCTACGCATTAAGGCGTAAGCGGCGTTGTGACGGGCCGTCCAAAGTTTTCGTCGTTCTTCCTCTATCCGTACAGCTGTAAATTTCAGGCAACCTTCTTCAAGGGCTATCGTTTCAGCGAGCTTAACATCCGCTAGGATACTGGAGGATGTTCCAGAAAACTCCAAAAATAGGGTAGGTGTTTCAGTGTACGCAGTGCCAAGTTGTCGATTGATAATTTCAAGATACTGTTGACTTACCAGTTCACAACGCGTCAATAAGACACCCGTACCTATGAGGCTACAGACTGTTTTGACAGCCGACTGAACACTAGAAAATTCCGCTGCTGCTGCCATGTTTTGCTCAGGAATTCCGTAAATTCTGAGCCAAATTTTGCTGAATATCCCAAGTGTACCTTCAGAACCTACAAAAAGTTCGGTCAGGTGATAACCCGAACTCGATTTGGCTGCCAGTGAGTTGGTATGAATGATTTGCCCATTTGCTAGTACCACTTCAAGTGCTTGTACGTTGTTTTTCATGCCGCCGTAACGGACAGTGGTAGTACCACTGGCGTTTGTGGCAGCCATACCACCTATTGTTGCGTCTGCACCGGGATCGACCGGAAAAAAGAGGCCAAACGGACGCAGGTAATCATTGAGGGCTTGGCGGGTGACACCAGGCTCTACGCAAACCAAAAAATCGTCTGGCCGGACTTCTAAGATGCGATTCATACGTGTCAAGTCCAGTGAAATCCCGCCTTTTATAGGTATGACATGTCCTTCCAAACTGGAACCAGCGCCAAATGCCACGATGGGGATGGAGTATTGACGCGCAAATTCCATCGTGTGGCAGATGTCTGAAAGTGATTCAGCAAACACTACTGCGTCTGGCAGATGGGGTGAATGATAAGATTCATCTTGCGCATGCGTACTGCGCACACTTTCGTTGAAGCTGACTTTGTCACGACCTAATTGATTTTGCAGCCATACCCAATCTATATTCATGGTTTCACTCACGCCTTTCTATCGAAAGAACATTCTTTTTTGAATTGACGATATAATTGCAGTGGGAGTCAGAATATTATTTGTATTTTATCGAGAGGTGATGATGATGTCGACTGCTTCGCAAGCAACAGCGCCAGCGGAAAAGCAGGGGCTGGCCATGAAAGCGCTTATTTCCATTGCGCTGGTCTGGGCGTTTGACGCTATGGACTTTTCTATTCTTACTTTCGTTTTAATTGATATTATGAAAGACTATCACGTCCCGCTGACACTTGCTGCAGCGGTTTCTTCCGCAACAACATTTGCTAGGCTTGGCGGGGGATTTTTAGGTGGGCTTTTAGGCGACGCCAGAGGTCGCAAAGTAAGCCTGCTCATCTCCATTGTCTGGTTTAGTGTTTTTGAGTTTCTTACGGGTTTTTCAATTGGCTTTACGCTGCTCTTTATTGTGCGTATTCTTTACGGCCTTGGCATGGGTTCCATGTATGCTAGCGGTACCCCGATGCTCATGGAATTGATGCCTGCCAAGTGGAGAGGATTAGCATCTGGATTAATGCAATCTGGCTTCTCATTTGGCTATATTTTTGCCGCCATTCTATATCGAGTCTGGTATAGCAGTCTTGGTTGGCACAAGTTATTCTTTATTGCCTGTATTCCGGCTTTGCTCGTAGCTCTTTACATATGGCGGGCTTTGCCTGAATCAGCCCGTTGGCAAGAAACGCAGAAAAAAACTGGCAAACGTGTTCCAGTATCAGCTCTCTTTGGCAAGGGGCGTACATGGAACACTTTGCATGCCGCCATCATTGCCATTATCGCTTTTAGTGTGACATATCCAATTAACGTGTTTTATGCCACTTTACTCAAAGAAAAAGGTCATTTTTTACCTGCTGTAATTGCAAATACTATTATTATTCTGAACGTGGCGGGTATTCTTGGCAATTTGATTGGTGGATGGGTATCTGACAAAGTAGGTCGGCGTTGGACACTCGTGGTCTCTGCTCTTGGAACGATTGCCAGTTCATTTGTCTTTTTGCACATCTCCAACCAGGCCGATCGTGATATTTTTACTTTCTTAATAGGATTTTTCTCTATTGGTGGAGTTTGGTCAGTGATTCCTACTTATCTGGCCGAACATTTTCCAACGAGTGTACGTTCAACAGGGCAAGGAACCACCTACCATTTTGGAGCGGCGCTTGGCGGAGCCGTTGTACCTCTGATTGTCTCGGCTGTCGCGCCATCCGTTGGCGGACTGGCGTCATCTATGACCTATTCAGTGGCGATTGCCTCTATCTTGGTATTGATTTTTGCCTTCCTATGGCGTGAATCAAAAGGGGAAATACTCGAATAGAAGAGGGTTCTGATTGCAAACCTGCTCTTCACAAGGAGAAGTGCAGGTTTTTTCTTTCGGCACCATTCAAAACGTTGAAACCTCGTAGTACAATTCATTTAGCCTGAATCCTCTAAATATTTTAAGAGAATATCAGGGGAAGTGCATATCTGTAGAGGCTTGAGAGTATTTTTCGAGAGACAAAGGAGGCTACATTCGGTGTACAGAGTTTCAAAAGAACATGTCATTTATCAAATGTCAGCTAAACATCCCCCAGTCCTTCGCGTACCTGATGGAAGTCGTGTTGTCTTTGAAACCTGTGATTGTTTTGAAGATCAAATTCAAAGCGAAGATATGGACTTTGGGACATTGGACTGGGAACGCATCAACCCAGCAAGCGGTCCAGTTTATGTAGAAGGAGCAGAACCGGGAGATTTGTTGTTGGTGAATATTGAACATATTCATCTTGCCCGTCAGGGTGTGATGACGACAGGTCCTGGACTAGGTGTTTTAGGGGATGAATTGCAGGAAAATGTCATCCGTGTCGTACCGATTGAAAACCAGCGGGTGATATTTTCTGAAGATATTTCCATATCTGTTTCTCCTATGATTGGCGTGATTGGCACAGCTCCTCCCGAAGATCAATCGATTGCATGTGGTACGCCTGGTTTTCACGGTGGCAATATGGATTGCAAACGCATAACGAGAGGGGCCACACTTGTATTGCCGGTCAATGTACCAGGAGCGTTGCTTGCCATGGGAGACTTGCATGCATGTATGGGTGATGGAGAGGTAGCAGTTTGTGGTGTGGAAATTGCTGGGGAAGTAACGGTTAGTCTGCATATCCTGAAAAATCGTTCCTGGCCAGCGCCCATGCTTTTTCATGAGGACAGTGTGATGACGATTGCTTCGGCACTTACATTAGATGAAGCGGCAATTATGGCAACCAAGCAAATGGTTGACTGGTTACAACAGGAATGTGGTTTATCAAGGAGTGAATCTATTTTCCTGCTTTCCGCCGGATCGGACGTAAGAATATGTCAGATTGTCGATCCGTTGAAAACCGTACGAGTTGAACTGCCCAAAAAACACTTGGCAGCTTATTCTCCATTCATACCGAAGTTTTCAGCATAGGAGATGTTTAAGATGTCGCAACCCTTGCATAAAAATGGCCTATCCTTATTAGAAACCATGGCCATATCAGTCGCCATTATGGCTCCTACAGCAGCCATGGCTCTAAACGGTTCTCTTGCAGCCAGTATTGCCGGGGTTAGTGTACCGCTGACCTTTCTTCTGGCTATGGTGACCATTGGACTTGTCGCTTTTGCTTTTGTACAGTTTAATCGACATTTCTCAAGTAGTGGTTCAGTTTATGCTTTTACAACCGCGTCGTTAGGCCCGCGGGCAGGTTTTTTATCTGGATGGGCTCTGCTTCTTACGTATCTTGCTTTTACAGGAGCATCGGGTGCAGAGGTAGGAGCTTTCCTCCAGAGTTTCCTGGGGATTCTTAACATGCATATCAGTTGGGTGCCACTTGCCGTTGCAGCTACTTTGCTCATTTGGCTGTTGGCATTTCTTGAAGTGCGTATTTCGGCGCGTGTCATGCTGGTGTTTGAAGGAATTTCGATGCTGCTGATTCTCATTTTAACGGTTGTGATTCTTGGACGGGGCGGTGCTGCAGGGCATCTCAGCGCCTTACCTTTCACACTTGGTGGGAATCGCTTTTCAGCCATTGGTTTAGCATCTGTTTTCGCCTTTCTTTCTTTTGCAGGCTTTGAGGGAGCATCAAGCTTGGGCGAGGAGACAGCCAATGCCAAGCGGGCCATTCCTATGGCCATTGCTTCCGCAGTCTTTGTTACAGGTATCTTTTATGTATTAGTCAGCTACGCGCAATCTCTAGGATTCGGATTAACTGCGGCTGGTGTCAAAACATTTGCTAATTCTTCAGCTCCGCTTGGTTATCTGGCTCAACATTACATGAGCAGTGGTTTTGCGGCAGCAATCATGTTTGGTGCGGCCATGTCAGCCTTCTCAAGTGGATTGGGAACTGCTACAACCGGCTCGCGATTGCTCTATTCTATGGGGCGGGATGGTTTTTTAAACAGTAAGTTAGGAGACGTGCATAAACGGTTTCGTTCCCCTTATGTAGCGTTGGCCGTAGTCATGGTGATAGCTCTTTTGGAGATGCTGGCTCTTGCCAAGCAAACAGGAACAAACGTCTTTGGTTACTATGGAACACTTGGTGTTTTGTCACTTTTGCTTGCTTATTTGGCTACCAATATAGGTGCTATATTTTACTTCACGCGAAAGCGGATTTGGCGATCCGGTATCTTGGTGGTTCCTGCTCTTGCTGTGTTGGCGCTCGCTTACACGCTCTATTCCAACCTGTACCCGGTTCCAGCAGCTCCCTACAATTGGTTCCCTTATATTGTTCTCGCTTGGCTTTTGTTAGGCGTCATTGTGATTTGGGTAAGCCCGCAAATGGTCAAAACCATCGCACGTCGTTTGGCGGAAGAAAGTGACATTTCTCTCTAAAACTTTTTACGGAATTCTTAAGTCTTTTAGAATGATTGATTGACAGGACAGAATATTCAAAACTATACTTCATTTAGATGTTGTATAGTCGACGGTCGACCGTCGACTATACAACGGACTCTGAACGTAGAAAAGGGTGATGTATTCTGTCCGATCCAATCGTACAGCGTGCTGATGTACTTTCTGCACAAGTCTACCGCTACTTAAAACAAGAGATTCTCAGTGGGAGACTGGCGCCAGGCGAAAAATTGGTTGAATCGCGTTTGGCCAAAGAATTTAGTACGAGCCGAACACCGATTCGCGAGGCGTTACGCATGCTGGTGGTCGAACAACTGGTCAAAGAAGGAGAGGGAAGTTTACGCGTTTTTGAACCCTCGTACGCAGATTTCTATGAAATCTATGAACTGCGCCTGTCTATGGAACCGTATGCTGCTAAATTAGCTGCTGCTCGTTGGGATGAAGATATTGCTTTGCGTATCACAGACAATTTGCAGCAAACCTCAGCGGTATTGGAGGGTCAGAGACGGATCGACATTATTCAATTAAACTCTGAATTTCACCAGTGTATTTGGGAAGCGTGTCGTAATACTAGAATTCAGCGCATGCTGGAAAATGTCTCGACATTGATTCAGTACTACTGTTTGCTGGTGCTGCGCATCAATCAATTACAAACGAATCTATTTGCGGAACACACAGCTATTTGGCAGGCTATTGCTAGTGGTGACGGAGAGTTGGCGTATCAGCGCATGCAGGACCATGTAGAAAAAGATCTGCGCATTCTCGATGTAGCTCGCCAAGAAGGGCGTATGCAAAGATAAGCGTAAATAGGGATGTAGATGAGGGGGATTCCCGTAATGAGAAAAGTCAAACATGCAGCTAAAATTTTCGGAATTATTGCAACAGCGGGATTATTGACCGCCTGTGGCAGTCAGAGTTCAGGAAGCAATGCTTCTAGCAATTCAAGTACCACTCCTGCGGCTAACACATCTGCTTCTACAAGTACACTCTATGTTGGACTCTCGGCAGACCCACCTAAACTTGATCCTGCTCTTTCCAGCGCACTGGTTGATCGTCAAGTCATGATGAATATTTATGACACGTTGTTTAGATTAACTTCCACAAAATCGATTGTCCCGGATTTGGTAAAAAATTATACTGTCAGCAACAACGGCTTGACGTATACTTTTTACCTTCACCAGCATGTCACGTTTCAAGATGGTACACCGTTCAACGCTGCGGCTGTCAAATTCAATTTGGAGCGCGATATGAGCAAGCTCTCTCCGCGGCGCAGTTCGCTTTTGGATATAGCAAGTATTGATACACCCAGCAACGATACGGTAGTACTCCACTTAAAGCAACCTTTTAGTCCGCTCTTGGCCATACTCGCCGGTCGCGCAGGGATGATGGTGTCACCCACTGCTGTTCAAAAAGAGGGCGCCAATTTTGTGAACGATCCGGTCGGCACGGGACCATTTATGTTTAAAGATCGTATCAAAGGCGACCATATCACGTTAATCCGAAATCCTCACTACTGGAATGGTGAACCCAAACTGAAGAAAATTGTCTTTAAAATTTTTACCGATCCCAATGTGGAGTTAGCCAATTTGGAAAGTGGCGCGGTGCAAATCATTGATACGGTTCCACCTCAACAGTTAAGTTCCCTATCCAGTAATCCTGCCTATGTAGTATCGAATACACCAGGACTTGGGTATCAAGGTTTCTATTTAAATTGTTTGACGCCTCCTTTTAACAATGTTGATCTTCGAGAGGCTGTTAATTTGGCCATCAATCGTCAGACGCTGGTCAACGCTATGTTGAAAGGGTCGGCTGTTCCTGGATACAGCCCATTCTCACCTGCCTCTCCAGTTTACTCCGTAAGTGAGGATACACCGCCGACGCCTAATGCCACAGAAATTCATGCACTGCTTGTCAAAGGCGGCAAACCGAATGGATTTAGCTTTACTATGCAGACAGCTAACGATCCGGTTGATCAGCAAATTGCGACCATTATTCAAAGTATGCTTGGTCAGTATGGTATCAAGATGAACATTGAACAATTAGAGTTTGGTACCTTACTAGGCAATGCTGACAATCATAATTTCCAAGGTTCAATGCTAGGCTGGTCAGGCCGACTAGATCCGGATCAAGACATTTATAGTTTCCTTATCACCAACGGATCGCTCAATAATTCTGGGTACTCCAATCCACAGGTTGACGCGTTGCTGAATGAAGCGCGACAGGTTTCCAGCATGTCTGAACGTAAGGCGCTCTATAAACAAGTCATAAATATTGTTCATCAGGATGCTCCTTATGTGTACCTCTACCATCAAAACAATATTTTTGCCTATACCAACAAGTTGCATGGATTTAAAGCGTATGCGGATGGAGTTTTGCGCTTACAAAATGTTTACCTGTCCTAAAAAGAGCCATGCGCGCGGGGGCAGATTTCTATAGGGTTATTACATTTGTGCCAACGGCAGCGAGAGGTGAGTTCGTATGGCTTATATAGTCAGGCGCGTATTGACTGCAATACCTGTACTTTGGATTGTCTCTATAATCGTGTTTTTACTCATTCATCTTATTCCTGGCAATCCTGCTCAAGTTATTCTTGGGCAGGATGCCACTCCTACTGCCATTGCTGCTCTGACAGCACAGTTAGGTCTCAATAAACCGTTACCCATTCAATATATTCAATGGCTTGGGCAAGTACTGCAAGGCAATCTGGGAAAGTCTTTGCTAGATGGGGAATCTGTCAATCATCTCATCATGCAACGTTTACCTGTGACTGTTGAACTGGCGGTATGCACCATTCTGGTGGCACTGTTAATTGCTTTTCCGATGGGGATTTTGGCTGCTGTTTTTCGTGGCAAGTGGTTAGATGTAACCGCACTGTTCAGTGCTACGGTAGGTATTGCTGTGCCTCCTTTTTGGATTGGTATCTTGTTTTTGCTGTTATTTACGGTGCGTGTGCACTGGTTTCCATCTTCAGGATATGTACCAATTTGGCAGAATCCATTGCAAAATTTACAGAGTATGGTTTTACCTGCAGTTGCCACAGGCATTCGTGAAGCGGCTGTGCTCATGCGCATGTTACGCGGTGCGCTCCTGGATGTCTTGGACATGGATTTTATTCGAACAGCACGGGCTAAAGGAATGTCAGGTTATGGTGTCATCATTCATCATGCTTTAAAGAACGCTCTTATTCCTGTCATTACTACAGGCGGTTTACAAATTGCTGGTTTACTTGGCGGGTTGGTTATTACGGAGACCATTTTCTCTCTCCCTGGTTTTGGAAGTTTGCTTGTGCAAAGTGTCTTTAGCCGCGACTACACAACTGTGCAAGGAACCGCCTTGATAGCAGCAGTTGCTGTGGTGTTGGTGAACTTGGTTGTAGATGTGCTTTACAGCGTGGTTGATCCACGCATTCAACTGGGAGGGAGGTCAGCGTAGAGATGGCTCAAGTTGAAATCACCCACTCAGAGCTTCATAGTGAGACACGCCTGCTGCGAAAAAATCGTTGGCGACATTTGCGCAAGAATGTTTCATTGTGGACGGGTGCTATATTAGTGGCCATGGTGATCATCATCGCAATTTTTGCTCCCTGGCTCACTCCTTTCTCGCCTATACAATTGAATTATTCAGCGATTCTTCAAGCACCGAATGCTACCCACTGGTTTGGCACAGATGAACTCGGAAGAGATGTTTTAACCCGGGTATTTTTTGGGGCTCGAACTTCTATGGAAGTTTCTATTGGTTCTGTGGTCATTTCACTTGTAATAGGAATTCCGGTAGGCCTTTTGAGTGGATTTTATCGAGGTATTGTTGATGAATGGTTGGTCATGCGTGTGGTGGATGCTATTCAAGCTTTTCCATTTTTAATTCTTTCTTTGGTTTTGGCAGCCATGTTAGGACCGGGTATTCGTAATGCGACATTCGCTATTGCAGTTGGATATATTCCTGTTTTTGTTCGAACAGTGCGTGGTCAGGTTTTGCTCGAGATGGAGAAAGAATATATCCAATCGGCGCGCGCACTGGGGGCGAGAGATTGGCGAATTATGTTGCGTCATGTTTTCCCCAATATTACAACGCCGTTGATTATTCAAGCTACATTGGCGGTTGCCTCGGGAATCGTGGCAGAAGCGAGCCTTTCCTATCTTGGCCTGGGAGCACAGCCACCTACTCCAAGTTGGGGCTCCATGTTACACACAGCGCAAGGCTATCTGACGGAAGCGCCTTGGTTAGCGATTGTACCAGGTATTGCTATTGCTGTAGCGGTCCTCGGTTTTAATCTGCTCGGTGACGGATTGCAAATCTGGCTTGATCCGCGAAAGCGTAGAAGTTGAAGGTTGTTATTATGAAGGGAGATTGCCATTATGCTCAATTTTGACCCGCTCTATCATCCCTATCCCTCACGCCGTATGACCGTTTATGGAAGACGCGGTATGGTGGCAACTTCCCACCCGCTTGCTGCCCAGGCTGGATTAGCCGTACTTCAGGCAGGAGGGAACGCTATGGATGCGGCGGTAGCTACTGCAGCAGCACTGACTGTTGTAGAACCCACCTCTAACGGAATTGGCAGTGATGCCTTTGCCCTTATCTGGCATCAGGGGAAACTTCATGGATTAAATTCCTCTGGTCCTTCTGCCAACGCATTGAACATCAAAAAAGTTAAATCTATGGGATATCAAGAAATGCCCGTCTATGGCTGGTTACCCGTTACCGTCCCTGGTGCACCAGCGGCCTGGGCAGCTGTTTCTAAAAAATTTGGTCGTCTGCCTTTCTCTAAAGTACTTGCACCGGCCATTGAACTGGCTGAACAAGGGCATCCCGTTGCTCCAATAGCAGGTAAGTATTGGAATAGAGCTTATCAAGCTTATCAAAAAAAACTGCAGGGAAACTTGTTTGAAGAATGGTTTCATACATTTGCGCCCCATGGACGACCACCGCAACCTGGTGAAATCTGGAGGTCTCCTGGTCATGCACGCACTTTAATTGAGATTGCAGAAACACAAGCAGAATCCTTTTATCGCGGTCGAATTGCTGAACAAATTGTACAGCATGCTGCTGCGACAGGAGGATTTTTGAGTATTGAAGATTTGGGAAGCTATTCTCCGGAATGGGTCGATCCGATTTCCATTCGCTATCGTGGTTATGATGTCTGGGAAATTCCACCCAACGGGCAAGGCATTGTGGCTCTTATGGCCTTAGGAATGCTGGCTGAAGATGAATTAGCCGGTCGAGAAAATGAGTGGGTTCTCCATTTGTCCATAGAAGCTATTAAGAAAGCTTTTCAAATTGCCAAAGAAGAAGTGACGGATGCCCGATGGATGCGAACAACTAAGGAAGACCTGTTGTCTAGTGAAAAACTGCGCGCCTGTCGGCAGCAAATTGGAACAGAAGCCAAGCAGCCTGGAATACAACCAGACGCTGGTGGAACCGTTTATCTAGCCACTGCAGATGGCGAAGGGAACATGGTTTCCTTTATCCAAAGTAATTATATGGGTTTTGGATCAGGTGTGGTGGTGCCTGGAACAGGCATTTCTCTGCAAAATCGCGGCCATACTTTTTCGCTCAACGAACAACATATCAACGCACTGGCTCCTGGTAAACGCACGTATCACACGATTATACCAGGTTTTTTGAGCAAAGATGGCGAAGCAATGGGGCCGTTTGGTGTGATGGGCGGTTTTATGCAACCGCAAGGTCACCTGCAGGTCTTACAGAATGTACTTGACTTCCAATTAAATCCTCAGGCTGCGCTTGATGCGCCTCGCTGGCAATGGGTAGAAGGAAATCGAGTTCAAATTGAACGCAACGTTCCTGCACATGTGGCAGAAGCGCTCAGTCAGCGTGGGCATGAACTGCAAATTATGAACGATGGTGGCAGCTTTGGCCGAGGGCAAATCATTTGGAGAAGAGCAGACGGGGTCTTAGCTGGTGCGACTGAACCACGTACAGACGGATGTGTGGCTGCATGGTAGAAAAAAAGGGGAATTTACGTGAATTGATGACAGCCATGTTGCGAGTGGGGATTGTTGGTTATGGTGGCGGTCCTGCCACCATGACGCTTTTTCGCTACGAGGCGGTAACACGTTATCAGTGGTTGGATGACTCTGAATTCGCAGAAATTCTGGCCTTGGCTAATACGTTACCGGGACCCATGGCTACTAAGATGGCTGCCTATTTTGGATTTCGAATCGGTGGGTGGCTGGGAGCTTTACTGGGCGTTCTGGCACATATTTTACCTTCCACATTGTTGGTTGTGCTCTTCTTTGGAATAATTAATCACTATCGCTCTTACCATGCAGTGCGTCTGATGATTGCGGCGGTCAATCCGGTAATATCCGTTTTGCTCGGTATGCTTGCCTACGATTTTACTCGCAAATCGATACAATCGCTGCGCTGGCCTGCTGCATTTTTAGGTGTTCTAGCTGCTTTAGGTTGCCTGCTATGGTTACGCATACCTGATGCGGTGGTTGTCTTGGCTTTTCTCGCATTTGGTGCTCTGATTGGACAAACGGGCAAACTGTCTCGATGGATGGATAAAAGCGGATCGGCCAAAGGGGGAAAAGACGTTTGACAGGAGCGTTATTGATAGGTTTTTTCATCGCGAATTTGCTGGGCTACGGCGGGGGGCCCTCATCTATTCCGCTGATGGAAGCGCAAATAGTGAATCACTATCATTGGATGAGTGCTGGAGATTTTGCAAATGTGCTCGCTGTTGCCAATGCACTTCCTGGTCCGGTAGCGACTAAAATAGCTGCTGCTGTGGGCTACAGCAAAGGAGGAGCTGTGGGTGCCTTGGCAGCACTTTTGGCAACCATTGTGCCATCCGCAATAGCTTTAATCGTTATGCTAAGGCTTGTGGATAAGTTTCGTCAATCGGCTGTGGTGAAAGGAATGACACGTTGGATTTTACCGGTGATCACGGTACTTATGGGTATTCTTACCTGGCAGGTATTAGAAACCGGTGCGCGTACTCTTGGCTGGGTACAAGATTTACTGATTGCCGCTGTGTCGTTGTTCTTTATCCGTTTTCTCAAGGTACATCCAGCTTTTGTGATTGTAGGAGCATTTTTATATGGAGGTTTTTTATTGCCACATTTCTCGCATGTTCTTTCTTAAATATGTATTAAAATTCATTATTAAGTCGATAAATTTAGACAAAAAATTCTATTGCGTCTATATCAAATATTCAGTAGACTTGATTTCGAGGTTTTGATTTCAGCCTGTAGGGGGAACATTGAATGGGGAAAAAAAAGTACGCTGGTGCATTGCTGGCCACGCTAGCCACATCGATGATTGGCTTGCAGGGTATGTCTGCACCACCGCAACAGACGGTAACCTTACAACAGGGCATAGGTCCAGCCGTGGTACCGCATGCCACCGTGTTCGGCAATACTCCAGCGAATACTCCAGTCACCGTATCCATTATTTTAAAGACCCAAAATACCGCAGCGTTGCAACAGTTTATTCAGAATAGTACAACTCCGGGTAATCCCCAGTTCCACCAGTTTATGAGTACCGCTCAGTTTGCTCAACAATTTGGGCAACCTCAGTCCGTTATTCAAGCTATAGTAAACTATTTTCAATCATTTGGCATTACCGCCTATGTTTATCCTAATAATCTTGATATTACATTAAACGGAACAGCAGGTGAGTTTGACCAAGCATTCAGCGTCAATTTAGAGAATATGGGACTCCAAGGGCAAAACTTTCACGGTGTTCCCGGTCCTCCGAAAGTACCCGCCAATGTGGGTTCACCTATTTTAGCCGTACTTGGGTTGACCAACTATAGCCCTTTTGTATCCAATGCTGTACGCGTACCACAGTCTGTTTTAAGTAAACTTCCCAACCGTGGTTCTTCTTCTAATACACCACCTACGGGTGTTGTGACACCACAACAGATGGAGAAACTATACAATATTACGCCGTTGCAGTCGCAAGGAGATGAGGGTCAGGGCGAGACCATAGGTATTGTCACCTTGGCCAGTGTTTATCCGGATGATCCATACAAGTTCTGGCAGGGGTATGGCATTTCCGTCAAACCTAATCGCATAAATTATATCAATGTTGATGGTGGTTCAGGCGCTCCTTCAGAAGCTGCTGGATCGAGCGAAACGGCATTAGACATTGAACAGTCAGGTGCTATTGCTCCACAAGCCAATATTGATGTCTATGAAGCGCCGAATACGGATTATGGATTTGTAGATGCATTTTTCAATGCGATTTCGAGCAACCAAGTCGACTCTCTGTCTGCTAGCTGGGGTGAGAGCGAAACCATTATTAACTATTTGATTCAGCAAGGCGAAGAATCTCCAGGCTATGCTCAGTCTTTCAATGAAGTGTTTATGGAAGCGGCTGCACAAGGTATCAGCACGTTTATTGCAGCCGGAGATCAAGGTGCCTATGATGCCATTAACGACACAGGTTATGGGACGACAACCAATCTGGCAGTGGATGATCCGGCAGACAGTCCATATGTGACGGCTGCTGGTGGAACTACATTGCCTTGGTCTGATATTCCTAACAACTTTGGCAGTTCTCTAGGCATACCTGACTCGGTGGTCACTACACAGCGGGCTTGGGGCTGGGATTATCTCTGGCCATACTACAGCATCTTTGGAGCTAGCAGTGAAGCGAGCTTTGCGCCCAACTTCATTGCTGGCGGCGGTGGAGGATATAGCGTTATCTTCTCCCAACCTTGGTATCAAAACGGCGTGCCAGGAGTATCACAGTATCATGCAGTACCTTATTTAACTCCTATTGATAAAGATACTTCATGGAGCTTTAATCCGAATCCATCTGTCATTTCTGGACGTTCTAATGGTGGGCGGGCTATGCCGGATATTGCCATGAATGCCGATCCGTTCACAGGCTATAACATTTACAGTACCACATTTGGCGCTGGTCAGGAGTGGGGAAGTGGCTGGGGTGGAACCAGCTTTGTGGCTCCACAGTTAAACGGCATCGCTTCTCTCATTGATGCGAAAGTGGGTGGACGAGTAGGATTTTGGAATCCGCAAGTCTATCAATTTGCTCAACAGCCAAATTCTCCATTCACTCCCATGAATGCGACAGGTACGAGCAATGACAATCTTTACTACACGGGGACGGCGGGGACTGTATGGAATCCGGCAACAGGTCTTGGTTACCCGAATGTAGCAGATTTGGCGCAGTCGTTTGCTTCGGAATCTGAAGGGCCAGCTGCAACTGGACCGGCAGCACCAACGCCTCCTCCGGGACCTGGTGCTCCAAATGGCCCAGCGGGTCCATAAGCATAAGTCCTAAAAGGATTCTATCACTTACTCAAGGGATTTTCTGAAAGACAAAAAGTAAGCAAGTTTGCCCTTTTCGCCAATGATTTGCGAGAAGGGCTTTTTTCATTCATTTTCTATAAAAAAATTCCTTTCATTTTAATGGTAAACATCTTGGCTGCTGCTGTGCCGTAACTTATGCTGATGACATAAGGTAATGCGAATAGCTGGGATGGTGGAGAGTATGAAAAGTGGGAGTGGGGGGCAAGGGACAGCCGCAATCGAAGCGCTTTATCGTGGATTAGGACTATTAACAGCAGCTTTTTTGCTTACAGAACAATTGAAAATATCTGGGGTCTTTTTGTCTTCAGGCGCCTTTTCTCTGTCTTTATCTGGACCTGTTACAGGGTATCAAATGTTTGGTGTAACAGAAGAAGCTAATCAATGGATGTATGGCATGAATGTCATTACAGCTTTTTTACTGATTTTAGATGAATTGCAGGTCATCGGCACTTATATAACGTCCGGGAGATTTTCAGTGGTTGTCAGTGGTCCATTGTTCGGAGGAATTCGCATGGGTGTTTATTTGCCTGAGACTCAAGAATTTTTTCATGATTATCAGGATATTTTGCTGAAGTATTATCTGAATCAAAACGGTGGGAGACGTTAAACTATGAAATCATCTGGCGGTAACGGATTTCTTCCCCGCAAAGGTGCAATATTTGCTATTGGCGTACTTGTGGGAGGATTCACCTTCTTTTTTACAAAACCCGTCAATAACGAAATAAATGAAGGCCATTCATCAGAAAAGAGAGCAACTATCGCTAAGTAGAGTTCATTCTAGTCTGTCGTTCTCTTTGTCGTCTGTGAACATTAACTGTGCCATATCCGTGTGCCAAAGCCGTCCTTTAGCGATGAGCATAGATTGGCTCACGAGACGTTCCAACTCCTCTTGGTTCTGGATGATCACAGTCCTGCCATCCAATTTAATCCAACCTAGACGAACGAATTCTGTCAGCGTGCGAGAAACAGATTCACGGTTTAAGCCAATCATTTCTGCCATTCGTTGTTGTGAGGTTCGCCAAGCAATATGCGTACTTCCGTCCGCAGAATTTTTAACGCCAAAATTCTTTTCCATGTCCAGCAAAAGATTGGCAATTCGCAAACGGGCATCCAAGAAGGCAAAGTAACTCAGTTTACGATCGGCCTGTTGTAAACGTTCGGCAAGCATTCGGGCAATTCGCAAAAGTATCTCTGGATAAGCGTGCACAATCGTTAAAAAACTTTCGCGGCTGATTCGCCATAAAAAGCAAGGCTCCAGTGCGCGTACAGATGCTGTGCGATGGTGGTCAGGGTGTACGAGTTCCAATTCACCAACCACTTCTCCTGCAAATTGGTGGCCTAAAACCAAACGCCGTTGCTCATGTTCAACGTATATTTCGAGTGATCCACTTTCCAATACGTAGAGATGATGGCCTTCATCACCCTGAAGAAAAAGGATTTCTTGTTTGTCGATTTGCATAGGAAACAGATGAGTTGCAAAAAACCCCTCATCTAAATTAGGTATATTTTGAAATAGAGCAGTTTTCATAAACGATAACATACACATATCCTTTCTTTGTTTAAAATCCTTAAATCCCAGATAATTCATAAATTCATAAAGTTTTGGGAGGGATCGCCAATAAATAATGAATGGTCAAACCTTCCTGACGAAAGCGTGCTTCAAAGTCAGTCTGTATATATTTCCCACTATAAGAGCATGTTTCTGTGGACAATCCATTTTCACCCACATGGTGTTCTATCTCGCAAACGCTCCAGCCAACCTTTTGAAACTGTTGAATCGACCATGCAAAAAATGGACCATTATCCGTCTTTTGTTCCAGAGCACCATCCTTATTCAGCCAACGTTCATAAAGTTGGATAAAACGCGGATGTGTCAATCGGCGTTTCTCATGTCTGCGGTGTGGCCAGGGATCAGAGAAATTCAAATAAATTCGCGTTAGTCGGTGTCTTGGAAGATGTTCCATTAAAGTAGATATATCAGCTGACAGTGTACGTATATTTTTAAGTCCCGCTTCACGGGCTCGGGTTGCGGTGAATGCGGTGAGATACGGTTCAATGTCAACACCTAAAAAATGAATATCTGGGAATTGACTGGCGAGTTGGCAAAGAAAAGCGCCACGGCCGCATCCAACTTCCATACAAACCTGCTTCTCAGGTAACCAAAAATCAGTATCGTTCAACAAAGACTCTGCCGAGTTCCATAAATAATTTCCTGCTCTCTGCTGATATAGGGGTAAGCGGTATTGACGGCGTATACGCACGTTGCCAAAGCTCCTTTTCCTCAATCGTTCAATAATCAGAAAATGTCATGATTTCACTATCAATTGCACATCAAGACTACGACCATGATGATTTAACCATTGGATACATTCCTGATAGTGAGGCAGATGGGATTTTACAATGCGCCAAAAAGCGTCCGAATGATTCATTTCCAATAAATGCGCCAGTTCATGAACAAGGACATAATCAATGACATCTAGAGGGGCAAGAAATATTCTCCAATTGAGATTGATATTTCCTTGACTAGAACAGCTACCCCATCTTGTTTTCTGCTCTTTCACTCGAATCTGCGTAGACTTAACATTCATTCGAGACTCCCAAATCTCAGCACGCATTGTTGACCATGAACTTCCCTTTTTGCGAAGCCATTGAATCAGCAATTGGCGGGCGCTTTCCGCTAATTCTTCAGGTTGTGTATGTTCAGGGATAAAAAATGTCAGATGTTCATCTTTATCTACCTTGAGTCGGAGCGGATCGTCCTGATGGCTCGGTTGTACTATAAATTTATAATTTTTACCACAAACTTGGATTTGTTCACCGCTTTGCAGTCGATAATAAGTCCGATCTCGTTCAGAAAGCAGATGAGAGCGGGTTTTCTGAATCCAATTGGCTTGTTTACGGATAACTTCTTCCACAACCGATTGAGATACAGACGGGTGAGAAATTGCGAGTAATTGACCATCTGTATGGAATCGCAAGGTGATACGTTTGGCATTGGCTTTGGTCATCCACAAGCAAGAAATCTCCAATTCATGTAATTTGATGTTGATTTGACGATGAATGAATATCACGCTCTCTGCTCGATAATAGAGAAAGGATGCCCAGTTGTGTGGACATCCTTGTCAGTATAACAAAGTTTCAACCTGCTTGTATGGGTATATTTTGATGAGAAAGTCGTTTAAGCGGCTGATTTCAAGAGATTTGCTTGCTTACGTATTTTACGGGAAGCGAGTAAATAGTAAACCATACCTGTCACAATCGGAGCTGCGTAAGCGCTCAAGTCTGCTCCACCAAACAGTTGATTGCTGAGTGGGCTGACATAAAGTTGGCTGTTGACGCAGAGAATCGTCGCAACAATACCAATGATAAACGAGACAATGGCCTCCCAGTGAATTCCTCCCTGATACCAATAGTCGGAATGCGGTTGATTGGAAGCGAGTCCGTTTTCGGAGTAACGTCCGCGAATCAAGAAATGATGGAGCAGGAAGATGGTTGCCCAGGGACCAATGACGATAATGTTGAGTGACAAGAAATTGGAAAAGAAATTCATGAATTGTGGCGAGATGAACAGTGGATAGATGGCAATCAATGTACAAAGTGCGCCATCTAACAAAACTGCGCCGTATCTTTTCATAGGAACTCCGAGAGAAAGAAAACTCATACCAGAGCTGTAGGCGTTTAAGTAATTAGCGGCAATATCGCCAAGCACGACAACAATGAGAAAGGGAATAGCTGCCCAAGCGGGAACAGCATGAGCAATCGCTCCTACAGGGTTGCTGGCAAAAGCTTGAGGATTGACAAAAGTACCTAATAAAATGCCGACCCCCATCATAATTAGTGAAGCAATACCGCCGCCCCAAAACGTGGCAGAAACAATTTTACCAGCCGAGGTTTGGGCGGGAAGATAACGTGAATAGTCGGCAGCGAAATTGACCCATCCATAGAAAGTACTGATAAGACCAATCGAGAGAGCCATCAGAAATGTGGGCCATGAGCCATGTGCAGCCATATCTTTAACGGGAACACTGAATCCCCAGTGTACTTTAGGTAAAATGGCAAAAATAAGAATGATGGTGCATGCGGCAAGGATATATGAAAGAATGCGTTGCATGGTAATCACTGTAGCATGACCGAGCACGGGCACGGAGTAAGTGAGAATCAAGGTTAGAATTAGGGCAACAATTGTTGGACCAATACCGCTGGAGGGAAGTCCAATGTATCCAGCGAGACTTAACATTGCATAAACCGTCAAAACCATGGTTACAGCTTCCCAGCCCACAGCAGAAAGCCAGCTGAAAAGGGCAGGAACTTTATTGCCAAGAACACCAAACGATGCTTTGGAGAGCGTTAAGGTCACTGTACCACCTTTTGGGCCAGCGCAAGAAGCGTAACCTAGTAAAGCAAATGATATAGAACAAATGATGGCAGCCAGAAAACTTTCCCAGACATTTAAACCAAGACTGGTAAACAATTGACCAATGGTTACGCCCGTATAAGTCAATACGGCTGCAAACCAGACAAAGAACAGTTCGCGAGGCTTTCCATGCCGTTGACTCGCAGGAACAATTTCAGTACCGAGCGTTTCAACTCGAAACGCTGTGTCTTCCGCCGCTTGTCTATGGACGAGCGTGGTTGTCTGCTGACTCACAGTTCTTCCCCCCAGAATTTTATGCAAAGATGGTATGATGGCATAAAAGCATAGCCCGCCTTTTCTCCCAACCAGTCTTGTCTGACTGCGGAGAAAAAGCGGGCTAAAACTAAGAAAAACAAACAGACAGGCTGATTTCTATAGAAATAGGAATGAAAAACCTGTCTGTACTGTTTTTAGTAGATGTCGTCCACTTTCCCCGTAGTCAAGCAATTTATGGTTGCTTGGTAGAAACCGCCAGACCTTATTACTAGCGTTATACGAGGCTTGCAGAACAAATTCTATAGGGAAAATGACGGACGGTCAACATGTTTTGTAGACTTAATTCGACTTCATAGGACATACTTTGCGAGATATTCATGGCTTTTTCACATCTGTACAATTTTCTCTTGGGTAAGTAGCGTTCACTTAACGAAAAAAGCTCATTGAAGAGAAAAAAACAGAAGCGACCCATCCCAAGCCTAAAACTTTGAGATGTTGAAACTGAACGCAGGGATTTTTGTCATCGGAGAGGGGGACATGCGCGTGGCATGGCTGGTGGAAGAACAACCAAGTCAGGCGGAACTGGCGAAGCAGTTTTTGATGCGTATTCAACAATCGAACATTCTTAAAATACCAGGAGCCCACGATGGGTTAACAGCGCGCCTGGCCAAGCGTGCAGGTTTTGAAGCGTTGTACTTGTCTGGCGCAGCTTACACTGCTAGCCGTAGCTTGCCGGACCTGGGGCTGGTCTACTCCAATGAAGTGGCCGAACGCGCGGCTGATCTCGTCCGTGCTTCAGGTCTTCCGGTACTGGTGGATATCGATATGGGCTACGGCGGCGTTCTGAATGTCGCCCGAACAGCCAAGGAAATGGTAGAAGCTCGTGTGGCCGCGATCCAAATTGAAGATCAGTTGATGCCAAAGAAATGTGGACATTTGAATGGCAAGAAGCTTGTCGAAGCTTCAGAGATGGTCGAAAAAATTCGAATGTTGAAGAGGGTAGCGCCGGGTCTAGTGGTAGTGGCGAGATCCGACGCCAAAAGTGTGGAAGGTCTAGATGCCTTGATTCATCGCGTTAATCTGTATATTGAGGCTGGTGCGGATGCAGTGTTTCCCGAGGCCTTGACGAGCGAGCAAGAATTTCGGTATGTTGCGGAACGTGTTCCCGTTCCATTGCTAGCAAATATGACTGAATTTGGCAAGACGCCCTACTACAGCGCGGCTCAATTCGAATCATGGGGATATCGCATGGTGATTTACCCAGTGACGAGCGTGCGCGTGGCTGCGAAAGCTATTGAGCGGGTATTTGAGGCCATTTTCCAGGAAGGTACGCAGAAGTCGTTCCTCTCCTCGATGCAATCGCGAGAGGAACTGTACGAAACCATTGGCTATTTTGATTACGAGGAACTCGATGAGCAAATCGCCAAAACGATTTTAGACCCTTCAATGTTGTCAGACAACGAGTAATATCTCCAACTCGAAAATCTGTAAAAAAACGGGATCGTCCAAAAGTTAACCCTCATCTCGAACCAACTGGTATTGGAAATGAACAAGGACCGCGAGGCGCAAAGTAGGGATGGACGAATTCTTGTGGAAAACATGAAAGATTGGTAGAACAATATCATCAATTGAAGTCTTAAGTGATATCTTCATATGCAAGCTGTGGTACAGTTAAATAAAAGGAGCCATGGAAATGTCCTATGTTGTTGATTTTGAAAATGTGTCTACAGTTGGTTTAGAGTCTTCACCTGTCGCAGAAGCACTTGCAGGGTTACGTGCTCATGAAGCTCGCTATTTTATGAATAAATACAATCATAAATTTACAGTTGTACCAGTTCATGAAAGTCAGGATACTCTTGATTATATAAATCGAATCTTGAAAGAAGAACGCGATCTTGAGTTTGCGGCCAAACCTTTAGAAACATCGCATTTTCAAGTAGAAAATATCAGATGGTCTTATGTCTTTTATGAAGATGGTCTTGAGGTTAATGTTATGTATACGGTGGATGATCCGAAGAAGCGAGCGGTTGGTCTTAAGCTTTCTGACGGGATGGAAGTACCGAAGGAGTTGGAAGGAAAGTTTAAGTTTGCCAGACAGAAGTCTAAATTGGCTGGGACTATTCGTGGAACATTTTTTATTATTAAAGGGGAATATTAGAGCAATTTAGAATGCAAAATTTTATGTCATTCAATTCCTAATGTAAATTCAAACAATGCGATTGCCATTGAAGTGAACTTCCCTAACACCAAGTATATCGAAGCTAGAAATACAAAGAATTTAGTATTGACGAATTATTCCGTTTAGCGAGAAAAGGCAATCTTACAATGCCGCTCAAAAAGCAGGTCTCAACATTACCTATATCTCCATGGCGATTGCACCGAATGACAAATGGATAAGCATTGGAAATGTCACATCGAATGAACTCTCAATTTTTTGGTGCTTTATCAATTGTGTTATTAATTGCCTTTTGAAATTCAGAAATGCTAATGTGATTTGGAGGTTCTAAACTTATACTTTTGAAATTTCTATAGAAATAAGAGAGAAACATTTCGCCCTTTGTATAAGGCGGATTATTTATAGCAATTAATAAATCTTCTGATAAAGTGGATGAACCTTTAATCCCCATATATCGGAGTCCAGGAACTGTTTGAGTGATTATTCCTACACCTTGATTTCCAATTCCAGAATCTAATTTCTTTATATTGAATTATATTGATATATGCTGAAGCAATGAATAATACAGTCATAATGATGATGTATACAGGACTTTTCACTGGTAATTTTTTCACGACAATTCACACCACCCTTTTGGCGCTCACTTTAAGTTGTACGATGAAAGTTATTAAAATCATAACGACAAAGAACGTCGTTAGTCGTGTTGAATATTTGTTAAAACTAATCGTCACTGCTAATTAATTTAACATAGCTTGGCCGCGGCTAAAAAATACCTTGTCCAAGACAGGGAGAGAGCTACTTGTGAGGGTGCAAGCTCTGGTAGATTTTTCGGCTGTGCTCGGTATGGATTGCCTTCTCGTTGGCTGTTGAGCCTTCGAGCGGGCTTTACGTAACTGAATCTGATTCTTTAGCCGTATACTGATGCGGTTCACCGCTTTTCTCATGGGACAAACAAGCAGTAAAGTGCAGAAACGAGGAGGGCTTGTATGGACGGTATTTTAGGAGTCGACGAGGTGCTCTTCTTTGTTCCTGATGTTCAAGTAGCTAAACAGTGGTATGGTGAGTTGCTTGGAGTCGAGCCGTATTTTGACCACGAAGGGTATTGTGCTTTTCGATTGGCGAATGTAACTGTCGGTTTACATCCAAGCGATGAAAAAAACTCTTCGGGTGTAGCTGGACAAGTTACATACTGGCGTGTATCAGACATACTGAAGACCATTGCTCATTTTGAAGCTCATGGATGTAGTAAGTTGCGTGGTCCAACCTTTGGAGTAGATCGGGTTTGGGTATGTCAGGTCAAAGACCCGTTTGAAAATGTGTGGGGGCTAGTACAACGTTCAGAACGTCCAGAATGACTATAACTGCTCTGCGATATTGGGGAAGGACTGAACAGAATTCCTGACACTGTTCTTGCATGAAAATTCGTTTGTGTTGGGCACTCCGTAGTGTCGCTAACGGACAGGATCATCCAATAGTGTGTCAATTCAAAACAAATCTATGAGTGCTGTATTTTTGAATATCAGATTGGCGGTGATTCAATGTTCAAGTACCAAGTCGATGAACACATTTATTTAGCGATCACGGAGATGCGGCATGCAGAGGCATTGCACAGTGTCATTGTCGAAAACCGCGACCACATTGGACAATTCTTAATGTTTGCAAGAACCCAAACTCTGGAGGATACGAAGTCATTTGTACAAGCCTCGTTAAGTAATTTTGCCGCTGGAACCGAAATTCCTACATGCATTTGGTACGACAATCAGTTGATTGGTTCTATAGGGTTGCGTATTTCTCAGGCAAACCGATCTGCTTCAATTGGATATTGGATTTCAAAGGAATACGAAGGCAAAGGCGTTATGACGAAGTGTTGTAAAGCCATGATTAATTATGCATTTCGTGAACTGAAGCTGAATCGAATCGAAATTCGTGCAATCAAAGAAAACGTAAGGAGCCGTGCCATACCTGAGCGGCTGGGATTTAAGCATGAAGGAACGTTCCGTCAAGATGTTAAGTTAAACGACGAACTGGCTGATTCCAGTGTTTATGGTTTATTAGCGGAAGAATGGAATTCTGGAAGCTAGGTTGACATAGGTTCATTGGTTATTGGGTTATCGGGGCGAGAACTGAAGAAAAACGGTCGTCCCCTGGTGCATCAATATACAATGCGGGAGCAGTCGCTGATTTTCAGGTAATGGGCCGGAGTACGCAGCATGAATAGTATGTAACGCTCGTTAGCAACTGACTCACGCAGTATATCTACTGGGAGGGACTCAGGTGATGCAGAAATTGGATAATGCTCGTATTTATTCGTATATAAAGACATCGCAATTGGTGATTTATTGTCTTGTATTGGTCGGGTGCTTGTCAGTAGCGTTAACTGTAATGTTCCATTTGCCGTCATATAAGGAACAGATACCTAATTGGTTTAGATTCGATGTTCCATGGATTTGTTTAGCCATTTTGGTGTGGATACCCGTTATTCAAAGGATACGCTATCGGAAAATATTGGTTACTATGCATGTAGACAAGTTGCATTCTGTTTGTAGTATTGAAACAGGAGCTTTCGCTGGAAGATGGCGACTTCACAAGAAATCGCCACGTTTAATGTCATCCGTGAAAGTACTTACTCCATTCTTATTGTTGATGGTAGCGTTCATTGTCATCATTAACCTCATGATTCTGGACCATGCGATGCACCCAGTCATTGGTTTTGCGGACATAGAGAAAGTGAATGCCGTTCAAGGCTTGTGTGAAGCTACATCGTTATTGGGGATGTGTGTTCCGCTCTGCTCGTTCTGGCGGTATCCGTACTTGATAGCGCTCCGTCAAAAAGGAAAGTGGCTAAGTCTTCAGTATCGAGGAGTGCTTTAATTACGAGCGGAACATAAACATCGTACGAGGGAGCATGGGCACTAAAGCGGGAGTATATTGAGTAAACCTCCTGTGGATGATTTTTTGAACATTCATTTTCGTATCACGGCGCTTACTGCGTTTTTGGGCAGTTTAGCCGAAGAAGGCTCGACCTTTCGTCATGTCGAAATACCGGTGTAATCCTGAAAATGTGTAATGACAGACAAATAACGGAGAGTGTACCTTCCATCGAGTATGATACGATTCATTGTTCATACCGTTAATATCCCTCCATGCACAAAGCATAATGATATGTAGATTAAAAGCGAAATGATAATGTGGCTCGGATGTGCCATTGTGCTTGCAAACAGCAGAATTGGAAAAATTTTCAGACAGTACTCCCGTTTCAAATTAGGAAGAGCCTGAATCTTCATGAAGGAGATGTCCTAATCTGGGAACCGACAGAGGAAGGAGATGTACGCGTTCGGGCAGTTCCAAGTTACACTGAATATCTGAAATCACTTGGTGGTCAAATATGGAAGACAGCGGAAGAGGCGGATAGCGCAGTGAAGGAAGAGGATCAAGCATGGGACTAAGCCTTCATTCCATGGTATCAGGCGGATTGCACTGGATACAAACTGTTTCATCTATTATATTGGAGGCTCCCCTTGGAGTGAAAAGCTTGCGCCAATCTTCTCTTCAATTGAAACCGGAGAAATATCGGGTGTCACCTCTTCACTAACGCTTCTGGAGACATTGGTTCAACCAATTCGTCAGAAGAAACGACATCTTGCAGATTTATACCGTCAAGCTGTCATGCAGTTTCCACATCTCACAGTACGTGATGTTGACACTAGGATAGCTTATCGTTCCGCAGAATTGCGCGCGGAATACCCTTCCCTAAAGTCACCTGATGCCATCCAATTAGCTACTGGTCTGATTGAGGAAGTCTCTGCTTTTCTAACGAACGACATACGAATTCCAGATATTGAAATGCAGGGACTACGTATCATTCGCTTTGAGGAACTGTAGTTCACAAACTGAACATCGCATAAATATCCGGTTTCAGACGTTTCAATTCTTCGGTTAACGGGCAGGTTAGGTGAGCAAAACGATATTCGGATGATCACGAAATCGAACAGGTGGAAAATGATGAAACATCCAAGGGGTTACCCAAATGACATGATGAAATTTTTGCAATCCAAGTTTGGACACTTAGTTGGCATCGAATCGCTGAGAGGCGTCGCGGGATCGCAATCTTCTACGAGCAGGCTCCAATATACAAGCGAAGCCGTCGTGGTCAAGTCGTCGACTCGTAACAGAGAGCGGTAATTTTACGAACTATACTCACCCTCCCTTTTTGAACATGGCGTCCACCTTGCACAACATTACTGAGCAGGGATTGATTCAGTTCATACCAACTGGATCGCTCTCAAATATGTGCCTGAAGTCTTTCCTCAAGAACAGTGGAAGAACAACCCGACGCAAATCAGCATGTTGTGCAAACTACATTCTTACAGTTTGACGCATATCTCGTTCGACCAAGATGCCACGTGGTATCGTCCTAAATGAGATGACAAAATGACAGAGCAGGCTTTTATATGGTATAACGGCTGCTCCAAAAGCGAAGAAATCAAGCACATGCTGAGAAATGCACAACACCTATCTCAAACCCTCTTTGTGCCACATTGCTGTTTATCTGTTGACCCTAACCCAACGAACTGTCGCTTGCATTCCAGCGGAGAACTTGTGATGCTTGATTGGGAAAAATTTTGCGAAGGGAATCCAGCAATTGACTTGGCAATCACGATGCCAAACATGAGAACCGGAGACCTATCTTTGGAAACTCAACTTGCTCAGACTTACAAAGGGTTCTACAGAGACAGGTACGAGGACACATTGCCATCAGAGTCGGATTTCGCAGTTCAAATTCGTTTAGCAAAAACAAAAATTAGGACGGCTGTTGAGTTTATAGCAACTGTAACTCAGGATTCTGACAACTACCCAAAAATCACGGTCGATTACATCGTGAAGGAGCTTCCTGCTTTCCTCAGTATGTTGCCTTAGACTAGATTTGCTGGGGCATCGTTATTAGACAACGACAGTGGTCAAACTGGAGGGTCCAATGAGGCGTCTCATAAGCATAGGGGAAAGAAAACTTGAGACTGAAATTCGTGGAACAGGCGAAAAGACAGTTGTGGTGTTGCCGGGGATGAATTCTTCCATTGATGACTGGAACGAGGTTATCCGTGCACTTTCTGATATGTGTAAAGTGATTTGCTTTCACCGAGCTGGCTGTGGTGAAAGTGAACCCAATCCATTTGGAGCATCGGTCCTACAGACCGTCCGGGATTTACGGTCGTTGTTGGGTGCATTACAGGTTTATACGCCAATAATCCTGGCAGGTCATTCTTATGGGGGGCTTTGTGTGCAACGTTTTGCTCGTGAATATCCCGATAGTGTTGCTGGCGTTGCACTTGTCGACTCAACCTCCGTTGATCTAAGCAGGTTAAACTTATTACCAATACCCAATCTAAACGAACAGCAGTCAGACGCTGACTGGATAGCCGAATGTAAACGTTACGCTTCTATGACTCCGACAGAGATTTCTGAATGTAACTCCGATATATTGAATCACAGTCGGTCTCAGCTTTCTAAAGACACAAGAGAACGGATTTCAAGGTTTTATACCAATCCCACCTTGTATAAAACGATGCTTCAAGAGGTAGAAGTTTGGTATCAATGTGCCAAGGAAACAAAGGAATCGGGACAATTCCCTGACGTTCCGTTAAAAGTGATTGCCAGGGATTCGAAATATTGTATTCAGATATTAATGAATGATGGAATTCCGAAAGATGAAGCAGAGCTATTTGAACAGACGTGGCATGATTTAATTCTTGAACAGAGCAAACTGTCGGGACAGAGCCAGTTCATTACAGCAATTAATTCAACTCATTCTGTTTATGAAGACAGACCTGAAGTCATTATTCAGGCGATTGTGGAACTCCTAAGGATGTGTTGAGGCTCAGTGTATACAGTAGAACGTTGGTCAGGTACAACAGGGTGCCGACATCGTGTCGTGCATGAATATGCGGAAGTGACGAGCCAGCACTATTGCGCACTTGGGCAGAAGTGCGCAACAAGACTATTGTTATAGATAGCGGATAGATTATGGTTTCTCTCAAGAGCGAATTTGAAATTGATGCAATTCGCGTCGCAGGCAAAGTTGATGCCGAATACCACCGCGTGCTAGAGACGTTTATAACTTAAGGTGTCACAACACTTCAGATCGATAAATTCGGCAATGAATTTATCCGCGATCACAAAATGGAACCGGCTCAACGAGGGATTATACAGGACAAGTCTTGCGGACTAACGGTAGCAAGATAGCATGTACCAAATAGGAGGTACTAAATCTGAAAGACAAAGTGCGAGTAGCCTACTCAAAACTTGCTCAAGATTATGAAAAGAATGTCGATACAACAAGTGGATTTAATGCTTTTTACGAACGTCCAGCCATGATGAAATTATTGCCGCACAATATGACTGGGTTAAAAGTTCTTGATGCGGGATGTGCCGCTGGCTGGTATACATAGCAATTCATGCAACGCGGTGCAAATGTGACATCTATAGATTTGAGTCCGGAAATGGTGGAGGCGACTAGAATAAGAGTTGGTCCACAGGTCACGGTGTTGGAACAAGATCTGAGTGAAGTTCTTCTATTTGAAGATGAGACCTTTGACATCATATTGAGCTCGTTGACACTTCACTATTTCGATGATTGGACAACCACTTTTCAAGAATTTCACCGGGTGATAAAGACGGGGGGACGGTTTGTGTATTCCGTGCATCATCCGTTTATGGATTTTAAGTTGTTTGACAGACCTGACTACTTTGTTCATGAATTATTGGAGGAAGTGTTGAACAAGAAGGAATCTGGTCCCGTTGAAGTAACCTTCTTTCGACGACCTATGTCTGAGATTATCAATGTGACGACAGGGGATTTTACTCTTGTACATATCATTGAGCCTAAACCGGTGAGTGAGTTTATAAAAAAATCCCGGAGAAAACAGCGTTATATAATTAACTTATGACAAACCCTCATTTTCTGATAGTGGTGTCCCGCAAGCCAGTATAATGGAATTCGTTTCAAGGTGGTTGCGTCTGTCGCATAAGGGGGCAAAAATTCTAATTCCCTGAGTGCCACCTGTTGTATGATTATACGATGGCGTTTACTTTCTGAATCTTGCGCAATCTGGCCGGTTTGCGACAAATCACAGCATAATCGACAAGAAAGGAATGGTTGGTTTGTCAATCCGTGTTGGAATCGTAGGGACTGGGTTTGGAGCAACGGTACATGCGCCAATCTTGGCACGCCATCCAGCGTACGACCTTTTGGCTATTGCAAGCCAGCGTCCTGGTCGGGCTTCAGCAGTTGCATCCACATTTCAAATACCTCATGCCTATGATGATTGGAAACAGATGTTAGAACAGGCTCCGATTGACCTTGTGGTTTTTGCTACCAGACCAGCAGATCACAAGTTAATGACCCTTGGAGCGTTGTCTTATGGTGTACACGTTCTGTGCGAAAAACCGCCTGCATTGAATCTCGTGGAAGCAAGGGCTATGGAACAAGCCGCAAAATTATCAGAGTGTGTAACAGCTATGAATTTCGAATGGAGATACTTGCCCGAACGGAAAGCCATAAAACGAGTTTTGAACGAAGGTACATTAGGTAAGATTCTTCACGTCAGTTGGTCAGAGGCGTGGCAGATATGGGGACGGATTCAAGAATTCGAACCTGGATGGGACTCGGAAGCAGAGCAAGGAGGCGGAATGTTAGGAGCAATAGGGTCTCACATCATTGATGCTTTGTGTCATTGGCTTGGAGAAGTATCTACAGTCAAAGGAATAACCATGAATCAAGTGCCGACAAGGAAGACAGCAGACGACAGTTTTTCATTCATCGGTATTTTCGAAAATGGAACCACGTTTTCCGTCAGTTGTACGGTTGCGAGCATTGGATGTCTACCACGTATCGAGATTTTCGGTACGGAAGGAACACTGAGAATAAGCGGACATCAACTGCTAATAGCCACGACTTGTGCACCCGATTTCGTTCCAGTATCAGTTGAAGAAACTATGGACGTGTCTGACTTCCCAAAAGACATTCAGGGTTACGTTCACGCACAATGGCACCTATATAGTGACCTGGCAAAATCCATTGCAGGTGAAACTGTCGATAACCTACCGAGCCTCACAGATGCCGTTTATGTTCAAGCAATAATGGACAGTATTCGTTCTTGAAGTTATTGTTGCCGAGTTATGACATTCCCGTCCTTTCTCAGTTTACGGTGGCTGATCTTCAACAAGGATTTGCTCCCGTCTGTGCATAAATATAAACCAAGGAACTTTCCTGGTTATGTCATTATAGGGCAGGAATGTCCCATATCAACCATATGAGTAAATTTGACTGGAGCTGTCGTATGAAGGTACTAATCGTGCAACCAAAACTTGAAAAAGCGATAGTGCAGTTAGAGAGGGAACTGCAGAGTAATCCACACGTCGACGCAGTCATCTTTCCAGAAGGATACTTAAACGAAAATGTAAAAGAGGCATGCACGTTAGCCGTGAAGTATGGCGTTGTACTCATTGGTGGTTATCGAAGATTACACGAAAAACCGAAAGACCGCGTGATTATGATTAACCGCCAAGGGGAAATCGTCATCGACAGAATCAAGTACAGTGACACTGCATTTGCAGTTGAGGACGGGCTGAAAATCGGTCATATTCTGTGTGATGAATTGATGGTACAAGGTCTAAAATCACAAGACCTAGTTGGCATTGACCTGATTGCCCATCCAATCGGAGTCGGGATGTTCAGTGAGGAACAGTTCGAAGAGTGGATTTCCGAGGCAAGGAAAGTCGCAGCTGAATACAGAACAATGATTATTGGTGCCAGTCACGCAGATGGATCATTTCGAAATAGTGACGTCTCAATTCCAATTGCCTATTGCATTGGGAATGACGGCGAAGAGATTTTTGTGTCAAAGAACAATGTGCAATCGGTTGTGTTGGATACAGTCAGTAAATCAGTGGTCCTCGCCCAGTCCATTTGCTAGTCGCGGCTGTCAAACGGAGGCATGTCAGCCACAACATTGTGGCTCTGTTGATGTATCAATATGCAGCAGTCAGCCCTGCGCAGTTGTTGCGTACTTGGGCAGAAGAACTACAGAAGAAGAACTTAGTTTACTGGGGGAATGTTGATGCAAATTTATGTTATCCGTCATTGTGAAGCGACAGGTTAGTCGGAGGATGCACCTCTCACTGCCAAAGGATTTGAACAAGCGGAGTTACTTGCCAATTTCCTTAAAGACATAGGAATTGAGCGAATCATTTGCAGTCCTTATTTGCGTGCTCAGCAAAGTGTCGCTCCGTTTGTTCAAGGGAACAATATTCCACTGACGGTCGATAATCGTTTGTCGGAACGAGTTTTGAGTGGTTCGAATATGGATAACTGGTTGGACTGTCTTCGGAAGACGTTCGATGACTTCGATTTGTCATTTGACGGCGGAGAGTCCAGCAAGCATGCCATGGAACGTGTTGTTCATGCCATAGATGATTTTGTCTCAACCGAAACTACATGTAACGCAGTTGTTACCCACGGAAATTTAATGATTTTGTTGCTCAGACATTTCGATGCACGATTTGGGTTCGATGAATGGGCTAGATTGAGCAATCCAGATGTCTTTTTGGTATCAGTCGATGAGAATGAAGCTACAGTACAAAGGGTATGGAGAGAAGTCATTTAGCTCCCAAGTCTTTTTCTCATGTCATGGGCAAGTTTCAGACTTTCCTTTGTCCACGGCGGAGTTGCATCGTCTCCGAGAACTTGCTCAATGGGGAGCCAGAGTACAGCGTCTACTTCATCAGGACTCTTACAAACCGCTTCGCCATTCAGGTATTCGCAGAGAAAAACCACGTCAATAACGTTGTCACCGTCGTCTGCCACAAACGATGTGCTGTGGACATAATGAATGGCATCAGATACTTCAATGCCAACCTCTTCTGCAATTTCACGTCGAAGAGTACGTTCCAAGATATCACTCTGATTACCTTCATGTTCCACTTTACCGCCTACTAACGAAATCATGCCTGCTGCATGGGATTCCTTTAGGCTTCTTCGTATTACCAGCCACACGTCATCTCTGTATATGGCGGCTTCAACGTTGACCACGAACAAGGTTCTCACTCCTTTTCATACATCATACATAAAATAGTAAGTCTATGAAAGCAGCTTTCAGACTTGCTACTGCAGTAATGGGAGCAATAGCGCAAGATCGACCATCACATAAATTTGAATGAATATGCAAAAAGAAGCATTTATACACTGTGTTTCTTCTTGTTTTAAGAAACTCTTAGAGTAGGGGTAAAGTGAATTTTGATTGGGAGGGGGGAGGTGTGTCCAAGTAATAACTCCAGGCTCATTGAAGCACCGTGATCGATAACATATTTCCTAATTGGGCCGACCTGATCGCTGCAAAAATGTAGATTTTTTCAAGGGCCACTAGTTAGTGTATGTCGGAGGAGGGGATTCCGCTTGTTGTTGACAACGGAGCGCATGCGCGGCGTCCGTGTGTCGATCGTCTGCGGAGAGCCGCATTTTCGTCGTCTTCGCGGGCGAGGACGGCGGACGCACCTGGTCTTCCAGGCGTCGGAAGACGCGGTAGTTGATGCCTACACACTCGTCAAGGAGGTTCTGCCCGCGCTTGACAGTAAAGGCGGCGGGAAAGCGAAGTCTGCGCAAGGATCGGTGTCAGCTTCTGCACAGTGGGTCGTCGATCTGGTAGAATCTGTGCTGGTGAAGCGGTTATAAGTTGGAAGGGAGGATAGGATATTCAAAAAAATACTGGAACGAAGCCATCGTGGTAGACTTGGCACTTTGGCGAGTGGCGTAGCAAGCATGGTTTTTCAGCAAGTTTGGCCTACCCTTCCCTTAGTCCCTAACCTTGCCGCCCCCCGACCCGCGAAGGTTCCGTGTGTGCATACGGGAATGGCCCTTGGAAGTAGTCGTTCAGCGCCAGAGAGGCCGCACCCGTAGCCGTCGCGTTGCGCCCTAACGAAGAAAGTTCGACGCGCGCGAGCGACGCTGGCACATCGAGTGCTGAGCTATGGATCACGTCCTTGACCGAATTCAGCAGACATTCCCCGGCTTCGCTCAGGCGATTGCCAATGACGACGAGGCTGGGGTTGAGACCGTTAATAACGTTACTGATACCCGTACCGAGATAGTGCCCGATGCTGTTGACAGCTTGCACCGCATTGTTTTCGCCATCGCGAAGTCTGCGCATGATTTCGTCGAAAGACACGGTGGTTCCAGCGAGCTGCGCGTATTTGCTGACAAGCGCGCGCGTCGATGCGTACATTTCCAAACAGCCGCGACTCCCACAGGAACACCGCAGGCCTCGGGCTTCAACAATCATGTGCCCAAACTCGCCAGCTGTGCCACCGCTGCCGCGGATCAGTCCGTGATTCAAAATGATGCCTACGCCGATCCCGGTCCCGACACTAAAATACACAGCGTTTTCGTCAGCTGTGCCTACCCCGAACAACTGTTCTGCCAGTGCACCCGTGTTTGCTTCGTTGTCAATAAAAATCGGGAGGTTGATGTGCGCCTCCAGATAAGCCCGTAAGGGAACATCCGACCACCCAAGGTTTGGCGAGTAAAGAACGTTGCCCGAAGAGAAGTCGACCAAGCCGGGGACACCGAGACCTACGCCAATGATGCCAAGATCTGAATCGGGAATATTGGAAATTTCTTCCTTAATGCATGCTACGATTTCCGCGACGACGCTTCGAACGTCGGTGGTGGGTAGGGGCGACTCGTGGCTGGAGACGACGCGGCCCGCCAAGTCCACTGTCAGCACGTGGACATACTCTATGCCAAGTTCAACACCAATGGCGTAGCCAGCGGTTGCATTGAATCCAAGCATCCGGGGGCGGCGTCCGATCGCCGAGCGGGCAGGTCCGAGTTCAATCACGAGGCCCTCTTGGATAAATTCATCGACGATGGAAGATACCGTCGCTTTGTTCAGGCCGCTTTCTACCGAAATTTGTGCGCGGGAGATAGGACTCTGATTACGGATCAGGTTCATAATGATATTCTTGTTCAGTTCTTTGATTAGTGTCTGATCGCCAGTTCTCATATGACATGTTCCAATCTGGTAATAGAATTGTGTTTAGTGTGAAGTTTGCCCGCGATGTCAATGACTTATTTCGATGCTGACTGATAATGACTTATTATACAGTCCTTTTTCCTTTTCTCACATTTTAAATTATACTTTTATTTGTTTTGATGTCAAACAAACTAACAAAAGCGTGAATGTGTACGGATACGAACGGAACGGGAGGGGGATTGCATGCACAATGACGCCAAGAGTCATAGAGACACTCCGCCAGGGATAAGGGCACTAGCAACTTCAGAGAGGGTGCTGGCACTTACCTTCGATGATGGGCCGGACACCGAATTCACACCGAGCGTGCTCGACATCCTACAACGATATGGGATTAGTGCAACGTTTTTTTGCCTGGGTGTTCAGGTTGCTGCCAACTGGTCTGTAGCCAAGCGAATTGTCGTAGCGGGACACCAAATTGCTAACCACACCTGGAGTCATCCGCACGCTTCCGACGTCACTGTCTCCGAGCTTTTGCGAGAAGTAGAGAATACAACGGACACAATTGAAGAGGCTACAGGCGAGCGCCCGCGCTGGTTTCGTCCGCCATACGGGGAACTCGGAGCGGAGCAGGGGCGAGCCATCGCGGACGCGGGTTACGAGGTTGTCCTATGGACTGTAGATTCGCTCGACTGGTTAGGGATAACTGGGCCTCAGATTGTGGCGAATGTCGTGCCGGCTTTAGAGAATGGCGCGATCCTCTTGCACCACAGCGCGGGCAATGTGGCGGGGACCGTCGACGCGCTGCCGTATTTGATTGAGGTTTGCCTGCGACTTGGGTATCGTTTTGTTCGCCTGGATGAGGCTATGTAGATGACCTGAGTACGAAAAATGAGAGCGGTTTCGGCGAATCTTGCAAATTGGTGTTGTAACCCAATGAAAAACGATCTACAATTCTATTTAGTTTATTTGATAACCAAACTTAATGAGCAGGGGTGAACAAATGTGAAGAAGGTTAGCAAGGCATTGTTCGCAGGTGTAAGCGTTCTCACAATAACTGGGTTTGTTGCTGGTTGTGGGACTAGTGGCGGAACGTCTAACAACGGAAACAGCACGACAACTTCAGGTGCAGAAACACAGTTGACTCTATGGAGCGTTGATAGCGGCGTAGCTGAACAGACAGATAACAGCCTGATTGCGAGCTACAACAAGGCTAATCCGAATGCACCGATTACGGCGCAGTACTTTGAATCGACACCGTATATCCAGAAGTTGCAGATTGCGATGGGCGCAGGCCAGGCAGCCACGATCTTTATGAACTGGGGTGGCGGTCGCCTCGAGAACTATGTGACCCCGGGCAAAGTGGTTGACCTGACATCACAGCTGAATGCTGACCCGTCCTGGAAGAATAAGTACCTGCCTTCCGTCATGAAATCCGTCACATTTAACGGCAAGGTGTACGGTATTCCGTACGGCAACATGCAACCTGTGAACTTCTTTTATAACAAAAAGTTGTTCAAGCAGTACAACCTCACACCGCCGACCACCTGGAGTCAGCTCTTATCTGACATTCAGGTGTTCAAGTCGCACGGTATCATTCCAATCGCGGTTGGCGGCAAGGACAACTGGCCATACCTAATGTACTTCGAGTACCTCGTCGACCGCATCGGTGGTCAGCAGCCGTACAACAATGTCGCGGCTGGGAAAGCGGATGCATGGAACAATCCGGCCATTGTGCAAGCTCTCAATGACATGCAGCAACTGGTCAAAGCAGGCGCCTTCGAACCTGGCTACAGCTCAGTCGGTTCGAACGATGGGTCCGACGCGGCCTTGTTATACAGCGGCAAAGCAGCTATGTGGCTGATGGGCAGCTGGGGATACGGCTCCATCATGACAAGCGACAGCAGCTTCATCTCGCAGCTTGGCTACTTCCCGTTCCCGGCTGTGGCTGGCGGTAAGGGCAATCCGGCTGACGTCGCAGGCAACCCGAGTGACTTCTATTCGATTCCGACATCTGCAACCCCTGCACAGCAGAAAGCGGCGATTAACTTCCTGAAGAACTACAATCTCGACTCGCAGAACGTCAAGGACTTGCTCAACATCGGCTATGTTCCTGCGGTCAATGGGATCGAAGCCCAGCTGAAGCATTCCAAGGAAGCAGCTTACGAGACGTTCTACTACAACTTGGTGAAGAACGCTCCGTACTTCCAGCAGTCCTGGGACACGGCGCTTCCGGCAGCAGAAGGCAACGAACTCGATACGGACCTTGGCAAGTTCATGGTCGGCCAGATGACAACGAGCCAGTTTGTGTCGGACATGAATTCATATCTCAACAAGTGAGCTGGTGGTCGGGAGGGGTAACTCTCCCAGCTGTCCGCGACATGTAAGGAGTGTTCACAAATGCTAGGCTCTCGTATGAACTGGCAGCGTTGGGTGATGATGCTGCCAGCCGCCCTCTTTTTCGGCGTATTCGCGCTGGTGCCCATGTTGGTTGCTGTATACTACAGCGGCTTGAATTGGGACGGTGTCTCAAAGGCGACTTGGGTTGGCTTCTACAACTGGACGCATGCTTTTGACGATGGGCAAGCTTTGCACTCCCTGTGGCTGACCATCGAATTGATGGTGCTGTGTTGGCTGTTGCAGAACCCACTCAGTCTCGTACTTGGCGTGTTTATGGCAGGCAAGCAGCGGCATCGCGTTGTCTACGGTGTGGTGTACTTCATTCCGTTGCTGTTCTCTGCGGTCGCCATCGGCATCACGTGGTCGTACATCCTCGATCCTGAGTTCGGTCTCATCGACACCTTGTTGCAAGCAGTCGGCATTGGTAACGGCACGGAGAATTGGCTGGGTAACCCGCACCTAGCAATGTTGGTCGTCGCATGCATCATCGCGTGGCAATTTATACCATTCAACTCTCTCTTGTATCAAAGTGGCGTCAAGCAGATCCCGGCGTCCCTCTATGAAGCGGCGATGCTGGACGGAGCTGGGCCATTAAAGGCGTTCTTCCACATCACGCTGCCGCAGTTGAAGTACACGATCATCACGACGACGGTTCTGATCCTTACCGGTACGCTCACCTACTTTGACCTGATTTACGTGGTGACGAACGGTGGCCCTGGTGACTCCACCGAAGTTTTGGCGATGGACATGTATAAAGAAGCGTTCACCAATCTGAACATTGGAGCAGGTAGCGTAATCGCTGTCATTCTCGCAGCTGCCGGACTGCTCTTGTCCATTCTGATTCTCAAGTTCACCGGGTTTAACAAGATGGAAAGTCAGATGGAGGGGACGTGACTGAGATGGGGACACAGACCGCAAGTGTTCAACGAGCGAAAGTCAGACCCAACAAGCGGAAGAGGAAAGTTACTGGTTACGGGATCGCTTTTACGACCTTCGGCACAATCTGGCTGATCATCGCGGGATACCCGCTGCTCTACATGGTTATGACCAGTTTCCGGACGCAAAACGGGTATTTGATTGGCAAGCCATGGCTGCCGCCGTCGCATCCGACGCTCAGCAATTACGCACAAGTGCTGCAGGCCGGGTTTTTTCACTACTTCCTGAACAGCGCCATCGTCTCTGTTTGTTCCGTAGTCCTGATTGTAGTGTTTGCACTGTTGCTCGCTTACGTCATCGTCCGCTCGCATAGTCGCACGGTGCGCACGGTATTTAACGTGTTTTTGGTCGGGCTGGCACTGCCAATTCAGGCGGCTATCATTCCGGTCTACATTTTGATCAACAAGTTTGGACTATACGACACGCTGATCGGCATGATTCTGCCGATGGTCGCGTTTGGCCTGCCACTGTCGTTGCTGATTTTAGTGAACTTCGTTCGCGATATTCCGAACGAACTGTACGAGTCGATGGGACTTGAGGGGGCGACAGACTTCCAGATCGTGCTTCATCTGGTAGCACCGCTGTCGATGCCTGCTCTTGTGTCGGTCGGAATCTATGAATTCATCCAGTCGTGGAACAATTTTTTGTTTCCTTTAGTACTCACACAAAGCCAATCGGTTCAGACACTTCCGCTCGCGATCGTCCAATTCCAGGGTCAGCACACGATCGACGTGCCCGTGACGATGGCAGTCGTTCTCTTTTCGGCTCTGCCACTCATTCTGGCGTACATTTTTGCGGGAAAATACCTGCGCCGGGGCATGTTGGTTGGGTTCGGCAAGTAAGCTTAGCGATGACAGATATATCGAGGTGACACATGAACAGACAAGTTGTTTTGGGCATTGACGTTGGCACCTCGGGCACCAAGGTAATTGCTGTCGCTCTTGATGGCTCCATCGTATCGGTCGCGACAGTATCGTACGAGATGTTGACTCCAAAACCGGGGTATGCCGAGCAGAATCCGGAGGATTGGTGGAATGCAACCGTCACGGCAATTCAGACAGTGTTGGCAAAGGCGGGTGATGTCTCAGTGGCGTGCATTGGCCTGTCCGGGCAAATGCACGGTCTTGTGCCGCTCGACAAGGACGGGCGCGTGATTCGACCGTCGATTATCTGGTGCGACCTGCGCTCGGACGCCGAAGCGTTGGAACTGGAGCGCACGGTTGGGCGGGACACAGTGATTCAACTCACTGAAAACCCGCCGCTGCCTAACTTCACGATTACGAAAATCCTCTGGATGCGAAACCACGAGCGTGACCTGTACAACCGGATCAATAAGGTGCTGCTACCAAAAGATTACATACGTTATCGACTGACCGATGTGTTAGCGATAGACGTATCGGACGCGTCCGGCACGCTGATGCTTGATGTCGCGAAGCGAACTTGGTCTGAGGAGATGTGTAAAGCCGCGGGCGTACCGATGGAGTGGCTGCCGCCGGTATATGAAGCGAACGAAGTCGTCGGTCACCTGTCGGCAGCCGCGGCGCAGCTGCTCGGTTTGCCTGAGGGCGTTCCGGTGGTGGCGGGAGCTGGCGATCAAGCAGCGGGCGCGATCGGTCTTGGCATCGTCGTGCCTGGTACCGTATCCGCGGTATTCGGTACGTCCGGCGTGGTGCTGGCTGTTACGGACAAGTCTTTGCGTGATCCAGGAGGTAGACTGCACACTTTCTGCCACGCCCAGCGAAACAGCTGGTTTGTGATGGGCGTCACCCAGGCTGCGGGTGGATCGCTGCAGTGGTACCGAAACCGCTTCGGCCAAATGGAGCAGACCGTCGCTACTCGGTCAGGCAGTGATGTCTACACGCTGCTAATGAAGGAGGCGGAGACGGTCGCGCCGGGAGCGGACGGTCTGTTGTTTTTGCCATACCTGATGGGAGAGCGCAGTCCGCACCTCGACTCACAAGCGCGCGGCGCCTGGATTGGTCTGCAGTGGCAGCATACCGCCGCGCACCTTGTCCGAGCTATCCTCGAAGGCGTTTCGTTCAGTCTGCGAGACTGCTGGGAGGTCATGCAACAGATCGGCGTGAAGTCGTCCGGCTGGAAAGCATCCGGTGGCGGCGCTGGCGGACGGCTGTGGATGGAAGTGTTCGCGAGTATCATCGGCAATCCCGTGCAGATTATGCAGGCGAGTCACGGACCGGCGCTCGGCGGTGCGATCCTGGCTGCGCAAGGGATTGGCGCCCTGACCGAAGACCCAGCATCGATACAAGCGTGGCTTGGCACTGGCAACAGCGTTCCGCCGCGCGCGGACTGGGTAGAGTTTTACAACGACCTGTACCCCTTGTTCCAGAAGGGTTATAGGGAGACAAAGAACTTGATGCATGACCTGAACGGGTTGGCAAGGAGGTTGCAAGCATGAGTGAACTGTACCGGGACCCGAGTCGGCCCGTTGAGGAACGCGTCGAACACCTGCTGTCGCAGATGACGCCAGAGGAAAAGTCCGCGCAGATTGGTAGTCTGTGGGTGTACGAAGTGCTAGAGCGCTCGGCGTTCTCCACAGTCAAAGCGGACGCACGGATGAAGAACGGGATCGGCCAGATCACGCGGATTGGTGGCGCAAGCAGCCTTGACCCTGTGGATAGCGCAAAGGTTGCAAATGATATCCAGCGCTACCTCGTGAATGAGACGCGCCTTGGCATTCCGGCCTTGGTGCACGAGGAGTCGTGCAGCGGCTACATGGCGAAAGGAGCGACTCTCTTCCCGCAGACGATCGGCGTGGCGAGTACGTGGAACTCTGATCTGACCGAGGCGATGGGGGAAGTCATCCGCACACAGATGAAGTCGGTCGGCGCTCACCAGGCCTTGGCGCCACTTCTGGACGTCACGCGCGACGCCCGCTGGGGCCGCGTCGAAGAGACGTTTGGCGAAGACCCCTACTTGGTCACACAGATGGGGCTGTCGTACGTGCGCGGTTTGCAGACCAATGATGTGAGAAACGGCGTGATTGCGACTGGCAAGCACTTCGTCGGCTACGGCGTGTCTGAAGGCGGTATGAACTGGGCTCCACCGCACATTGCACCGCGAGAATTGCGCGACGTCTTCCTGCAACCATTTGAAGCGGTCGTCCGAAAAGGCAAGCTTGGCTCCATCATGCCAGGTTATCACGAACTAGACGGTGTGCCGTGTCACGCTTCGAGCGAACTCCTGACAGAGGTGTTGCGTAAGGAGTGGGGTTTTGACGGCATTGTGGTCTCGGACTACTTCGCCATCGATATGCTACAGAGCTACCATCACCTGGCCGAAGGCAAGCCGGGGGCTGCGCGCACAGCCTTGCGAACAGGTGTCGACATTGAATTACCAAGTATTGACTGCTACGGTGCGCCGCTCGTGGAGCTGATTCAGCAAAGCGCGATTGATATGGAACTCGTCGACGCAGCTGTCCGGCGCGTGCTGACCGCGAAGTTCCGCATGGGGCTGTTCGAGAACCCGTATGTGGACGAGTCGCGCGTCGTGGAGGTGTTCGACAATCAGGAGCAGCGCAGGCTGGCGCGGACGATTGCGCAGCAGTCGATGATTCTGCTCAAAAATGAAGGCAACCTGTTGCCACTCAGCAAGAACGTGGGGACGGTCGCCGTGATTGGCCCGAATGCAAACAGCGTCCGCCATTTGCTCGGCGACTATGCATACCCATGCCATATCGAAACCCTCCAGGACATGACCAACACGTTCAACACAGCGGTGCCAGACAAAATTGAACTCGATGTCAACTTCGTCTCCATCATCAGCGTGCTCGAAGCCATCCGTGACAAGGTGTCGCCAGAGACGTGCGTCTTGTTTGCAGAAGGCGCCGATACACTGACGGGATCGCAAGAAGGTATTGACGAGGCCGTTGCCGCCGCAAAACAGGCAGACGTTGCGATTCTCGTGGTCGGCGACAAGGCAGGGCTCATCGACGGCTGCTCGTCGGGTGAGTCGCTCGACCGCGCCAGCCTTGATTTGCCTGGCATGCAAGAGGAGCTAGTTCGCTCCGTGCACGCGACGGGCACACCGGTTGTCGCGGTGCTTGTGAATGGGAGACCGCTCTCGATCAACTGGATGAACGATCACGTGCCGGCGATTCTGGAAGCGTGGTTGCCTGGCGAAGAGGGCGCTGCGGCGATCGCGGATGTGCTGTTTGGGGACTACAACCCGGGCGGTCGGCTGCCGATGTCTTTTCCGCGATCGGTTGGCCAAGTGCCAGTGTACTACAACCACAAACCGTCCGGCGGGCGCTCTCATTGGAAAGGCGACTACGTCGAGATGAGTTCTAAACCGCTGTATCCGTTCGGTTACGGCCTCAGCTACACAGAGTTCTCGTACGCAAACCTCGTCATCTCCGGCTCCCCCCTGACAGTGAGTGACCGGGTGACGATTCAAGTCGATGTCACGAACACGGGGTCTGTCGCTGGAGACGAAGTGGTACAGCTCTACGTTCACGACCCGGTCGCCAGCTTGACGCGGCCCGTGAAGGAACTGAAAGGCTTCCGGCGGGTCTCGCTTGCGACAGGCGAGACGAAGACGGTGACGTTCGTGCTGCCGGTTTCGTCGCTCGGGTTCCACGATGTGAATCTGCACTACGTCGTTGAACCAGGCGCGTTTGAGGTAATGGTCGGCAGTTCATCAGAGGACATTCGTCTGAAGGGATCGTTTGAAGTCACAGGTGAACCAACTATCGTCGTAGAGAGAGAGTATACAACAGAAGCTTTCTAAAGCTAAAGGAGGAGACAAATCATGACTTACTTCGAGGGCGTCGGCAAGATTCAATTTGAGGGCTCGGAGTCGAATAACCCGCTCGCATACAAGTACTACAACCCGGACGAAATCGTTCTTGGCAAGCGGATGGAGGACTATCTGCGCTTCTCCGTCGCATATTGGCACACACTGGTCGCCGACGGCAGCGACCCATTTGGCGTTGCGACGATGCAACGCCCGTGGAACGGCTACACTGGTATGGACCTCGCGAAGGCGCGCGTCGAAGCTGCGTTTGAACTGATTGAAAAGTTGGGTTTGAAATACTTTGCCTTCCACGATCGAGACATTGCGCCGGAGGGCGACACGCTGACTGAGACCAATCGCAACCTCGACGTGATCGTCTCAATGATCAAGGACTACATGAAGACCTCCTCCGTGAAGCTGCTGTGGAACACTGCAAACATGTTCACTAACCCGCGCTTTGTGCATGGTGCCGCAACTTCGCCGAACGCCGACGTCTTCGCGTACGCGGCTGGCCAGGTCAAGAAGAGCCTTGAGATCGGCAAAGAGCTTGGTTCCGAAAATCACGTGTTCTGGGGAGGGCGCGAAGGCTATGAGACGCTGCTTAACACGGACATGGGGCTTGAACTCGACAATCTCGCGCGCTTCTACCACATGGCCATCGCCTACGCGAAGGAGATCGGCTATACCGGCCAGTTCCTGATCGAGCCGAAACCGAAAGAGCCGACCAAGCATCAGTACGACTACGACGCAGCAAGCGCAATCGCGTTCCTTTACAAGTACGACCTGATTCACCACTTTAAGTTGAACATCGAAGCGAATCATGCGACCCTCGCTGGCCACACGTTTGAACACGAGCTGCGAGTGTGTCGTCACTACGGCGTGCTCGGTTCGGTCGACGCCAACCAGGGTGATCCGCTGCTCGGTTGGGACACGGATGAGTTTCCGACGGACCTCTACAACACGACGCTCGCGATGTATGAGATCATCCAAAACGGCGGGCTACACAGCGGCGGCTTGAACTTCGATTCGAAAACGCGGCGCGCCTCGTTCGACGCGATAGACCTGTTCTATGCACACATTGCCGGTATCGACAGTTTCGCCAAGGGCTTTAAGGTGGCAGCCAAACTGATCGAAGACGGCGTGCTTGAGGACTTTGTCGCCAACCGCTACAGCAGCTACAAGAGCGGAATCGGCGCCGACATCGTTGCCGGGAAGACAGACCTTAAGGCGCTCGCAGAGTACGCTACGGAACATGAAATTACGAACCAGTCAGGTCGTCAGGAGATGCTGAAGTCTATCTTCAACCAGTACCTGACGAGCGTGTAATGGCAGATACCAGACTGCTGGTAGGTGCCATACGAACGGAGGGGGTGAACTGATAGTGAGAGGGGCAAAGGAAACGACCTTCCGTGGGGAGCGCGCTGTCGTCTTGCGGTGGGAAAACCTTCAGGCGACGGTTCTCCCTGAAATCGGGGCCAATCTGATTAGCTTTCGCGACCTCATCCGCGGCTTCACACTGCTGCACGAACCAGGCGTTAATGAGATGGACGACTTCAGGCGGACACCATATTTGTACGGGATCCCTGTCCTGTTCCCCCCTAACCGTTACGATGCCGGCACGTTCACCTACGCCGGCACGCACGTTCAATTGCCTGTGAACGAAGCGGCCACTGGCGCGCACCTGCACGGTGTTTTGTACGATACCGCGTGGGAAGTCAAGGACTTTGGCAGTACTCAGGTCGAAAGCTATGTTGTGCTGTCTGTGAAAGTGGACGAAGCGCACCCGCTGTTCGCAAAGTGGCCGTTTTGTTTCACTTTTGAATTGCGCTATGGGCTGAACGAGTTTGGACTTTCTCAACACGTTTTGGTACGAAACGATGGGGGTGGATCCATGCCGTGCCTGGTCGGATTCCACACGGCGGTCAACGCGCCGTTTGCAGAGCATGGAGACGCTACCGACTACCGCTGTCGCTTCACTATCGGCGAGCGCTGGGAGCTTGATAATCGTGGTCTGCCTACAGGGGTTCGTCTGCCTTTGACCTTATACGAGCAAGCCTTGCGTGATGTCGGGGCGTACCCGTTTGTCGAGTCGATGGACAATCATTACACGGCGCTTGCACAAGACGGTTACAATCGCATGGAACTCTGGGACATGAAGCGCGACGTGACGCTGGTCTACGATGTGGGGCTTGGGTTCGGGCAATGGATGGTTTGGAACCACTACGGGCAGCCTGGGTTTTTCTGTGCCGAACCGCAAGTGAATGTCGTCAATGCGCCAAATTTGGAGTTGCCAGCAGATGAAGTCGGGTTGTTCCCTGTACGACCAGGTGAGGTGTGGGAAGCGCACAGTCGCCTGTACGTACGTGATGGAGGCGTGAAGCAGGATTGACGCGCCGTGTTGTCGTGCCGCGCCGTAGTTGTGTTAGCCGCGTCCCTGCAGGCCAATATCCACTCAATCAGCTGAGTCCGTTGTCTAAGCGAAGTCTTAAACTTGTTGAAAATAACGACCACCCGTTTGGGTGGTCGTTAAGATAAAATGCATGCGTTGCGAGATTTGCGTCATACTCAGCCGATATCTTCACCCGGATGATGTAGCTAGTTTGTTTCTATGTTATGTTTGAACGAGCGTGGGTATGCTCGATTTTCAACCGGATGCCACCAATCACGAAATTTACCACTGTCGTAGAGCATACCAAGCATGGTTAACATGCCGTCATAATAACGCCATTGCCCTGTTGGGAGAGCAGTATTCCATAGGGCCTGAACGAAAGCCATCTTTTCTGGGTTCGTAGCCGAGATGGCAGAGGACGCGTTCATCGCTACCAAACCGGGGGAGTGACCCGAACTGGAATTGAGTTCAGTTCCATTAAGTTCGTAGTTGTTGCCATAGGTATTGATGACAGGGTAAAAGAAGTTCTCCAATGCATTCGAATAAGTAGTTTCCCAAGGTTTAACTCCAAACCAGGCTGCATCAACATTGGCATTGGCAATAACACGAAACGCATCAAATTCGAAGTTGTAGCCATAGTTTGTATTGGTCGGCTGTTCGTTTGATGGTATAGAAGGGTAAGGGGTGCCATTAAAGTTTGTGTAGTCGGGCGCTAGTCCCGTAGCCGGATTGTAGGCATCTTTCAAAAGGTTTTCGCCGGAAGTGTACGCTTTGTTCCATAGCTGTTTATCAGTCGGATCAACGGATGCAAAAACTTTATAAAAAGCTGGCAAACTGTAGGATGGGTCCGTATAGTTCATGGCGTTTGGCGGTGAGAAGACAGGTAAGTAAGTGGTTTGACTGAATTCGGGAGATGGGTCATGCCACATGGCATGCAGAATCTGTTCGGATTGTTTCCGATAGTTATAGATCCCCCTCCCATTCCCCCAGCGTCCCGCCGCAAAGGCGAGTGCAGCGGCAATCCATTGATCGCCATCAGGAGCAACTCCATAATCAATGACCTTACCGTCAGGATAAGTATGCCATGCAAACTCATCCTTCGTCGGTCCCTCTTTAATCTGCATATACGTTTTTGCATAATTCCACAAAGAATCGAATTCCCTTTTGTGATTCAACTGTACGGCAATCATCATTCCGTAACCCATACCTTCAGTACGCACATCGTTTGGATTGGCAGTACCGGGATAAGAAGAAATGGAGGCGATATAAGCCATATCAGGCGTCATTTGATAGTATAACGCCTGTCCATTATAGTAATGATCAGCAGACGTCCCGGGATTCCCGTGAAAAAGCTGGTGCCAATCGGTATTAACCTTTTCATTAATTTGTTTCTGTGTATACCCTGCCTGTTTAAATAAATTTGGGTATATTCCAGTTTGAACTGCTCCTTGGGGACTATCCCCTTTGCCATTGACGGATTTTTCTATCCTGTGGGAAGACGTGGCTGCAAATGATGTAATTGGAGTCAGTAAAGCTGTGGCAGAAAGAATGGAAACACCCAGTTTCATTCCACTTTTCAAGCTCATCTCTCCTCTTGAAAATTCTGAATACTAAGATATATCCAACCGCTATTTGTGAATTATTTTCTCACCTCCTTTAGTGAAGCGTTTTCATGCTGGGCCCGTTTGTTACTCTTGTTGACTACTGTTGTTTAATGCACAAACTCAAGATTCTTTGCACGGTGGTTTTACCTCTTTACTGTTACATGATATTTGATTTGTACATTAAACAAACTAATTATAGGATAAATTATTTCTGTCCTCAACCATCGATCGCAACAGCCCCTTTAATTTCATGCTCATCTTCTGCATTACATTTTTTTGCCCTGCACTACTGGTCAAGGATGCACGGTACTCCGAACTCAATCGTTATTTACTAGTAGCTGGTTACCCGGATTTGGGTTTTCCGGATGTGATCTCGATGCCGCACTCCGAAGTCATTCGTGTTAGAGTTTCGCGGAAGCAGGGTTGAAAGGGTAATTCGTGATTATTTCAGTGTAAGATCACACTAGGAACGTGTCCGAGTAAGATTTATGTTCTAGGTATAGGAAATTTTAAAAGAATTATCAAAATCTTCATTTGCAAAGCCATGAGAATGCAGTGTAGGGCTGTCGAGCGGCGGATCGTTTTTTCGCTCAATATAATGCGTCTAGGAACAAAGGCTACTTGAAGACCCTGGACTCAAGGCCGCTGCGCTTGTACCTATACTTCGGATTTGCGGCCAATAACAAACTCGGTCACTCATGGCCAAGCATTGAAACCATCGCGAAGTATTTTGGCAAGCAAACCCGAACCATCGACTACTGGATACAACAGCTTGTTGAGGCTGGTTTGGTGTATAGGGAGCGAGATACCCAAAAATCGAGTACAACGTACTTGGTTCCATATGGGGATACCTTCATGCGGCAACGGCTTTCCCGAGTCTTTGAAGAGGACAATCAAGATATATTCGATAATCTAATTGATGTTATCGAGCAACGGAGGGCAGTTTATGGTTCAATTGTGGGCGTGTTCCATCTGTTTCACTAGGGAGCAAGGGGTAGAAAAGGGCCTTCTCCGAACCTTGACAAAAGCAATATCATTTTCATCATCACCAAACGTGACAACAATATTTTGGTTGGGCACATGTACCAATTGCAGAAATCCGCAGGGTACGGCTTTAGTGAATTGAACATATATGACCCGGTGACGTTCCAAAGCCCATTTACATATATGGGACAACCTGTTCGCGGCATTGCCGTTCGTCATTCTCATCGGATGAGGAAATTCCTCAAGTTCCAACAAGCGAAAATCAGGTAGCTATTGATTTGGGATTGACCGATTCCGTAGCACAACGCCGACTTGCAAAGAAAAAGAAAGGTTCCAAAAACAGAGACAAAGAACGTCTCAAAGTTGCACGTATTCAAGCCAAAATTGCGGATCGTCGTCAAGACTTCCTGTACAAGCTCAGCACACGGTTGATAAACGAGAACCAAGTGATCGCCGTAGAGAGTTTGCAGGTTAAGAACATGATTCGCAATCACCACCTTGCAAAATCCATTGCAGATGTAGGATGGGGCGAGTTTGTACGTCAACTCGAATATAAGGCTGAATGGTACGGTAGAACGGTCGTCAAAATCGACAAGTTTTATCCAGCCAGTAAGCGGTGTTTTGATTGCGGACATATCATGCCGAAGATGCCACTCAGCGTCAGACACTGTACGTGTCCAGAGTGCGGGGAGAATCACGACAGAGATGTGAACGCCGCTCAAAACATCTTAGCCGCAGGGCTTGCGGTGTTAGCCTGTGGAGAGGCGATAAGACCCGCTGGAAAGCTCACCAGCCAATGAGAAGGCAAGCCTCAACGAAGCAGGAAAGCCAACTAGAGATGGTTGGAATCCCCTGCCTTTAGGCATGGGGAAAATGTGTGCGGGCGGCAGCTCGCATTGGATGCTGAACATCTAGCGGAAAATCGCTGGACAGGTCAGCGCTGCATAATGGTCAGTGCTGCAAAGGATACGTCTAGGGCGTCTCCGTGAGGAGCGTGTCGGAGGAGAGAGGGAGTGTCGAGGGGTCCCTATCCGAAGTGTGCAGGTTGAAAGCGCAATGCTGAATGCCGAAACGGCGGGATGAGTTGGGGACGCTGCGCTCTCTGCGGAACCCAAAACCCTATCGGGGTAGGTCAGCCCTGTAGATCACGATAACATGGTATGCGGCTCATCACGTGGAGGGTGAGACATGCACACTGTAGCCAGTGCGGGTGACCCGTCGAGATCTCTCGGTTACCGAAGTGGGCGTGGACATATCAAGGGTATTCGAAGTTGTCCGTGTGCTGAGAGAAGTCAGAGCGACTTCATAGTAGCGAAGTAGCTTCGAGACCTTAACTTGATGTGAAATGAAGGAAGGCGTCGTTACTGAAAAGTTGATTCAGAAGCAGACATGTCAATTGGTAAGCCTCCGCTGCGAAACACTGCCAAAATGGTTCTGCTTGCGAGGAGACACTCGAACATGAAATGGTACAATCTGTATGGTCAGTTACTGAGTTATCAGCGACTGTCCGAGGCATGGCTGAAAGTCAAGGCAAACAAAGGAACTGGCGGAGTAGACGGCATAAATCTGTCCGCTTTTGAAAGGAATCTGGAGGAGAATCTTCAGCAACTTCTCAGCGACCTGAAAGCCAAGACTTATAAGCCGATGCCAGTGCTCCGGATGTATGATGGACAGGGGGCTTGGGACATTTTCATGGTTTCGGTTTTTATCTTAGTAGATACATTCCTTTGCGCTTGACTCAACTCATCACTATGACCAAAAAAACGTGTATTGACAGATGGGGCCATCTTAACCTGTATCAGTCAATGTATGGGAGTATGTCTGTTTTCAATGATGGCGGTAATCTTTATTGAGTCAAAATTCAAAAAATCTAAATTTTCTTTTCAAAATGTATTGCATCATACACGCTTATCTGTCATAAATCATTCATATAAAGTGTATGACTTCTTTATGGTGAGAGGCGGGTGGTATGTAAGCGCTTCCTCTAAAGGTTTGTAATATTCATACTAATATTTTGCGAGATAGCGGGGTGGGTATATGCAAAATCATTCTACCGAACGGTGGGCAGAGGCAACTCCACTTGGTTTAGCAGCCTTTGTTATATCACAAACCTTATTGAATCTTCCTAACGCACATCTGGTTCCTGCTTTAGCAACCACGTTCTTTTTACCTGTCATTCTCATTTGTGGTGGTGGACTTTATTTTCTTTGTTGCATTCTAGAATTTATTCGCAAAAATACTTTTGGCATGACAGTAAATGGATTTTACGGTGGTTTCTTTAGCTCACTTGGTGTGTTTTTGATTATGGAATTGAGTGGCTTTTTGAAATTTGGTGCGGATGCGAATATTGCCCTGGGCACTTTTCTCTTAATTTGGTCTATACTGACAATACCTTTTGTGGTAGCTGCGTTCCGTGAAAATATGCTTTTTGGCTGGTTGTTTTTCTTTGTCGCTATAGCTTTCTTTGGTGGCGCTTTTGCCAACTTGACAGGTCTCAATTCAGCCATTGGCGGTTATGCAGGTTTGATTTCAGCCGCCATTGGTCTCTATCTGCTGACACAAATGTTGATGGCAGCTACGGCTCATCACGCACTGCCAAGCAATGTGGTGAATTTGGAAGAAACACAAGCCATAGTGGCAGAGTAAAGTTCAAACAGACTTCACTGTATACAGTGAGGAATTATAAAAATCTGCATAGTGCGGGTCGCCTTCCAAAAGGCGATTCGCATTTTTGTTTATGTCCCCTGCCTCCTGGTGAATTTGCATATTGGGTGTTGCAAAGCCCATTTTACTTAACTTTGTCAGCCGGCGGCAGAGCAGTAAGTTGGTTTGCTAACCCATAGAGTTTGACTGAATGTAAAAGGAGGAAGGCGCATGGCGCAGACAACCGAGTTAGGAAGAGTATTGCAACTCCAATTCAATGTAGGCACTACAAGCAAGGGGGAAATCAAGGTCAAAAATCATAATTTTCCTCATGTTAATCCCAATGTTGCAGACGATGATTTGCTGGCCGTCGGCAATGCTTTGGCTGATCTCTTTAGTATGCCTCTCTATCAAGTTGCCCGTACAGATCAGGTCGCGTTAAGCGTTGATAGCAGTTCGACAGTAAGCACATCCAGCAGTTCTTCAACCAACAGTTCAGGTCAAGCTGCGCAGAGCAATGCTGCTAGCGGTGCCTGAACCACGCTAATCAATCCACTGCCGGACTATCCATCACTTGCTCAGGTAAAACCCAAGAGGACGGAGGAGTATAAAATGGCCGATAAAATGATTCTGCAAATGCAATTTCTTACAGATAGCAACAAAAAAGTCCATATCAATATTGCGAATCCCAAACAACCTGTAGATCAAACGGCTGTCGACGCAGCCATGAGCTTAATTGTTGAAAAAAACATCTTTTTATTGCCGCAAGGAAATATTGTCAAACAAGTAGGAGCTGCAGCCATTACTACCAGTAGTTCAACGGTTGGATAAACGCACTTTGCAACTTTTATATTCTGCTTCTCCCGGAGTTCATAATCCGGGAGAGGTGGAAATCATGTTAACAATCCTCTTGTTATATCCGTTTCTCTATCATCTCCCACAGTTGTTCCACCGTCTCAGCCATTAGCCACTCTTTTTTCTGCCAAAGCAGAAAAGGTTGTTCTATACATATATCGCAACGATCGAGACAAATCACAGTGCGCCGTTCTACCTGAGGGGCTTCATCTGCTAAGCGGCGCATAATTTCTCTCGAACCACGTTTTAAATTGCGCAGACAGAATGTCGCTTTTGACAACCTCAATCCCCCCTTCGTTGCTTTAGCCATTGTCGCCAAGCGTAAAAGATGAGTCCAGACATAAGCAGGGCCACGGCGATTGAAAGAGCGGGTCCGCGCGCAGTTTGCAGCAGCGTGCGTACACTTTCGCCAAAAAAATATCCACCTAAAGTGATGATTGAACACCATAATGCCGATCCGATGCTAGTGTACAGCACAAAACGTGTGAAAGCCATGCGTGAGAGGCCAGCCGCGTACGAAGAGAGCGCGCGGATTCCTGGGACAAAGCGACCCGGAATCAGGAGCCATATACTGTGCCTGTCAATGAGATGGGCAGCGCGATCGAGATGCGGCTTCTTGACAATGCCTGTGCGCATCATTGCTTGCAAGAATCGTGACTCCATAGAAGATGCTGCGTAAAAAGCAAGAGAGGTACCACATAAGTAACCAAGAGTTGCAGCTAGCAACACACCACCTAAGTGGATGCGACCCATGGATGCAGAAAATCCATAAAAGAGCAAGAAAGCGTCACCGGGGAAAGGAACACCCAGACCTTCAATAAACAGAGCAAACCAGATGCCTGGATAACCGAGATCGACCAGAAATTGAATGATATTGTTCATCATGCAGGTCAGACAGATGTGCATGGAGCTTTCCCGCCTTTGTTTTGGGCTGCTTTTGCTTGAAAGATTGTTGTTCCTGGATGGGGACACACTGTATGTGTATGGGACAACGCTTTTTCTCATGCGTAAAGGAATGTGGCGATTGGTTTTGTTATGATGGTTACAGTAGCCAAAAGATGAGCAGCGGCTTAGGAAGTGAGGAGAAAGTATGGCGGATGAGTTTGAGCGAATTTGCCGTCTCATGGAGCAATTGCCGCCATGTGGGGAAGAAGTGCGTGTTGGCGTTGGGGACGACGCGGCTATTCTCCAATTGCCGATAGACAATGATGTGGTGGTTTCAACGGACACTATGGTGGAAGGTGTGCATTTTCGCCAAGACACACTCAGTTGGGCAGACGTCGGCTATAAATGTGTGGCAGCCTCAGTCAGTGATATAGCTGCCATGGGGGCAACGCCAACCAGTGTTTTACTTTCATTGGCTTTGCCAGCTTCTTTGTCCATGGATGAGATGTTGAACATTTATCAAGGAGTAGCGGATGCTTGTCATGAATATTGCGTATCTGTGATTGGCGGAGATTTGGTACAATCCTCGCAGAGTATGTTGACGAGCACGGTGCTTGGCAAAATTGACAAAAAACAAGCACTCTTACGCAGTGGAGCGAAGCCTGGTGATGTTCTTTTTGTCACCGGACATCTGGGTGCCAGTGCTGCCGGATTAAAGTTGTTGCTTACTTCATATGGAATGAGGGATGCTCTTGATGCAGCCTATGTCATTTCACGCCATCGGCGGCCCACTGCAAGGGTTTTAGCAGGGCAGACTTTCTTGCGTTATGGTGTAAACTCCTGCAACGATATCTCGGATGGACTGGCTTCGGAATTGAATGAAATTGCCAAGGCTAGTCAGGTTCGGTTGCGTGTGGAAATTGAGAAAATTCCTCTTCATCATGCAACTCGCAATGTTGCCCGTCAATTGGGTGAATCTGCGCTGGATTATGCCCTGTCAGGTGGAGAAGATTACGAATTGGTGGCTACTGCGCCGCCAGTTGTCTATGCCAGGTTACTCCCTTTACTGGAAGCTGTTCGACTCCCGATCACGGCCATTGGCCGGGTGGAATCAGGAGATGGTGTGGTTGGGGAGTGGCCGGATGGCAAGCTCGATGTGATTCTTGCTACAGGGTATCACCATTTTTGACAATCTTTATAGGTTTGGGCGGAAAATAGCATGCTGAGCGGAATTGGTGTTGCAGACAAAGCCATCTTGATTGACAAAGCAACCATCCAGCAGATGGGGAGATTTTTATGGCAGATCAAGGTATCGATGATAGTGGACTTTCTTGGATTGTGAGTATCACTTCTGCTGCTGAAACATACCAATTGGGAGAAGCTTTTGGGCGTGTGGCAGAAAAAAATTCATTGTTATTATTGTTTGGTTCACTGGGTGCGGGCAAGACCACATTGACCAGTGGAATAGCGCATGGATTGGGGGCGGGCGAATCGGTTCCATCCCCAAGTTATGTATATGCCTTTGTTTATGACAAGGGACGGTTGCCATTGTGGCATTTTGACTTTTATCGTCTCTATCAGGAGTTGCCGGAAGACGTAACACCCAATTTAGCAAATTGGCCATCGAGTAGACATGCATGGAGAGAATTGGAGCCAGAGCTGTTAGACAGTGTGGGTTGGTACGAGGCTTTGGAAGACGATGCGGTGGTGGTTGCTGAGTGGCCTCAGGGAGTTGTGAATGATTTATCGGACGCACTCGTGGTGGTGATGCAGAGCAGTATGACAGATGATGTAGAGAAACGCATATTGCAAATTTTCGCAGTGGGCACAAAGAGCCAGTTTCTGCTGGCGAACTGGAGGAAACAGTGGCAATCCTTGTAATGGATACAGCGACAGAAGTTTTGGCAACAGGTCTGATCGTCGAAGAAAATATACTTGTCTCTGCTGTTTCGTCAACGCCCCGTGGGCATTCAACGGCTTTAGCTCCTTTATTGCAGAGTATCTTGCAAAGCGGTCGGACAACGCCTCATCAGTTAAAAAAAATTGTGGTGGGTGTGGGGCCGGGGTCATACACGGGTGTCCGTATGGCAGTCAGTATGGCAAAATCTATGGCCATGGCGTTGGAAATTCCTCTTCTACCTGTGAGTACTTTAACCGCTCTTGCCTATGCTGCAGTACCGCTGATTGATAAAGGTCCATTTCTTTTGCTGCCGCTTTTGTATGCGCGGCGTGGACGTGCTTTTGGAGCGCTCTATCAGGGGGCCGGGGATGGGTTGGAGGTGCTTGCGCCTGAATCTGTACAACCGATAAGTGAATGGTCTTCTTTAGCAACTCGTGCTGTTCAAGACAGGCAGAATCAGGTGAAACTTGTGATGATTCACGATTTTCCGGATGCTCAAGCAGATGAGATACCTCAATTTGCAACATCCATTCACTTGAAAAGCAATCAGGAACGCTTGCCGCGCGGTCTTTGGCTGGCGAGTCAAACCGTTCGTCCGATGATGCGCGAGGAAATACATGAAGTATTGCCGAATTACATGCTAGAAGTGGAGGCGCAGGTTCGCCTGCGTGAGAGAGGAGCTGCGCGGTTTGGAAACGGACTGGAATCCTGAAAAGCTGGAGTTGCGTCGTATGACACTTGCTGATGTTGATGCGGTAATGCAGGTGGAGCGCCGCTCGTTCAGCGCGCCGTGGTCCCGGCAAGCGTTTGTAACAGAATTGGTCGAGAATCAGTTTGCGCGTTATCTCGTGTTTGATTATGACGGACGTATCATCGGCTATGCAGGCGTCTGGTTGATTTTGGATGAAGGACACATCACGAATATAGCGATTGATCCCGATTTTCGCGGTAAAAACCTGGGCGAGATATTGATGCGTTCGCTCATGTCACTCTGTATGTCGCAAGGTGCACGCAAGATGACGCTGGAAGTCAGAGTTTCCAATTTAGTAGCACAAACGCTCTATAAAAAACTTGGATTTGAGACGGTAGGCGTTCGCAAAGGTTATTACACAGACAATCAAGAAGATGCATACATCATGTGGGCCGATTTGCCGTTGGAAGAAAACAAGGCGGTGGACGCGTGAAAGAACGTTTGATGCTGGGAATTGAGACCAGTTGCGACGAAACATCGGCAGCAGTAGTGGCTGACGGTCAATCTGTACGTTCATTGGTTACCTACTCGCAAATTGCTATTCATCAAGCTTTTGGTGGTGTGGTACCAGAAGTGGCCTCGCGCCAACATGTAGCGGTGATTACGCGAACGGTTGAACAGGCCTTGACAGAGGCAAATGTGCAGCTTTCCCAATTGGATGGAATCGCTGTCACATGTGGACCAGGGCTACTCGGGGCGTTGTTGGTCGGTTTATCTGCTGCCAAAGGATACGCCTTGGTGAGTGGACTCCCCTTTTTTCCTGTCCATCATATTGCGGGTCACGTAGCGGCGGCTGGTTTAGAAGCTCAGTGGCGTCCTCCTATGCTTTGTTTGGTAGTGTCAGGTGGACATACAGAATTGTTGGTTGTGGATGAAAATTTTCGTTTTCAAAGACTCGGAGGTACGGTCGATGATGCTGCAGGTGAAGCTTATGATAAAGTGGCGCGGCTCTGTGGCTTGAATTATCCTGGCGGGCCGGAAATTGACAAACTAGCAGCCCAAGGAAACCCTGATGCTCTGGATTTGCCGCGATCTTTTCTGGATAGTGAAGAGCTATCTTTTTCCTTTTCAGGATTGAAATCAGCGGTTGCCAATCGATTGGAGAAAGCACGGCGCAATCACGAATATTTGCCTGTAGAAGACATATGCGCGAGTTTTCAACAGGCTGTTCTTGATGTGTTGGTTACTAAAACCAGTCAGGCTGCGAAAAAAACGGGGTTACGCCGAATTGTGGTAGCTGGAGGTGTGGCTGCCAATCGTGGGTTGCGACAAGCTATGACTCAATTAGCCTGCCGCGCCGATTTAGAAATTTTCTTTCCCAATCCTGTCTATTGTACAGACAATGGAGCTATGATTGCAGCTGCTGGCAGCCATATGATGAAGGCTGGACGCCATGGGACATTGGATGTCAATGCGTATGCCAATTTATCTTTCGCTGAGTGGCAAAACCTCACGAGTTAAAGGAGCTTAGGCCATTTAGCTGAGTGTTCCCTATATTGTGAGATGATGTGGATAAAAGATTGTCCACAATATGTGGACAGGTTGAATAAGTCTCTCTAAAACGATTAGACTTCTATCTGTACGACCTCTTAGGGTTGTGGATAACGTTGTGCATAAAGTGGATAAGTTGTGGATAAATTGGTCGATCCGTTTTACTGCAACCTTTTTGGAACCATAGGAGGTTCTTCCATCCAACCTCTATCAATGACGAATTTCATGCAGTGTTTGGCGTATTTACCCATTGATATCATAAGCTTTCCGTACATTACAGCAATATCTTGGCGCGGTGATGCGCCAAGCGCCAAACCGTAGTTGCCAATCGCTCCAGCGAGTAGTTCGGAAGTGTGGAAAAGTATCAGTGGCAACGCAAATGTAAACGTGTCGCTAGGAGATACATAGTCGTCCAAAAGTCCTGGAGAGGGGAGGAAATCTTCACTTAACTTGTGGTGTAAGGTATCAAAGTGCTTTTGGAACAAGTGTACACCGTCCGTTAAAATTTTCTGAACTGCAGGGTCGTTGGCGGTTTGAGCAAAGCCAAGCAGCAACGCTTTTGTAAAGGCGCTTCGTACCAAGTTCATGTGCAAATGAGTAATTTCCAAGACAGTCAATGGACGTGTTCGATGAAAAGGCGAACCGAGAAAAGTTCTGTCGTTGACGTGGTAAACGTGATTGGAAGACTGGCTGTAGGGTGCACGCTCCAATAAGCCAAGCTGGTCGAGATAATTGCATAATTGGTTGGTTAGTTCACTCGATTCTTGCAGACAGATGCTGAAAAAATCCCGCACTTCTTGCGTGTAGGAAGAGGAGAGACTGCCTGCATAAGAAACGAGACCGATTCTAGCCATGGAGTACAAATAATAGGCAGGAAATGGATGGAGAAAGACTGGCTGGGCTAGACGGTTGATATCTGAGACCGGAAAACCAATGGGTATAGGATAGTCCGTATTTTGAAAAGATTGACGGATCCATTCCAGATGTCGATTGGCAAAGTTTTGCGCTTTTTGCAGTATAGGCTGAAAATCCTGTGGTAAGGAAGATGCCGCAAAATGAGCCATTAAGCAGAGAGACATGCTGTCGTTCATATAGGTACTCCAAAGGCTGGCCACTTCCGAAGAGACCAAGGTCCCAGCTTTGGCAACTCCAGGTGTAGGTGGAGTTGAATTGTTATTCTTATTTGGGTTGGTAGTCGGTTGAGGAGTGCCATCGGTTTGTTTGGTACTTGCTGAAGTTATTGTTGCTCCACTTGTTTCTGCCACACCATTCACCTCTTTGAATAGACACAAATCGGAAATTCTGCTTTCCACAGAACCCATGGCTAAGGAAGAACGCTATAGAGAGAAAATTTCTAAGTTTCGCTTGTTCTGTCACAAGATATCCAATTTATCTTTTTTTATGTGTGTATGGTTTATGGAGATGAGGAAAAAAAATATACGCCAATGATGAAGAAATTTTACCTTCAGTTTGTTCTTGATTGGGTCTGAATTTTTTGCTTGACGAACAGCGTAAAGGCACGCGCAGTCATGACCATCATAATATAAATAGGAAATGAATATATATATTTCCAATAAAATAGTTTATAAATTCCTATATTAACAAAAAAAGGTTCAAAAACAAAAGAAGACACCAAGGCAGCAAGTGTAGTGGTAAGCAAAAAGGGCCACCAACGTTCACATAATTGGTATATTATAACAAACAGAACAGGTATAGCTGTAATATCCACAGGAACAAGTGGGGGATCGAATGACCAATACAGTTGAATGGGGTAAAACCAAGCACCTTCGTTAATGCCAATCGTATCAAAAAGTAAAGAACATCCATCGAGAAAAGCAGCAAAAGTAAGCAATTCAAACAAGCGTCGTTTATCAGCAACCCACAAGTACCAAAAAATCCAGGGGAGAAAAGCGATTCCCAGAAGAAACCACCACTGCCAAGTTAGAAAGCTGTGCTGGAACCAAAACTGCTTAACGAGATCGGTGGAAATCCTTTTGGCTTGTAAAACGCTTTGAAAAGAGATAGATTTGTTCATCAGTTATCCCTTTCTTTCAGTTGGTTAAGTGCGGTTGTCTATCCGTCTGAACCATCCTGATAACGGGCAAGTCCAATGACATAATTGCTCTGTAAAATCTTCTCCACATGCTCTACTTGGTTGGGTTCGCATTGAATCACCAGAATGCATTCTCCCTGCCGAGCGGCTTGCTGTTTCCGATTATGTTTACGCATAACAAGCAATTTTATACAAAAACCCAGGGAAGCACCCAAAATCATGCCTACAATCCCAATTAAAATAGGTCCGCCTGGCAGGACAAATCCGTATATTGCGCCAAGCAGCATACCGACTGTTGAAAGCACAGCAGCCACATCAAAAACGCTTTGACCATCGGAATGATGAATATTATCTAAAATTTGGAAATTATTGTTTCGTATATCGAGAGGAACGGCTAAAATTTGTTTTTCATCAATTCCTTGTTTCTCAAGATTTTGAATGGCCAGTTCTACATACATGGAATGATCAAAGGTGGCAAATACAATCATTTTGGGAACCTCATTTCACAAATAGGCGGGACATTGAGAACGATATGCGTTGGTAATGCTCTTTAAGGAACCTGGCTTGTTCCAACTCGTAGAGCCGATTTTGCTCGACGGCTGTAAGGTAGGAGTCATAAAGAGAAAAACTGTAAATCGAAGGCATAAACAAATACCACTGAATATTCAGCGCTGCTGCCGAAGCAGACAAGTGTCCTGTGAAAGCAAGTTGAATGGCGGTTAGTAGATTACTTTTATAGGCAACAACAATCCACCAGACAAGAAATAAAATACCATTTGGGATTTTATGTAGATAAAAATGTCCTGCTCCCGGCATAAAGGCAGACCAGACAGGCGCTATCCATGGTGTTTTTTTGTCAAGATAGTTAATTTCCAGTGCATTCATTTTCATGGGCTGTAACGCTTTGGGACGGTGAATGGCAAGCATGTAGAGTTTATTCAAGTTAACCGCACCCTGATAAGAATCCCAAATACAATAAATATACGTACCTACGTAAAGTAACAGCCAACGTGTGTTCAGCACATTTGTCGCATCATTGAAATGACCAATGAGCGTTTCAAAAATAGCTAGATTGATATGAGATTGGGTGTTAACTATTAATTCCCACATAATAAAAAAATATCCAGTTAAATTACGATTTCGAGCTAGATGTCCAAGTCCTGGAAATGCGAAGGACCAAAAGGCACACATCCATGGTTTGCGTAAATGTAACTGAACGGTATCGATGGAACTGAGGGCGGCGCGAGTGTAACGAATATTTGGATCAATCATGCGGTTCCTCCCTGTGCAGACAATTCACGCCTATCCAGTCGCTTTTCTGATTGCGGCCATGTATTGGCTAGTGTGTTCAAAAAATAGCCAAACATGTTTACCCAAAGAGGTATTTGTACTTTTTAGCGCTGAGGTCGATCGCCTTCAAAATTAAAGGAGGGTGGTGGTTCTGTTTTTATGCGGCGAATCATGGCAATCAGCAAGGTGGTGAAAGGAATGATGAGAAGTAAAACAACACTGGCTGGAACCATAATCATGTTAATGATGTCAAAAATCATTTGTTCATTGGGAATCAAGCTGGCGATGATTACGCCTGAAGCACTCACTGGAATGACCCAGTATTTATAATGTTTTTCTGAGTTAGTAAAAATTTGACAAGCCAATGAGGAGATTCCCCAAATATGGATGGCTAAAAACAATATAGAGAAGGCTGTCGATACGACAATAATCAGAATGCCGAGTCGCTCTACAAAAAAACCTTGAATACGAATGAGCTGGAGGACAAACGGGATACTGAAGGAAAGCGTGCGAGTCCCTTCCCACCCTAAATTGAGAATAACCGCAAAAAATGCGACTAAAATAACAAAACCAGAGATAAAAACAGAAATCAATGGATACCATTTGGCGATGCGCTTGTTATGATTATAATAGGGCCCAATCAACAGAAAAAAACTAAAGCCAAGATATATGGGCAAAATATGTAGAGCCCCTTTTAATGTCAAAGGCAGAGAAACGATTTCGTGCGGCAACCAGAAGTGATTACTTTGCGTCATAATAAAGATAAAAATAAAAGTGACGGCAGCTAACGTCAGCGGGTGGACGATGGACGAAATGCGACCAAGCGTTTCCACTCCAATCCAGGCTCCCCGAGTCGCCACCAGAAAAATGACAATTTCTAAAACAACGCGCGGCGTGGACGGGAAGTAGGGTTTGATGGCCGTGATGAAAAGATATACGCAGATAGAAGTAAATGCAAGATAAACTGGCAAATAGCAAAAAGAGAAAAATTTACCTAACCATTTTCCATAAACTAAGTTGGTGTATTCGCAAGCGGTCAAAGTGGGAAAACGTTGATTGATGAGTGTGTGAATCCAGGCCATAAAGACACTTGTCAGAATAGCTACCAATACAGACCACTGAGCATCGCGATCGGCCTGTTCAATCGCTATACGCGGGAAAATCCAGAAAGTGAGCGGTAAGTAACTGGCGGAAATGAGTTCTGTCACTTGAAAACCGGACAAAAACCACTTTTGCTGGTGCACCGACTCCACCCTTTCTGTTCTACATGAGACTACCTTTGTAGTTGATAAGCATCCGCACTTTCACATCAATTTGAGCTTGTTTATAAGCTCGTCCCCAATCGTGCTCGATATATGATTTGAGTCGAGGATGCAAGACACTCACCTGTTGACCAAAGCCCAGAATATCTAAATCCTTGTTTTTCAATTTTTCAATGGTGGCGCGGATTTCTTCATCCATTTGTTGCGAAGCCCGCCATTCATCCTGGTACAATTCTTTTTGGGAAACATTTTCTAATCCCCAACTAGGATCTTGGGCTAATTGCGCGTGTACGGTGGCGCGAATGTGCAGAACAGGATGGCTGGAAGGGACGTTGGTGACAAAAAATCGCCCCGAGCCGCGCATAAAACTCAGTTCAAACGGCTGTCCACCATAATTCACCCAAAGTGATGCGTTTTTAATTTGGTTGTTGATAAGGTTGAACATCATAGTTTCCTCTGGTGTCAAATTCACGCTCTGTTTACCGCGGTTTACAGCATAAAGGCCGCTGAACATCAAGTTTCCGTCGGTGTCCACTTTGACAGTCGGCGCATGTGGATCAACACCAATGGAGACAAAATCTCGCCAGTATTCCCAGAGTCGTGTACGGGCTACATAGGCGATTTGTTTCAAATTTCCTGCCAGTGTGCGTTCCATCACATCAGCGGGAGGGGAAGATGCCTCTACTGCCAAAATGTCTTTTGCCGGTTCTCTACTGAATGCTACAAAGGCCATTTTGTCGATGTTGCCTGAGCGCATCAGCGCTGCCAATACTTTCTCAATGGTAGATGTTTTCAGTTTTTCAGATAAAATGACAGATTCCAAATTATTGAAATAAAAATTGCGGTCATAATGCATCTGGGCATGGGTAATCGCTTGCATGAGCGTGGGTGCAACTTCAGTAAAATTGCGAAACTTGTCGCTCGATGCGTTTGTTGCGCTTGGTTGCTTGCCGCCCTCGCCTGCTCGAATGCCCCCCACTTTGCCACGGCTTTCCGGGTCGGAGAAAAGCGGAACTTGAAAGGTGTATTGAATCAGCTGCGGCTGTTTGGGAACAGCGTCTACGGCAATGCCAATCACCTGCGCTCGGTCATTGATGCGGTGGTAATCCCAACATCCTGGAAGAAAAAGGGGTATGACTGTAGTGAAACTCAGAGTGAGGATTTTTTGCCAGCGTCTGTTCATGGTTGTCGCCTTCTTCGTTTCCAGTCATTGAATTGCCGATTGCTTTTCTCAACTTGTGGGTGCAGATTGGGCAACTCCTTCACGTCCACAGCACCTGTGCCATCTTGGGGATGAAGATGGGATGTGCGTTGGCGCATCAAGTGTACAGGCAAACGAATGATGAAGGAGTCAATAAAAACGTCCATGATGTGTTCACCGCCAAACGGATCGACATAAGAGACGCCAAACGATTTCATACCTCCTAACTCTATAATGCCCCACATAGCAGCAAGTACCACGCCATATAGGCCAAACAGGGTAGCGGCAATAATCATGATCCAACTCCCCAAGCGCAGAACGACACTAAATTCATAACTGGGCGTAACAAAGACAGACATGGCACACAGTGCGACCACAATAATCAAGATGTTTGAAACCAGTTCTGCCTGCACAGCCGCTTCACCAAGCACCAAACCGCCGACAATACCAATGGTTTGTCCCATCTGTTTGGGCATGCGCAAAGTAGCTTCGCGCAAAATTTCAATGACCACCTGCATCATCATGACTTCAATGGTAGCTGGGAAGGGCACACCTTCGCGTGATTTGGCTATAGCAATACCAAGGACTTTGGGCAACAGTTCTGGATTGAAATCGACAAATGAAATATAAAGCGCAGGCAGAAAGAGCGCGAAGAAGAATGAGATGACACGAAGATAGCGAATAAACATAGCTTCATAAAAAATGTGTCCGTAATCTTCCTCAGTTTGAAAAAAGTCCTGAAATGTGGCTGGCACCAACAGGGCGTTTGGGTCACCGTCAACTATAATCAGCACTTTACCTTGGTTCAATTCTTTGATGGTTGAATCGATACGCTGCGTGACGCGTGTCATGGGCAATAGTGACCAAGAGTGGTCGCTGATGCGCTGTTCAATCTCGGCGCTTTGTGTAACCACATCCACGTGTATCGATTCAATTCGTTTCAGAATGGTATCTACCACGACAGGATTCGCCACATCGTATAAATATAAAACTGCAACTTCCCGGCGGCTGCGGTAGCCAACTTTAAATTTTTTGATGGTCAAGGACTCTGTTGCCATCCAAACGCGTATGGCACCAATGTTAATGTCGATATTTTCCACAAAAGAAACCTGCGCACCGCGCACCGTGGATTCAATGTAGGGTTGGTCTGGCGTACGGTGTTCAATAAACTTGACGGTAATGACCAGTGCACTTTTTTCACCGTCAATCAAAAGGACGGCTGAGCCGTTGTTGATGTCTTCAGAAAGCTCAAAAAGATTGTCTTTATAGAGGATAGTACTATTCGAGATGACAGAATCTGTTAGGTAATGCAAAAGATTACGCGGTCGTTTGGATGGAAAGCGGTGTTGTAGAATGGAACGGAGCAACACCTCCAACTGTTGGTTATCTGTGATGGTACTTAAAAAAAGCAGTGCAGAAGAACGACCCATAATTTTGAAAGGACGCACAAAAAAATCGTCTGAATGACCGAGTCGTTTGTGGAAATATTCCAATGCTTGATTCAATTGTCCGTGATAGTGTGGAGCTTCAGCAGGGTGGGGCACCACAGCATCAAACGGATTTTGGTGTTTTTTTCGCAAAGGTTCCGATCCGACATTAATCTGATGGGAAAAAAATTTCTGCTTGCGTGAAGCGGTGTGCGGACGTTTACCAGGAAACCACACTGACGTTCACCATCCGATCTGTTTGGCTTGGACGAAGTCCGAACCAAGCCAAAGATTCGCTGTTAGCGTGTCACGGACGATTTCGTTTTATGCATGGTTTACCAGTTGTGGTTAAGACGCTCCAACTCCTCCAAATGTATCTGTGCGTGCTCCCAATCTTTCATGAGTTCTGCAAGATGAGTACGAATCTCATTTTCTTGACGCTGCCAATGTTCGAGTTCCGTCCATTGCTGTTCCAGCGTGACAGTCGTTTGTTGCTGCAAACAGCTTTCCAATTGAGTTTCAGCTTCTGCAATCAAGTTTTCCAATTTTTCCACACGCTCTCTGGCACGTCTGAGATCGGCGGAACGTACGCGCGTTTTTGGAATTTCTTTTAGCGAATTTTTCTCTGCGTTCTTTTGGCGCTCGTTGAACGCTATTTGTTGATTTTCTCTAGCACGTTCTTCGGCAGCTTCTTGAATCGCCTTTTCGCGCGCAAGCCAATCCGTATAATTCCCTTCGTGTAAGACGAGTCCATCTTTTGTAAGAACACCCACATGAGTAGCCATAGCATCAATAAAGTATCGATCGTGGGAGACAAACAGAATCGTGCCGGTAAAGTCCTCCATCGCTTCTTCCAACGCTTCTTTGGCTAACAAATCAAGGTGATTGGTGGGTTCGTCGAGTAAAAGCGTGTTACCTTGCAGGAGCATCAAGCGGCACAAATTGATTCGGCTCTTTTCTCCACCAGATAGACCCGCTATGAGTTTCTCTACCTCTTCACCACGAAAGAGAAAGCGCCCCAGCGCAGTTCGCACTGTGGTTTGGTCGAGATGGGGAAATTCATCCCATACTGCCGCCAGGACGGTCTGTTGGGGATTCAGATTTTCTTGTTCCTGGCTGTAGTAACCGAGATCGACATGAGTTCCATATTGAATTTGCCCCGCCAAAGGCAGCAGCTCGCCAGCCAATGTGCGCAACAATGTAGTTTTGCCCACACCATTCTCGCCAAGCAGAGCAACACGCTGCCCACGTCGAATGCTGAAATGGATAGGTGCTGTCAAAGGTGTTTGATTGTGGCCAATCTGTAAATCATGGACTTCCAACACATCTTTGCCAGATGGGCGGCGTTCTGAAAATTGCAGGGCGAGCTTTGGCGATTGGCTGTCAGGAGGTTGCAGCACCCCCATCCGTTCCAACAATTTGCGTCGACTTTGAGCCCGTTTGGTGGTCGATGCGCGGGCGATATTTTTCTGTACAAACGATTCAAGCCGCTGTCGTTCACTCAGTGCCGCTTCATATGCGTTTTTCTGCTGCTCCAGTTCCAAAGCCCGGGTTTCCACAAAATAATTGTAATTGCCAGGATAGCGTTTACCAGTGCCATGCTCTATATGGAAAATGGCGGTTGCCACCTCATCGAGAAAATAGCGATCGTGCGAAACGACAATGACGCTTCCTTCGTACTGCTGAAGATAGGTTTCAAGAAAACGGAGTGTGGTTGTATCCAGGTAGTTGCTGGGCTCGTCCAGCAGAAGCAGACTGGGTTGAGCGGCAAGCAGCCGGGCTAGAGCAAGGCGCGTCTTTTGGCCGCCGCTCAGACTGCTTACGGATAGCGTATGCGTTTCTGGTGGGAAGTTCATGCCGTGCAGAATTCGGCGAATTTGGGCGTCTATGCTGAAGCCACCAGCATCTGCAAATGATTTTTGTAGGTTAGCATAGCGTTCCATAAGCATGTTGTAGCTGTGAAGGTTCTCTTGCAGGGCAGGATCGGCCATCTGCGCTTCCATTTGGCGCAATTTCTGTTCCATCTGGCGGATCTCGCTGAAAGCTTTTTCCACAAACGAATATACGCTGTCCGACGCTTCGGCCTTGCCGGCGTATTGGGAAACGTAGCCGACGCTGGCTCCGTTGGCAATGGCGACAGAACCGCTATCGGGAGTAATTTCGCCCGCCAGAATGCGCAACAGCGTGGTTTTTCCCGCACCGTTGGCGCCAACAATGGCAAGACGTTCTTTTTCTTGCACCGTCAAAGAAATATTGCGCAAGATATCTATACCAGAGAAAGATTTAGCAATTCGGTTTGTTTGCAAAACTATCATGAACTGGCCTCCATGATGCATAGAATTCTCTTGTCCCATCCAGTGTGCTGTCCCGTTTGTGCGCTTTCTAGTGTACGCCTCCAGAAGCGCCTGGAAAAGTTGTTTCACATTGAATGTCCATCAATCGTTGTTTGACAAGGGGCGAGGAGAGGGTATTCTCATGGTGCAAACCAATTTTCCGCTGCCATACGGATTTGCCTGGCAGTATCGATGGATAGTAGCCATTCAATCGCACGCTTCGCCGCATCTTGATAGCCTGGCGCGCATGCTTTCTTGGCTTGGTCTAGAACCGTTTTACCTGCTTTTGTTGCCTGTTTTATATTGGTCTGTGAATCGCAAGTTTGGAATGCGAATGGCGTACGTGTTTGTTTTGGGCATGGCCGTCAACAGTTGGTTAAAAACGAGCTTCGGTTGGGTGCGTCCCATTGGCGTGCCCGGTATTCGCTCAGGGTATACAAGCTCCATAGGCGATGCCATCTATTCTATGCCAAGCGGGCATGCACAGGGTACGATGATGTTCTGGACGCTGCTTGGACGTTGGTTCAAACGCAAGGTACTCTGGGCAATAGGTATACTCTTGGTGGCACTGATTGGTTGGTCGCGCGTGTATTTAGGTTTGCACTGGCCCTTAGATGTAATCGTAGGCTGGGCGCTTGGATTTTTTCTTGCCTATGTGGGCTGGAGTATAGGAACGTGGTGGAGTTACCGTGAAGTGCCTTTTTCCTGGAAGTGGACGGCAGCAGTAGTTTTGCCACTGGTCTTGCTCAGTTTTCAACAGACAGCAAGTGGTCAACAGTATTGTGGTTTTCTACTCGGCATGGGCGTTGGGGCAGTCTTGGAAGAACGTTTTGTAGGCAGCGTCAGCGGAAAAAGTATCTGGCAGCGAGTAGCGGCCAGCATCATCGGCATGGCAGGATTAATTGGGGTACAATGGGGAATGAAAAGTGTAATTGCTCATGTCGCGTGGTCAACAGGCGTTGGACTGGTGGCACAAACGACTGCAATGGGACTGTTTGCCACATTTGTTGCACCACTACTCTTTCAGTTGGCTGGAATCTATGCTTCAAGAAATCAAACGACAGCATGAAAATATGTTTTTTGAGCTTGCTCAAAGGAGATTAAAGTGGCAGTGAATCCGAGGGAAGACAAACAGCGTTGGCGTAGTCAGATGCTTCGCCTTCGGCAGACACTCACTGTACCGGAAAGGCAGTACAAAGACGAGCAAATATGCGGGATATTAGAGTCTTTCTTGCTTTCCCGCTCTTGGCCTGTGCCGCATTCTATAGGATTATATCGGTCCATGCGCGGAGAAGTGAATCTATTTTCTCTGTTAGAACGTCCATCCCTTGCAAAATGGATTTTTGCCTTTCCGGCAGTGGAATCTGAAGAAAATCGGCAGATGCGTTTTTATCGTGCTGCAAAGGAAGAAGATTTTCAAACAGGACACTATGGGATTCGCGAGCCTTTGCGGAATGAACAGAACGCTGTAGAACCGCAAAATTTTGCTCTGCTTCTGGTGCCAGGCCTCGCTTTTACGGAAAGCGGAGTTCGTCTGGGTTATGGTGGCGGTTATTACGATCGCGTTTTGGCTGTTTTGCCGCCTAGCGTATTGAAAATAGGTGTACTCTATGCAGTGCAACGAGTAGCAGATTTGCCAGCAGAAGCGCATGATGTACGCATGGATATGCTGCTTGACGAAAACGGAGTGGTATCATGTTGCATGCCTTGATTCTGGCTGGTGGACAAAGCCTGCGCATGGGTGTGGACAAGCTGTCCCTGTTGCGTATTCCAGGCCAGGCAGATACGGTTTTAAGTCATGTCGTTCAAGAAGCGTATGCTGTGGCTCAGAGAGTTACAATCATTGGTGGAACCAGGGAAATGAAGCAGACGTGGCCTGCGGACATTGTCTACCAGCGCGATCGGGAAGCCTATCAGGGTCCATTACAGGCGCTAGCGAATGCTTGGCCGGAAAAGGATTTGCCTCATGTCAAAGGCTATTTAGTGCTTGCGGGGGATTTGCCGGGTTTGCAAGCGCTATACCTGAAGCAAATGTGGACCCTCTTTCAAAGCCTTCCATCCCATATAGAGGGTCTGATGGCAGTCTATGAAGGGCGTTGGCAACCGCTTGTAGCTATTTATCGGCCACATGTAGGAATGCTCTTACGCCAGGCGGCAGAACGTGGTGAGAAGCGGATTTTGCCAGTTCTGCAACAGATTCATGTACAGGAATGGCAGGATTGTGTCGATGACTGGGGATTGCGTCCTATTCATACACCAGAAGATTATCAAGCTTGGCTGCAGCATATCCAACTTCAAAGTATGGCGAGAAAGATTGAGTAGGTTCTCCGGGTCTATATGAACGGCTGGTATCGTTTGGCTTCTGAAAGCGAGGGAGAAGATTGAAGTTGCGGGAAGTCCCGGTTGAACAGGCGGTTGGCCTGGTTTTGGCTCATGATATGACGCAAATTGTACCTGGAAAATTTAAGGGAGCTGCTTTTCGCAAAGGGCATGTGATTCAAGAAGAAGATATATCCCGCCTTTATGATATGGGTAAGCGACATATTTATGTCATGGAGATAGATGCAGGAGAACTGCATGAAGACGAGGCGGCAGTTCGCATGGCTACTGCTTTGGCGGGCCAGGGAGTTCTTCTTGCACCTGTACATGAGGGAAAGGTCGTTTTAAAGGCAGCCACTTCCGGTATGCTTTGGGTGGATAAGCGTCGAGTCACGGAAATGAACGAGATCGACGAAATCTCTATTGCGACGAAGAAACCATATTCGCATGTGGATGCGGGAGAATCGGTTGCCGGACTCAGGCCAATCCCGCTCGTCATTGCTGAAGAGAAGATTGCCCATGTGGAACGTATGGCAAGAGAAGCGGTAGGCGGTATGGCGATGATAGATGTGCTTCCGTATAAGCCGCAATGTATTCATTTAGTCACCACAGGCAGTGAAATTGCCAGCGGACGTGTGCAGGATCAATCAGGTCCGATTCTCCGCGAAAAAATGGCCCGCTATGGTCTGGGTATAGCACAGCAGGTATTTGTGGGCGACGACACGTCAGATATTGAACAAGCGATTCGCAGTGCGCATGCTGCAGGAGCCACTCTGATTTGTGTGACAGGTGGCATGTCGGTTGATCCGGATGACAGAACACCTTTGGCCATTCGAAATAGTGCAAGTCAAGTGGTGAGCTATGGTACGCCTGTTTTGCCCGGATCTATGCTGATGCTCGCCTATCTGCGTGAAACGGTTATCTTTGGTCTGCCGGGTGCCGTGATTTTTGACAGTAAAACTTCGTTTGATTTGCTTCTGCCGCGCGTTTTGGCGGGTATTGCCATCACAAAGAAAGACATTGCGCAGTTGGGAGTAGGTGGCTGGCTGAATGCCTGATGAAATGCGTGTAGCGGGTATCGTTGGCTTTTCAGGGTATGGGAAAACTACTTTGATTTGCCGGCTTGTCCAATATCTTGCCAGTCAAGGTCAGCGAGTGGCTGTTTTCAAGCATGATGGACATTTAGAGCAGTCCTATTCAGAAGAAGTATGGCCAGACTGGCAGAAGCCGGGCAGTGATACGGATGTCTACGCGCGTGCAGGAGCGGCTTCCACTGTCCTCTTTGCTGCAGGTCACAGCCTTTACTATCAGCGCCTGGCGCAGCATGCTTCTTCCTCACCAGTATCGTCGGTTGAACAGGCTAACTATTGGCTGGAACGGCTTGCGATGCAGTGTCAACGGCCGCAATTTGTATTGGTCGAAGGCGTCAAAGATGCGCCTTGGCCAAAATTAGCTATAGCGCCTGATGAGCGACGTCTGCTGGAATTATTGCGTATTCCCATGAGCAATCTGCGCGCAGTTGTTTTATGGAATCACTCTGAAAGCCAGTTGGACAAGGAGTGTAGTTTTGGAGATATGAACCTGATATCCAGCCAAACGATTGCTGGTGGTGCTGCTTTTTTGGGCCTGCCTGTTCTGCCGGCAGACCAGCCACGACAATTGCTTGAGGCGCTGGGTTGGGAGTCAATGTGAGATGAGTATGGAATAGTAGAATTCTATGATTTTCAAAAAACCTAATTTTTTTTGTTGAGTGCCTTGCAAAGATGGGCTTAAGTCGCTATCATATTCACTGGTGTTAGCACTCAGGTTGATTGAGTGCTAACAAATGAAATGATGTTGACAATCAAGGAGGGTGTTCACATGCTGAAGCCACTCGCAGATCGCGTCGTGGTGCGTCCTGTAGAACGCGAGGAGAAAACCGCCAGCGGAATTTTCCTGCCGGACAATGCCAAGGAAAAGCCGCAAGAGGGTGAAATTATTTCTGTGGGTCCGGGCCGTTATGAAGACGGCAAACGCATTGCGCTTGACGTCAAAGTTGGGGACCGCGTCATTTACTCCAAGTACGCTGGGACAGAAGTGAAAGTGAACAACGAGGAAGTGCTGATTTTGCGCGAGAGCGACATTCTCGCGATTGTAGAAAAGTAATCTGCAACGAGACAGGGAGGGACTTTTGAATGGCAAAGGAAATCAAGTTTAGCGAAGAAGCTCGCCGCGCCATGCTCCGCGGTGTCGATGCTTTGGCTGACGCTGTAAAAGTTACGCTTGGACCTAAAGGCCGCAACGTGGTGCTTGAGAAGAAGTTTGGTTCGCCGCTCATCACCAATGACGGTGTCACCATTGCAAAAGAAATTGAACTGGAAGACGCTTTTGAAAATATGGGCGCACAGTTGGTCAAAGAAGTCGCTACCAAGACGAACGATGTAGCGGGTGACGGAACCACTACAGCGACTGTACTTGCTCAGGCCATGATTCGTGAAGGCTTGAAGAATGTAGCTGCTGGCGCAAACCCCATGGTGCTTCGCCGTGGTATTGAAAAAGCTGTAGCTGCTGCTGTAGAAGAAATCAAGCGCATTTCCAAACCTGTCGAAGGCCGCAAGAACATTGCCGAAGTGGCTGCAATTTCTGCCGGATCGGAAGAAGTTGGCGTATTGATTGCAGACGCTATGGAGAAAGTTGGCAAAGACGGCGTTATTACAGTGGAAGAGTCCAAAGGCTTTACCACGGAGCTTGAAGTCGTTGAAGGTATGCAGTTTGATCGCGGCTACATTTCTCCTTACATGGTTACTGACACGGACAAAATGGAAGCGGTTCTGGAAGAACCCTACATTCTGGTCACTGATAAGAAAATCGGCAATATCCAAGAAATCCTGCCCGTTTTGGAGCGCGTGGTTCAGTCTGGACGTCCGCTGCTCTTGATTGCGGAAGACGTAGAAGGCGAAGCACTGGCAACTTTGGTTGTCAACAAGCTGCGTGGAACCTTTACAGCTGTGGCTGTCAAAGCGCCTGGCTTTGGTGATCGCCGTAAGGCGATGTTGCAAGACATCGCTATCCTCTCCGGTGGCCAAGTTATCTCTGAAGAACTGGGTCTTGAACTGAAGAATACCACGATGGATATGCTGGGTCGCGCTCGTCAGGTGCGTGTTTCCAAAGAGAACACCATCATTGTGGACGGCAATGGCGACAAGACTGAAATTGAAGCTCGCATTAAGCAGATTAAAGCTCAGATTGAAGAAACCACCTCTGATTTCGATCGCGAGAAACTTCAAGAGCGTTTGGCTAAATTGGCCGGCGGCGTTGCAGTCATCAAGGTTGGTGCTGCTACAGAGACCGAGTTGAAAGAGAAAAAGTTGCGTATTGAAGATGCGCTCAACGCAACTCGCGCTGCTGTCGAAGAAGGTATTGTAGCGGGTGGCGGTACTGCGTTGGTCAATGCGATTGCTGCTTTGGACAAAGTGCAGGCTACTGGCGACGAACTGACGGGTCTCAACCTGGTTCGCAAAGCTCTGGAAGCTCCAGTTCGCCAGATTGCTGACAATGCTGGAGTCGAAGGTTCCATCATTGTTGACCGCCTCAAGAAAGAGGAAGTTGGCTTTGGTTACAATGCAGCTACAGGCGAATGGGTTGACATGATTAAGTCAGGTATTGTCGATCCGGCTAAAGTAACGCGTTCTGCTCTCCAAAACGCTGCTTCCGTGGCTGCAATGTTCCTTACCACCGAAGCTGTTGTGGCCGACAAGCCGGAGAAAGAAAAAGCTGCTGGCGGCGGCATGGGCGGCATGGGCGGTATGGACGGCATGATGTAATTTTGTGCAGACTGGTTTGGTTGTCTGCCAAAAAATCGGTGTCCCTGATGGGCGCCGATTTTTTTATGGAAAGAGTATCTGTGCTTGTTACCGCCAAATCGAATCTACTAGTCTGCGAAATCTTTCAGTCGGCAGGGATGTGAATTTGTGATAGATTGGAAGTGAATGATGAGGAAGGGGACGCGGCTGTGAAAGAAAAACGGATCGAAACAGAAGAGTGGAATCCACTGCTGCTTCCGCTTAAAGACGGATTGGCGAGTGTGGTTGTGGGCAAGGAAAAGGTTTTGAAATTGCTTTTAACGGCACTTTTGGCCAGCGGCCATTGCTTGATTGAGGATGTTCCTGGTGTGGGCAAGACGATGCTGGTCAAGTCATTGGCTAAATTGCTGGGTTGTGATTTTAAAAGAATTCAGTTTACACCAGATCTTTTACCTTCGGATGTCACGGGCGTATCTATTTATAATCAACGAACGCAAACTTTTGAATTTCGTATGGGGCCCATCTTTGGCCAGTTGGTTCTGGCAGATGAAATCAACCGTACATCCCCCAAAACGCAGTCCGCCCTGCTTGAAGCGCTTGAGGAAGAAGCGGTTACGGTGGACGGAGAAACGTATACGTTGCCTTCCCCTTTTTTGCTGCTAGCTACAGAAAATCCAATTGAATTTGAAGGGACGTTCCCGCTTCCCGAAGCGCAATTAGACCGTTTTATGATGAAAATTCACATGGGGTATCCATCGCCTGAAGAAGAACTCGTTATTTTACAGAAGCATGGTGCTGGTTCGCCATTAAAAAATCTTTCACCTGTGGCGAGTCCCACAGATGTACTCAACTGGCGGAATGAAGCCACGGCTGTGCATATGGAAAAAGAATTGCAGCAATACATTGTCACTCTTGTGCAAAATACGCGAAGGTTGGACAAATTGTTGCTTGGCGCTTCACCACGTGCGGCGATTGCACTGCAAAAAGCTGCCAAGGCACTGGCGTTTGTTTCAGGAAGAACGTATGTAGTGCCAGACGATATTCGCTATTTAGCTCCTTACGTGTTGAGTCACCGTCTCATTCTTGCTCCAGAAGCACGTTTGAATGGTGAAACAACGGAAGTGTTGATTGAGGAGGTGCTGGCCCGGGTTGCGATTCCTTTTCTACAGGGGGCCAGGGTTTAATGCGTCAAATCGTGGCTGTGGGTCTCAATTTGATTTTGCTGGCCGCACTTTATGTCTTTAGCCGCGTTCAGGGAGGATTTTTTTCTTGGTTTCTTTTTTATAGCGCTTCTTTTCTCTCGTTATACGAATGGGGAACAAGTGCATTCTCTTTGAATGGGGTAAACGTGGACTGTCGCATTTCAACGCACCGTTTGACTGCTGGACAATCGCTCCAACTGGAGTGTCAAATTGAACGCAAAAGTTTCTGGCCACTCCTCTGGGTGCGCCTCTCCGTAGAGACACAAAGCACGGTGGCTAACCTTCCATCGAAATGGATAGCGATACGGTTGCCACTTTTGTCTCGCCAATTTTCCTGTCGATTTACTCTTGACAATGCAGCCCGAGGCATTTACACATTTTCTGCAGTTTCCATAGAAACGAAGGATGTTTTTGGCTGGCAGAGCTTACGGTTTGAACAACCGTACATGGAGCGTGTGCTGGTGGTGCCGAAATCTATCACAGTGCGTGATTGGAAACCGCTTGCTACGGAACTGGGTGGTGCTGAACAGACTATCCGACAGCGGACCGAGGAAGCCAGTAGTGTGGTGGGGGTTCGCAGCTATCAGCCAGGTGACAGGCTCAGCCGAATTCACTGGCCCGCTACTGCCCGGCGTCATATGCTGCAAGCGAAAGAATTTGAAAGGCAGTTAACCATTCATCTCACATTTGTCATTGATGCCGCTGTTTTGTCGTACGCAACATTACCCGGGCAGACGTTTGAGCGAGCTTTGGAAATTTGCGCAAGTTTGATGCGCTATGCAAAGGAGCGGCAACAGCGTTTCACGCTGCTGTATCACTTGGGAGCACCTTGTTTATTACCAACCGGATCGAGCGACATTTTATTGATTCGGGCGATGGACAAGCTCGCAGAACTTCAACCGCGAGAATCAACGCCATTTGCTGTGTCGTTGCGCCGACTGGATAGTTTAGCTGCTGCTGGTAGCACGCTGGTGATTATTTCACCAGCGTTGACAGAAGAAGTCATGCAAGTGCTGACGTCCGTACGGCGACATCATCCTATAGAATGGATAATACCGATGGGTTATGCGGATGTAAGCCCAGCCACACAGCGCTGTGTTCAACAAGCAGCAAAACTTGGCGTACGTGTACGCCAGGTGCCAGCCACAACCATGCTCTCGCAGTCTATTCAAGCAGGAAGGGAGGGGCTAGGACGTGAGCGATACTAAAGTGGCTCATGTATCGCGGGGTGTCCGTTTGGCCATGGGTTGCCTGGCGGCTATTTGGCTCTATCTCTTTTTGCCGCCTATGGCTGCGCTTCAACTCTTACGCACTCCCGCTTCTTTCTGGATATTGTTGTTGCCCCTTGCCATCGTCACCCTCTTTCCGTCTCGACTTTTGCGTGCAGTTATCAGCCTGCTCGCTTCCTATGCCTACACTTTCTCTTACTATACCAACCATGCCGGGTTTACAGCGTTGCGCGAGCTTCTGAAACGTGAGCGAAAAGAAATGTTGTGGCTCCTTCAGCAGCATCATTTGGTCGATCCGCTTGCCACTCAGTTGTTTCTGTTTTTGCTGGCTGTTCTCTTTTGGTTAATTGTGTATGCCAGTCAGCATCGCCGTTTGTGGATTCTCTATAATTTGCTGGGTGTAATGGTGCTTGGAGTGATAGATGGCAATACCAAAGTCCATCCCAATATAGAACTTGTATGGATGCTCTTGCTTTTTGCAATCGTTCTCAGTTTGCATGGGCTGCGTCCAATATTCGCTGAAGGAAAGATGTTTGGATTGTGGGGACTGCGGTTGTTTACCCCCATGATTCTGCTCTTTGTTTGTTGTGCGGGTGTTGCTTTTGCCTTACCCAAACCGAAGGCGGCCTGGCCTAATCCATTGCAACATTGGATAACTTCCACACCGTCTGGGGTTGGACGCAGTCAGCAGACACCGGAACATTTTGTCGGTTATCAGTTAAACGACAGCCGGCTTGGAGGTCCTTTTGTCGAAAATGATACGCCTGTGCTTGACATTACGGAGTCCTTTCCGACTTATATCGAAGGTCAGGTTCTATCGACGTATACTGGACACGGTTGGATCAGTGCAGGCATCAATGGCAATGAGGCCAGCAACGTCAAGTTAAACCAGGTTGTCTACGGCGGGACATCTGATGCCTTGCAGCAGTTTCAGACACGCGAGAATATCCAAAATATACAATTGGTTGAATCTCTGCCTACCCATGTGCTGCCAGCTGGATATTTATTAAAAAAGGTCATACAGTTCCCTATGCAGGTCCCCGCTTTTGTTTTCGATCATTTACAAGGAAATCTTTATGCGCCACAACTTCCGGTAGATAGTAGCTATACTGTAGTCAGTGAGCAATTGGTTCATCCTTATCAAACTCTGGCTCAACATCCAATTTCATTAAATGGATTGAATATAGAACTTCCCGATTCGGTGGCAGAGCATGATTTGCAACTGCCTGCTGAATTGCCGCGTTCGGTATATCAATTAACCCAAAAAATTATTGCCGGATCGGCCAATGAATACAGTGCTGTGATGGATGTTATGCATTATTTGCAAACGCATTATAGCTACCATACGCAAAATATTCCCATACCGGGTCCGCATCAAGATTATGTAGCTCAATTTTTGTTTCAATCGCGGCGGGGGTATTGTAATAATTTTTCATCGTCCATGGCCGTCATGTTACGTACAGTAGGAATTCCAACGCGCTGGGTTACTGGATTTACAGCGGGTCAGGAAATTTCCTCTGGAGACAATGGTTCTATGCCCACCTATCAAATTAGTGAGAGCGATGCCCATTCTTGGGTCCAGGTTTATTTTCCAGGCTATGGATGGGTTCCCTTTGATCCTACGCCTTCCTATCATATGCCGTTTGCCCCGAATGTAACGGCGGGTTTGACTGGATTAGGATCGAGCTATGCGAAAACGCCTGCGAGTAGTCCTGCCATGAAACAACAGAATCCAACATCCACAAGAAGACGGGCTATTCCTATTCCTGGCGCACGCTTCCCATCAGTCAAGGCGTCTGTCTCATCTCAAGGCACTACTTTTCCCTGGTTGGCATTACTGATCTCGCTGGTAGGATTGGCAGCGCTCATGGTGGTTATCATCTTCTGGGGATTGCGCCGTCGTCGCCCGGAACGCACCTTGCGTGACTGGCAGACGTCTGATGGCAAACTATCTGCTCGGCCCATGGTCGTTTTAATTCGGCATTTGCAAAGAGTTGGGTGGTTGCCGAATCATCGCCAGTCTACTTTGCGCGATCTCGTTCAATTAGGAGAGCGTACACGCGCGGGTCGGGAAGGTATGCTGGAATTGGTGCGGACATTGGAGCTTCACTGGTACGGCAAACAACCGCTCGGACGTCGCAAGAGAGAGCGTCTGTTGGAATTGTGGCAGCTTTTTTATGCTGGCGTTGACAGGCGTACGAAAAAAGGTCGCCGCCGCAATGCGCGCACGCGTTGACCATTAGGCTTGCACTCTGTAGAATGAGGGGCGAATCAGCGCTTGTCCATACACAGTGGACATCGTGACACCAGGGGAGTGGAAATCACAAGTGTCCCAGCATGAAACGGTAGTGGTGATTGATTTTGGCGGTCAGTACAATCAATTGATTGCTCGCCGCATTCGCGATATGCAAGTGTACTCTGAACTTTTGACACCTACAGTCAGTGTGGAAGAGTTGCGAGCGCGCAACTTGAAGGGCATTGTCTTTAGTGGTGGTCCTAATAGTGTTTTTGCACCAGGTGCACCAACGGTAACACCGGAAGTTTATCAACTTGGCGTCCCCATTTTGGGTATTTGTTATGGTATGCAATTATTGGCTAAACATTTTGAAGCGCAGGTTCATCGTGGACTGGTTCGCGAATATGGACGCTCACAATTGCGACTAGAGCCAGAGCCGTCTGTACTTTTTAATGGATTGCCTCAACAACAGTCAGTCTGGATGAGCCATACGGATGCCGTTCAGGCTGTACCGCCGGGCTTCCAATGTGACGCTCGCACAGATAATGGAACGATTGCTGCCATGAGTCATAGAGAGCGGCAATTTTATGCTGTTCAGTACCATCCGGAAGTGCGCCATAGTGAATACGGCCTCGATTTGTTGCGAAATTTCCTCTTTGAAATCTGTGGTTGCAGCGGCGATTGGACAATGGACAATTTGATTTCCGAAAGTGTGTCTGCGATTCGTCAGCGTGTAGGTGGTGAACGAGCGCTCTGTGCCATCTCTGGAGGCGTGGATTCGGCAGTTGCGGCAGCGTTGGTACATCGCGCCATTGGTGAGCAACTGACGGCTGTTTTTGTCGATCACGGTCTTTTGCGAAAAGGCGAATCTCAACAGGTGATGGAATCACTTGCTGGCGATTTGGGAGTGCATGTGGAACGCATTGATGCTCGCCAGAGGTTCCTTGGTCAATTGACAGGAGTTAGCGATCCGGAGCAGAAACGAAAGTTGATTGGCACCGAGTTTATTCGTGTCTTTGAGGAAGCTTCAGAGCGCCTCGGACCATTTTCTTTTCTGGTTCAAGGAACCCTTTATACGGATATTGTGGAGTCAGGTACAGCGACTGCGGCTACGATTAAGTCGCATCACAATGTGGGTGGATTGCCGGAAGATATACGTTTTGAATTGGTTGAACCGTTGAAAGAATTGTTTAAAGATGAAGTGCGGGCGTTAGGAGAAAAACTTGGATTACCCGCAGCGCTTGTGCATCGTCAACCCTTTCCGGGTCCCGGTCTTGCTATTCGAATTATTGGCGACGTGGATGAAGAAAAGTTGTCTCTTGTTCGTGAATCAGATGCCATTCTTCGCGACGAGATTGCTAAAGCTGGACTGGATCGAGAGATTTGGCAGTACTTTACTGTTTTAACCGGAAATCGTTCTGTGGGTGTTATGGGTGATGAACGGACGTACGGATTTACAGTAGCTGTGCGTGGTGTAGTCTCGCAAGATGGAATGACGGCGGATTGGGCGCGTATTCCATATGACGTGCTAGAACGTATTTCAACTCGCATCGTTAACGAGGTACCGGGAATTAACCGTGTGGTTTATGATATCACTTCCAAACCTCCAGCAACGATTGAATGGGAGTAAAGTCAAGGAGAGGAGATTCTCGCATGATTCAACACATGGTGATGTTTCAATTTAGAGAAACGCTGAATGATGAAACATGGAGCATGGTCGAGCAAGGCGCAAGCAAACTCTCCAAAGAGATTCCCGGTATTCTTGGCATGCAGATGGGGAGAGACTTCAGTGGTCGTGGACGAGGTTTTAATGTTGGATTGACGGTACAATTTGTGAATCGAGAAGCGTTGGCTGCTTACGGTCCACATCCTGCACATCAAAGTTATGTGGAACATCTTCGTCAACTAGGAATGGAAGATTTAATAGTCATCGATTTTGAAACGGAAGGGAACGTCTGATACAGGCGCTCCCTTTCTTCATCATGATATTAAGACAATATAGTGGACACTCCAGAACGGAGAAATTAAGCCATGTCGAGCACAATTGGACAGTGATCGCTTCCGTATACATGAGCATCGATTTGAACGTCCATTATCCGATCTCGCAAGCGGTTGGATAGCAAAAAATAATCAATTCGCCAACCGATATTACGTTCGCGTACTTTAGGCATATACGACCACCATGTATAGGCTTCCGTCCGATCTGGATAGAGATAGCGAAAAGTATCGGTAAAGCCCGAGTCTAGTAGCAGAGTCATTTTGTTCCGTTCTTCGTCAGTAAAACCCGAGTTCCCCCGATTCGATTTGGCATTCTTAATATCTTTTTCCTCGTGTGCTACGTTCAAGTCACCACACGCAATGACGGGCTTGATGGCATCCAGATTCAGTAAATACGCACGAAACCTGTCCTCCCATTCCAATCGATAGGCCAAACGAGACAAATCGCGTTTGGCGTTAGGGGTGTAAACGTTGACAACATAACAAGATGGAAACTCCAATGTTATGATGCGCCCTTCAGGTTCTAGGTTTTGTTCAATTCCGTAGTAGACAGACAGAGGGGGGGTTTTTGTAAATATGGCGGTTCCAGAGTAGCCCTTTTTTTCAGCATAGTTCCAATATGTCTGATATGTATCGCCTATATCTAATATAATTTGTCCCTGCTGCAACTTCGTTTCCTGTATACAAAAGACATCAGCTTGGATGTGATGAAAGTAATCCAGAAAACCTTTATTTACGCATGCGCGCAAACCATTGACATTCCATGATACCAGTTTCAACCATGCCAGCCTCCTTGTGCGTCAAAAGCATCATACACCGATTTGTACGATCTCGGCTGCTTCTAAAAAAAGAAGATTTGGCTGATTGGTTGTAATTTTCTACCACAAACTACTTTCGTCGTGATTTTTTGGCCAATCGGTAAGCGCGACTGCGCCGTTGAATCAGTCTATACATAGAGAGGTCACTATGAAGGCGTGCGAACAGCGCATGACTAGGACCTGTGTTCTCCTCTATAATCCAAATTCGCCCTGATGAGTCTAAGGCTATATCCAATCCGAGTTCTCGGTAAGTTTGATAATTATCCAGATGCTTTGCAGCGAGTAGTGTAATTTGAATCATTTCTTTCTTGACGTTAGCAATCTTTTGGCTGTCCCAGTGAAAGCTGTGACGTAAAGCGGCATCGACTGTTATCACATAGCCGTGGCTGCGAGCAACGTTGGTGACGACGCTGTGTTTACCAGCCACTTTTGCCAGCATCCCAGAGAACAACCAGCGACCACCCGGCTTTGCTTTTTGTGCCATCGAACGAATATCAAAAGGAGAACCCAAATATTCGGCCAAATCTATAGCTTGTTGGATAATATAACGTTCCCGACGAAGGGCTGTTTTTTGCAAGTGAAGGTGAAGTTTTTCTATAGAAGTAAAAGCCATTGCCGGATGAGTCGTTTCTTTTAACCAAAACCTTCGCTTGGCTTGCCAAACTTTATAAATATCACGTCCGCGTGAGCCTGCTGATGGCTTGATATACACTGCCTGATAGCGGTTGAGAAAATGCTTTAGTGCGCCGAATGAATAGCGGCGTGTTTCTGGCAAATAAGATCGCAAAAATGGGTGTCGACGAAAGTATTGCCACAAAAGATACTTTCCCATCTCAGGTTTTCGGTTGTTATGCATCGGTCAGTTCCCCCAGACAATGGTCATCGTATGTTGCATTAGCGCATGAGGGAACGGCAAAAAGGCAAAATTGTGTAGACAAACCTATAGAGCCATGAATGGCGAACATTCTGTATCAATTTATAAAAAATGTTCGGGTTTAAGTTTTTTCGTGGTAACATAGAGAGGAACAGGGCCAACTGTAAAATGGCCATTATGAGGGGGAACAAGAGTGATCGATCGCTACTCGCAGCCGGAAATGGCAAACTTGTGGACGCTTCAAGCGCGTATGGAATGGTGGCTGGAGGTTGAGAAACTGGCAGTGGAAGCGTGGGCACGCCTTGGAGTGGTGCCTCGTGAAGATGCTCAGAAAATTCGTGACAACGCGCGTTTTGATGTCCATCGAGTGTTGGAGATTGAACAGGAAACACGACACGATGTGGTGGCATTTACACGTGCTGTTTCAGAATCACTGGGGCCTGAGCGAAAATGGGTGCATTATGGACTGACATCCACGGATGTGGTGGATACTGCTCTCTCAGCTCAATTACAAGGCGCCGTCAAGTTGATAACTCAAGATATAGAAACCCTGTTAGTCACTCTTCGCCAACTTGCGGACAAGCACCGCCATACCATCATGATGGGACGTACACATGGTGTTCACGCTGAACCTACCACATTTGGACTCAAAGTTGGTCTTTGGTACGCAGAGATGCTGCGCAATATGGAGCGTTTTCAAGCTGCTGCTGAACGGATGCGTTACGGAAAGATTTCAGGCGCAGTGGGGACTTACGCTAATGTCGATCCGTTTGTAGAGCAGTTTGTTTGTGAGCAGTTGGGTCTTAAACCTGCTCCAATCTCTACACAGACGTTGCAGCGCGATCGACATGCAGAATTTCTCTTTACCCTTTCTCTCATAGGAACTACGTTGGACAAAATAGCAACAGAAATTCGGGCTCTTCAAAAATCGGAAATTCGCGAGTTAGAAGAGCCATTTTATAAAGGTCAGAAAGGTTCTTCCGCCATGCCACATAAACGAAATCCTGTCTCTTGCGAACAGATTTCGGGATTGGCTCGGGTTTTGCGCGGCTATGTGGTACCGGCGCTGGAAGACGTTGTTTTGTGGCATGAACGAGATATCAGTCATTCCTCCGTTGAACGAATTGTTTTTCCGGACGCTACCATTTTGCTGGATTATATGTTGAACAGAATGAACCGGATTTTAGGAGATCTTACAGTTTTCCCAGAAAACATGCTGCGCAATATGGAACGTACGCATGGCTTGACGTTTTCGCAACGTGTTTTAACGATGCTGATTGATAAGGGGATGGCGCGCGAAGAGGCTTACGACATTGTCCAACCTCGCGCCATGCAAGCATGGGAAGAAGGGCGTTCTTTTAAAGACATCATTTCTTCAGTTCCCCAGGTTCGCGAGTTGTTGACGCCGGAAGAACTGGACGAGTGTTTCAACCCGGCTTGGCATACCAAACATGTGGATATGATTTTAGAGCGTCTAGGCATTTAAGATGTTGCCCACCACAGGGTTTTCACCAATTTGCGAAGGAGGTTTGCGCGTATATGGAAGTACTGGAGCAGATCTATGAGGGCAAGGCAAAAAAAGTATTTGCAACCGATCACCCAGACTACTATCTGGTTCGCTATAAAGACGACGCTACCGCTTTTAACGGAGAGAAGCGCGGAACAATTAAAGGAAAAGGCGAGATTAACAACCGTATGAGCAACTTGCTTTTTCAATATCTCGCAAAGAACGGGGTTCCCAATCATTTTGTCGAGGAAGTGTCGGCATGCGAAACCCTGGTGCGTCGAGTCGAGATTATTCCACTCGAAGTGGTGGTGCGCAACTTGGCTGCAGGTAGTATGGCCAAGCGACTGGGATTGGTTGAAGGAACACATTTGGATGAACCTATTGTGGAATTTTATTACAAAGATGATGCTTTGGGAGATCCGCTAGTGACAGAAGACCACATACGAGTTTTGCATATAGCAACACCGCAAGATGTGGAAGAACTTCGCAATCGGGCTCTGGAGGTAAACCGCTTGCTGCTTGCTCAATTTCTGCAATTGGGTGTACAGTTGGTGGATTTTAAGTTGGAATTTGGTTTTGCAGAGGATGGACAAATTCTTCTGGCAGATGAGATTTCTCCAGACACTTGCCGCTTTTGGGATATAGAGACAGGTGAAAAATTGGACAAGGATCGTTTTCGGCGCGATCTTGGCGGTGTGGAAGAAGCGTATCAAGAAATGTTGCGTCGATTGTTAACAGGAGGTGCTCAATCATGACAACGTATCGAGCGCAAGTGCGCGTTTGGTTGAAACCGAGCGTATTTGATCCGCAGGGTAATGCGGTGGAGAAGGCGCTTTTGACACTTGGATTTGCGGGTATTGAAGAAGTGCGTATAGGCAAATCCATGGAATTTTTAGTGACAGCAGACAATCAGGAATCGGCGGAAGCTATGGTTGATCGAGCTTGCCGCGATGTGCTCTGCAATCCTGTTATGGAGATGTACACGTTCACTTTGGAAGCGAGGCAGGAAGCATGAAATGGGCGGTTATTGTCTTCCCTGGTTCCAACTGTGATGAGGATGCGCAACAAGCCATTATTCGTGTAACAGGGGATGAAGCTACGCTGGTCTGGCATCAAGAGACGTCATTAGCAGATTACGATGCGATTGTTTTGCCAGGAGGGTTTTCTTACGGAGATTATTTGCGAAGTGGAGCTATTGCGCGTTTTGCGCCGATTATGAAAGCGGTGCGCGACAAGGCGGTACAAGGAACTCCGATTATTGGTATATGTAACGGATTTCAGGTGTTAACTGAAGCTCATCTGTTACCGGGAGCACTGCTGCGAAATCGCGACTTGCATTTTCATTGCAAAATGGTGGAACTTCGTGTGGAAACCAATCGTTCACCGTTTACGGCAGCTTATCAGCCAGGAGATATATTACGTATCCCCATTGCGCATGGCGAAGGGCGATATTTTGCTGACTCGGCTATTCTTCATGAACTGCAGGAAGACCATCGAGTCGCGTTTCGTTATGTCGACAATCCAAACGGATCGTCCGAAAGTATTGCGGGGATTCTTAGCAAAGAACGCAATGTGCTAGGTCTCATGCCGCATCCAGAGCGGGCGGTAGCCGATTTTATGCGTTCTACCGATGGAGCGGGCGTATTTCGCTCCATTCATCAATACGTGACAGAACGGGAGGGCGCACATGCACACTGAACCTACAGCAGAGCAGATAGAACGTGAAGGAATTTATCGTTCGCTTGGACTGACTGATGCGGAGTATGCGCAAGTTGTGGAAAAACTTGGACGCCTACCGAATTATCTCGAAACAGGATTGTTTGGTGTCCTTTGGTCGGAACATTGTTCATACAAAAGCTCGCGGATTCATCTTAAAAAATTTCCTACCGACGGACCGCAGGTTTTACAAGGACCGGGTGAAAATGCGGGTGTTGTGGATATTGGCGACGGTATTGGCATTGCCTTCAAAATGGAAAGCCACAATCATCCCTCGGCCGTAGAACCCTATCAAGGCGCCGCTACAGGTGTGGGTGGCATTTTGCGAGATATTTTTACTATGGGAGCGCGACCCATTGCTTTCTTGAATTCGCTGCGCTTTGGGCCGCTTGATGATGCACATACGCGCTACTTATTCGGGAATGTGGTTGCTGGAATTGGTGGATACGGCAATTGCGTCGGGATTCCAACCATTGGCGGGGAAGCCGTATTTGACCCGTCTTATCGACACAATCCACTCGTCAATGCCATGTGTGTGGGCCAGTTACCAGCAGACAGAATTGTCAAAGGCGCGGCGAGCGGGGTAGGAAATCCAGTTTTTGTTGTTGGTAGTCGTACGGGTCGAGATGGCATTCACGGTGCGACATTCGCATCTGCGGAAGATCCGCACGCCAAAGAGCGTTCCGCTGTGCAGGTGGGCGATCCTTTTTTGGGCAAGTTGCTCATGGAGGCTTGTCTGGAGCTAATGGCGACAGGCGCAGTAGTTGGTATTCAGGATATGGGGGCTGCTGGATTGACATCGTCTTCTGCTGAAATGGCGAGTCGAGCTGGCGGTGGTATAGAGATGATGCTCGATCGCGTTCCTTGTCGGGAAGCAGGGATGACACCTTATGAAATGATGCTTTCCGAGTCACAAGAGCGCATGTTGGTGGTCATGGAGAAAGGGAAAGAAGAACTGGCTTTCCAGATTCTTCGCAAGTGGGATTTGCAAGTGGCAGAAGTGGGCAGAGTCACAGATGACGGACGTCTTCGTCTGTATTTTCACGACGAAGTTGTGGCTGATGTGCCTGTGCGTTTGTTGGTGGATGAAGCGCCCGTTTATGACCGTGAAATTGCGGCTGTTTACGAGCCGCCAGGTGCTCATGTCGCTTTACCACCGGATCCGGTCAATTATCAGTTGGAACTGGAGAAGTTGCTCGCACATCCGTCAATCGCCAAGAAACAGTGGATTTATCATCAATACGACACAAGTGTGCGGGCTTCTACCGTCTTTGGACCTGGCTATGACGCAGCCCTGGTACTCGTGCCGGACAGCGAGAAACTTGTCGCTATGGCGTCTGATGGTAATGGCCGCTATGTATATTTGAATCCTCGCGTTGGTGGAGCCATTGCGGTAGCTGAAGCCTGCCGGAATGTCGTTGCAGCAGGCGGTGTGCCACTGGCTATCACCAATTGTCTCAACTTCGGCAATCCCGAGAAGCCTGAAGTGATGTACCAGTTTTCCCAGGCTATTGAAGGCATGAGTGAGGCTTGCCGAGCGCTTTCTGCACCCGTAGTTTCCGGCAATGTTTCTTTTTATAACGAAACTGGTGGAGAAGATATCTATCCCACTCCGGTCGTCGGCGTTGTTGGTGTGGTGGAGGACAGTCAGTTGGCGACACCTTCCGAATTTTCGGAAGCGGGTTTGGCCGTTTATCTGGTGGGGAATTTGTCGGATGGTTTGGAAGGCTCTCTGTACTGGCAAATGAAAGCTCAGCAAGCTGCAGGAGATGCTCCCTCATTTGACTTGGCAACGGAAGTCAAGGTGCAGCGTTTTGTTCAACGTGCCATTCGCGAAGTAGGAATTACAGCGGCTCACGATATCAGTGAGGGTGGTTTAGCAGTAGCGCTTGTTGAAATGGTGGAAGAAACAGCTCCGATTGGTATGACAGTCAGCTTGCCAGCAGGATTTCAATTGCCCGGAGTACTGTTTGGAGAAGCTCAGAGTCGTTTCTTGATAGCTGCTCAGGCTTCCAAAGAAAACATGCTCCAAGATTTAGCTTTCACTCTCCACACGCCGCTTTTGCGTTTGGGAGAAACAAATACCAGTGGTGAATTGGTCATTTCTATAGACGGTGAATCATCGCCAGCTATTCAGGCTAATTTGCATGAATTAAAGAAAATTTACACATCAGCGCTGGAAAATAACATGAACCAATCTTGGAGGTGAGGCGCGGATGCTATCAAAAGATTGTCCAACAGCATGGGAGACATCAAGCGATCTAGAAGAAAAAGCGGATCGACCTGTTGAAGAGTGTGGCGTGTTTGGTATTTTTCAGCATGAGAAAGCTCCAGAACTCACTTATTTTGCGCTGATTGCGCTTCAGCATCGTGGACAGGAGGCGGCTGGCATGGCTGTCATGTCAGTCGACGGTATGCACAGTCACAAAGGCTTGGGATTGGTGTCAGATGTGTTTGCCAATGGGGAATTGTCAGAGTTGTCTGGTGTAAACGCCATTGGTCACGTACGGTACTCTACTGCGGGCGAAAATACGATACAAAACGCTCAGCCCATTACTGTTGCTACGCATCGTCATCATCTTGCTATTGCCCACAACGGGAATCTGGTCAACGCTCGTCAATTGCGAATTGGGTTGGAATTGGAGGGCAGTTTATTCCAATCCACCAGTGATACAGAAGTTATTGCGCACCTTATCGCCAGATCGGGAGAAGAAGAGATGGTTTCGGCTGTAGAGTCAGCGCTGCAAGACATATCAGGCGGTTTTGCGCTGGTCATGCTGACAGATGACCAATTGATTGCTGCGCGCGATCCGTTTGGCCTGCGTCCGCTGGTGCTTGGTGAGCTGGATGGAAGTTACTGTCTAGCGTCTGAAACCTGTGCTCTGGAGACGATTGGAGCTCGTTATTTGCGCGATATTGAACCAGGAGAATTGATTACCATTCAATCCGACGGGATCATCAGCAGACGCTTTGCCGAACCGCGGCAACGACGCATGTGTACGTTTGAATATATTTATTTTGCGCGTCCGGACAGCGATATAGACGGATACAATGTGCATGCAGTGCGAAAAAAACTTGGGAAAATTTTGGCAGAACGCCATCCTGCGGATGGTGACATTGTGATTGGTGTACCTGATTCTAGTATTTCTGCTGCTTCGGGATTTGCGGAAGCTAGCAAAATTCCTTTTGAAATGGGATTAATTAAAAACAAATATATTGCGCGTACATTTATTCAACCTTCTCAGGAATTGCGGGATATGGGTGTGCGCATGAAGCTGAACGCGGTGCGAGGCATCGTGGATGGCAAACGTGTTGTATTAATTGACGACTCGATTGTACGCGGTACAACCATTCGCCGCATTGTACAACTTTTGCGAAACGCTGGTGCGACTGAAGTGCATCTGCGTATTTCTTCTCCACCATATAAGAATCCTTGCCATTATGGGATTGATACAGCCACTCGCCGGCAACTGATTGCCGCGACTCACAGTGTGGAGGAGATTTGTCGGGAAGTGGGAGCAGATTCGCTGGAATATATGACTGTTGAAGAGTTAATGGAGGCGTTTCAATTTACTGGCCCTCACGAACATGCGCCTTTTTGTAATGCTTGCTTTACAGGACGTTATCCCACTGATTTGCCAGATCAAGAAAAGGACAAGGCTGGAACTGGCGAAACAGGTTCGTTCGTTGCTACAGCAACGAGGCCATCCTATATAGAGAAAGGCGGTCGGGGTGCGTGAGTGAAGATGTATACAAAGCGGCAGGTGTAGATATAGACGCTGGCAATGAAGCGGCCAAACGATATGCTCGTTTAGCTCGGACTACCCAGACTTCTGGAGTGCTGGGGCGAATTGGCGGTTTTGCAGGCGGGTTTCAACTCGATTTGCAGGCTTTTCCTAAACCTGTTCTTTTTTCAGGTACCGATGGTGTTGGAACAAAATTGAAAATCGCTTTTGAACTGGATCGACACCATACGATTGGAATTGACTGTGTTGCCATGTGTGTCAACGATATTCTCACTGCTGGCGCTACGCCGCTTTTCTTTTTGGACTACCTGGCGGTAGAACGCTTGTCTGTGGATGTGGCAGAAGCGGTTGTAGGAGGCGTGGCAGAGGGATGTCGGTTGGCTGGCTGTGCTCTGGTTGGCGGTGAGACGGCAGAAATGCCAGGTATGTATCATCCTGGTGAATACGACGTGGCTGGATTTGCGGTAGGGGTTGCCAACCGTGATCGGATTGTGGATGGAAGCCTTGTTCAGGAAGGCCATGTACTGCTTGGCTTAGCTAGTAGCGGTATGCATAGCAATGGTTATTCGCTCGTTCGTAAAATCGTTGCCGATCAGCGACTTTCTTATACGCAGACGTTCCCTGGCAGCATGATGAGTCTTGGCGAAGCCTTGCTGCAACCTACACGAATTTATGTCAAACCTGTGCTCGAAGCTCTCTCTTTGGGTCTGCCCATTCACGCCATGGCTCACATCACAGGAGGCGGGTTGATTGAAAATGTACCGCGTTGCTTGCCGGAAGGATTAACCGTCCAATTCGACTCCAGCGCATGGTCTTTGCCGCCTCTGATGACGTTCTTGCTGGAACAGTCCGGTCTATCTTTACGTGCTGTGCAGCGCGTCTGGAATCTTGGCATTGGTTATGTGCTGGTTGTTCCCAAAGAATCCGCAACTTCTTGTCTTGAATGGTTCAAGGCGGCGGGGGAAACGGCCTATCCCATCGGTCAAGTGATTGCTGGAGATGAACCTGTCTGGAACTAAATTTGTTCGGGAGCATCTGTTGATTTTCAAAGCAGAAAGGTGATGTGTCATGGCGCGTTATGCACTTGTCAGCGTTTTTGATAAAACAGGTGTGGTGGAGCTTTGTCAGCGTTTGGTTGAACTGGGTTACGGCATTTTGTCTACGGGTGGGACAGCCACTCACTTACGCAATGCTGGTCTAGCTGTGAAGGATGTGGAAGAGCATACAGGTTTTCCGGAAATGCTGGATGGCCGCGTCAAAACCTTACATCCGCGTATTCATGCAGGGTTGCTTGCTTTGCGCAATCATCCGCAACATCAAGAAAGTCTGCGTCAACATCAAATCGATCCAATTGATTTGGTGGTTGTCAATCTATATCCTTTCACAGATACAGTATCCCGTCAGGACGCTACGTTTGAAGAATGTATTGAAATGATTGACATTGGTGGACCTTCCATGCTGCGGGCAGCAGCAAAAAATTTTCATGGTTGTATACCCTTGGTCGATCCGGCGGATTACAGATGGGTTTTGGACAAGCTGGCGGAGGACAGTTTAACCGCAACGGATCGACAAAAATTAGCTGCTAAAGTGTTTGCGGTGACAGCCGCTTATGATGGTTTTGTAGCAGATTATTTGCTGCGTGCAGAACATACAGCCGTAGTTTCAGATGATAAGTCAATTTCATCCGAGTTTCCGATGCAGTTTCATTATGTTGCCATCAGCAAACAGTCGTTGAGATATGGTGAAAATCCTCATCAGGCTGCACATTTTTATCGCGATCTGCAAGCTTCCCCGGCAAGTATCGCTGCTGCTCAGCAATTACAAGGCAAAGAATTGTCGTACAACAATATCCAGGACGCTGATGCAGCGATTCAAATCCTGCGCGGACTCGATGATTTGCAAACAGCAGCGGTTGTTGCTGTCAAGCATATGAATCCTTGCGGTATTGGCCTTGGTGAAACACTGGAAGAAGCTTATGCACGCGCGTATGAGGCCGATCCAGTATCTATTTTTGGCGGCATAGTTGCTTTGAATCGCGTGGTTAATCGCAGTGTGGCTGAAAAAATGGCAGAACTTTTTTTGGAAATTATTATTGCTCCTGACTATACCAGTGAAGCGTTAGCCGTTATGGCACGTAAGAAAAATGTTCGTTTATTGACCGTGGATATGGCCAAGCCTCTTCATCAGCCGGGTGATGTAACCTTTCGGCGTGTTAGCGGCGGCCTTTTGGTACAAGAAGTAGATACGTTTGTCAGTTCCCCGGAAACATGGAGAGTCGTAACTCATCGTGCGCCTAGTGAGGAAGAATGGCGGGCATTGCAGTTTGCCTGGAGAACAGTGCGTTATGTGAAATCGAATGCCATCGTAGTGGCTAATGCTTTTCAGACTCTTGGTATTGGGCCTGGTCAAAGTAATCGCGTAGGAGCAGCAGAGATTGCGTTACGCCAAGCTGGTAGCAGGGCGGTTGGCGCTGTACTGGCCTCTGACGCATTCTTCCCTATGCGAGATACGGTGGATGCCGCTGCCTCTGCAGGTATTGCGGCCATTGTTCAACCTGGCGGTTCCATTCGCGATGCGGAAAGTGTGGAGGCTGCCAACGAGAAGCAAATTGCCATGGTGTTTACAGGAGAACGGCATTTTCTTCACTAAACCATCCAAGTTGCACTGCGATTTTTAAGGTGGAATGCTGCGAGAAGTGATACCATCAACCATTTTGCGTCAAGGACGGTTAGGAGAAAGGAGACGCTTGGCATTGACTGAAACTTTGCGGGTGCTTGTTATTGGATCGGGCGCCAGAGAACACGCTTTAATCTGGAAGCTGGCGCAAAGCAATCTACAGCCGGAGCTATATGTAGCCCCGGGCAACCCGGGGATGGAAAAGTTAGCCACGCGAGTTCCTCTCAGTGAGGAAGATGTGGCAGGTATCGTTCGTTTTGCCCAGGAGAAGTCCATCCGCTTGGTGGTGATTGGCCCGGAAGCTCCTCTCGCTCTCGGATTAGCGGATGAATTAGAAGCTGCGGGGATATTGGCGTTTGGTCCCAAAAAGGCGGCAGCTCGTCTGGAGTGGTCGAAGGCGTATGCCAAAGAAATGATGCAGCGAGCTCATGTACCCACAGCGGCATCAGCCACTTTTTCTGATTTGCAGTCCGCTCTTGATTATCTGGACAAGGCTGGAAAAGCTATGGTGGTAAAAGCGGATGGGCTGGCCAAAGGGAAAGGCGTCATTGTGGCCGAAAGCCTGGCGGAGACACGTGCGGCTGTTGAGCAAATCATGAAAAGTGAAGCGGGAGCCCGTGTGGTATTAGAAGAGAGAATGACAGGTCGAGAAGTTTCGCTGATGTATTTTGTCGATGAACATTTCGTGCAGCCCATGTTACCTGCGCGTGATCATAAGCGTATTGGAGAAGGGGACACAGGCCCTAATACGGGAGGCATGGGTGTTTTTGCGCCTGTACCTAGTTTTACACCGACTGATGTGGAAGAAGTCACGAGGCGCATTGTTCAACCTATTTTGTCTGAATTGAAAAAAGACGGAATCGTATACTGCGGTGTATTGTATGTTGGTTTAATGGTCACAGCGAATGGGCCGAAGGTTGTAGAATTCAACGCGAGATTTGGTGATCCTGAAACGGAGGCAATTCTGCCCCTGCTAGAGACAGATCTTTTAGAAGTTTGTCTGGCCACAGCAAGACATCGTCTATCGGATGTGCAAGTGAGCTGGCGGTCTGAAGCTGCGGTAACTGTCATTCTGGCGGCAGAAGGTTATCCGGGTACGCCGCGCAAAGGGGATACCATTGTCCTGCCGCCTATAGAGGATTGGCCCAAACAAACTGTGATTTTTCAAGCCGGCACAGATCTTTCATCTACTGGAGAGCTTGTGAGTGCGGGTGGTCGCGTGTTGGCAGTTACCGCGACAGGAGCAGATGCACAAACGGCAGCAGAACGAGCCTATGCATTGGCGAATGCGGTAGAAATGAAGGGAAAATATTTGCGTCGTGATTTGTTGCACGATCTCGATGCATAAACCATTTGCATCTATTTTGAATAGAACGCGACATGTCGATGAGTAGATTCATTGGCATGTCGTTTTTTATTTTTTGCAGATGGAGGAATCTTACTAAATTTCATTTATTTTAAGGCATGAATGTGTGGGGAGAGTACAAGATAGGTCAAAATAACGATGGCAAGGTGATCTGAATGCAAATTTTCGTTCCCGACAGAGCTTATGTTGAACCCGGAGCGCTTCAATATCCAATGGGCAAAGAAATATTAGAAAAGCTTCATGCCATGGGTGTGGAAATACTAGAAACAACCTCACATAACCAAATCCGAGGTTTGCCAGGTGATACAGAGTTACAAAAATACAGAAACGCCAAACGAACATTGGTCGTTGGGGTACGGAAAACATTAAAATTTGATACATCCAAACCTTCTGCAGAGTATGCAATTCCTATCGCAACAGGGTGCATAGGACACTGCCATTACTGTTATTTGCAGACGACGCTAGGCGCCAAGCCCTATATTCGCGTTTATGTGAATATAGAAGAAATTCTTCAACAGGCACAAATGTATATCCATCAACGCCAGCCTGAGATTACCCGTTTTGAAGCTGCATGTACGTCCGATCCGCTGAGTATTGAACACTTGACAGGCAGTTTGCGACGGTTAATTGAATTTATGGGTAATCAGCCGTATGGGAGATTGCGATTTGTGACGAAATATCATTGGGTCGATAGTTTACTTGATGCGAAGCATGGAGGTCATACGCGTTTTCGATTTTCCGTCAATGCGCCCTACATGGTAAAACAATTTGAGGCAAACACGTCTCCGCTTTCAAAACGCATAGAAGCGGCATGTAAAGTGGTACGGGCGGGGTACCCACTAGGATTTATTATTGCCCCTGTCTATCTGTTTGACGGTTGGCAGGACGAATACACAGCGCTATTGGAGGAGCTTTCTAGAACTATACCCAGCTCTTATCACGCGCAAATCACTTTTGAAATCATTCAGCATCGATTCACAAAACCGGCAAAACGAGTGATTGAAAAAAATTATCCAAAGACTAAACTCCATATGGAGGAAACGGATCGGCAATATAAATGGGGGAGATACGGTATAGGGAAATATGTGTATCGTGATGAACAACAACAGCAAATCCGTGCGCTCTTTGAAGAAAAAATTGCCAATCTTTTTGAAGGATCGAATATTGAATACTTCACTTAAACGCAAGCGTTGTTGACTGCCAAAAAAATAGACACTTAAGAAAGTGTCCTCAAGGGATGATACTGGTTACAGGATTCCAATTGGGATGGTCTTAGATTATCATACAATTGAAGAAATGAACCTTACAGTTTGTTAAGGTTATCCCCTAATAAATTCAATTTAACCTTGAAGTTATCATCCGTCACGATTCATGTTTGGGATATAGTTGGGCGGTTCGGTACGTAAAAGATAGCCGTAGCCCCGTACCGTTAAAAGGTGGTCTGGTCGTGTTGGGTCAATCTCTAAAATTCGCTTAATACGGCTGATATAGACGTACAATTCGTCACGACTCACCCAAGTTTGGCCCCATACATATTCAATCAACGATTCGGTTGAGACGGGAGTATTGAGGTGCTGAGCTAAGAAGTGAAGCAGACGAAACTGCAGACGCGATAGATTGCGGACCATTCCATCACGTACCACAGCTTCCTGGCGCAAGTCCAAATAGACATTGGGGCCTAAATGAATTTTCCAGGGCTGCTCCACGATTGAATTGACACCCCTTTGCACCCACATCATCAAGCTTTCTCTATATCACATAGACTAGCATGACCTTGCGTCAGTTGTAATGGAATTTTGTGAAACAATAGGGTTATTTTGTGACGCAGTTTCATGTATCTTTAGAGTTAAATAATCAGGAGGGTGGTTTTTACATGCTCGACTTTCTTAAACAGCCATCGCTTAATCCGTTTGATGGTTACGCATATATGCGTGAACACCATCCAATTTATGAAGACGAACAGGGAGTTTGGCATGTGTTTTGCTACGAAGATGTGAAAGAAGTACTTTCTAATTACGCAATCTTTTCTTCAAAACGATCAGGTGATATAGAAGCATACGATCCGATTTCGGCCAGTTTAATCAGTCAAGATCCTCCTCGTCATCGATTACTTCGCTCACTTGTATCTCAAGCCTTTACGCCGAAAGCTATTGCAGCCCTTCAGTCTCGCATTCAAGAAATTACAAAAGAATTATTTCATCATCTTCATGAATCAGCTAGCCCCGACTTTGTAAAACAATTCAGCTATCCTCTTCCTGTGATTGTCATTGCCGAATTACTCGGCGTCCCATCTTCCGATCAAGAGCGTTTTAAAGAGTGGTCGGACGCCATTGTTACTGGCTCGCATGCTTTGGAAAACGGAGAAGAGATAACTTATGACAATGCTCAGCAGGAAATGATTGAGTATTTTTCGCAAATTATATCCAGCCGAAAAAAATCACCGAAGGACGATTTAATCAGCAGACTGCTGGAAGCACAGATAGATGGCGAAGCACTGTCGCATATGGACATTTTAGGATTTTGTATTCTGCTTCTAGTGGCGGGTAATGAGACAACCACCAATCTATTGTCCAATGCCATTTATACATTTCACAATTACCCTGATGTCTGGCATCAACTGAAAGCGAATCCGGAGTTAATGGATCAGGCTGTTGAGGAAACTTTACGTTACCGTTCACCGGTGCAAAATATGTCTCGATTGACCATCAGTGAAACGGTATTATCGGGAAGAATATTGCCGCCAGGAAAATTCGTGGTAGCCTGGATAGGATCCGCGAATCGGGACGATCGCGTTTTTCCTCAAGCCAATGAATTTATTCTTACAAGAACTAATTTGCGCCATGTAGCTTTTGGACATGGAATCCATTTTTGCCTGGGTGCACCTTTGGCCCGATTGGAAGCTAGTATTGCGCTGCGCTATATGTTGGACGTGGATTTTCAGTTTGTGGTCGACGAAAAGCGTTCTGAACTGATTAACTCTAACTTTGTTTATGGTTTTTCCCGCATGCCATTGGAGCAATGCACAAGTTCTTTGTAAACCGATAAATTAGATGGAAAAAAATACATGATTATTTTTTTCAAAAAGGGGTTGCAAAAAAGTTTGGAGGGAGGTAAGATAGTCGCTGTCGCTGCAAGAGGGGACGCGAAAGAGAGCCTTGGCAGCGAGAGAACCTTGAAAACTAAACACGCACAAGAATCACCAAACGCCAGAGAAGAAGTGCCCGAGCTCGAGAGAGCGAGGGAGAAGGAATCAGACATTGAGAGTTTGATCCTGGCTCAGGACGAACGCTGGCGGCGTGCCTAATACATGCAAGTCGAGCGGGTATCGAAAGATACCAGCGGCGGACGGGTGAGGAACACGTGGGGAATCTGCCTAACAGACCGGAATAACGCCTGGAAACGGGTGCTAAGGCCGGATAGGCGCATGAGGCGCATGCCTGATGCGGGAAAG
>NZ_FRAF01000019.1:38450-65439 GCF_900142255.1 Alicyclobacillus tolerans | reverse complement strand
CCCCCCTACTTTTAAAACCGTTTTGACTGGCCATTTTGATTCACTTTTTTCAAAAAAATTTTTGCAGTTGCTGAATAGCCTTTGTTTTCAGCCGATGAACCGTGCTTTGAGATAGGTTCAGTTCCTCCGCTAACTCTCGTTCCGTCTTGTCTTCCAAAACGAGACCCACCATGACTCTTTTCTGTTTTTCGGGCAACGTGTCTAGAACCAACCTCATTTCCACTTCTTGAAAATCTCTTTCCGCATCCGTGGAAGGCAAAGTCTCTATGGGCTCCTCACCTTGCTCATTCGCTTGATTTAAGGTCAATTGTTCATGATTTCGATACCGACTCTCCCTGCGCCAATAGTCCACCGACTTTGCTTTGGCCACAGCGATCACAAAACGTTTGATATCCTCTAGCGTTTCAAGGGTGTGCATACAGAGGCTTCTTTCTCTTCCATCTCTCGAAGCGCTTTCCAAACGGCCAATCGCAAACTCTGAAGACCATCTTCGTCGTGCAGTATCGGTGATGATTGCATCAGAATCTGATCCACGATGGGCCAGTACACTTGGAGATTCATAAGGAACCTTTTTTCTCTAACAGCAAGGCGGGTATAAAAAGGACGACGAATCACGAAGAAATGTGACAAACTTTACGAACGTATGTTCGTATCTATCCTACAACATTTTCCACGTACCGTCATCTCCTCCAAGAAGTCGGTTTGGCCTATGGTTGGAGAGAAACGGTATATCCTTGATGGAGTTGTCCAGAAAAAGCGGTGTTTCACATGCCACATTAAGTTTCTTGGCCAGCGGGAGTAGTCAAAGACCTTCTCGTTTAACCGAGCGGAAATTACGGCCGGTGTTGAGGGAGTATGGAGTGGATACGACAGATTTTTGGGATCTTGGCCTGTAGTGAGGAAAGAGCGTTTCTCAGACACCGATGTCGCTCATGCAAAAAACAGGTTTCCACGTCAGTCACAGGAGGCTCAAGATTCATGAAGTTGACGTGGAGGCGTCCGTTCTTCGCCATAGGTGTCTGAATCACGCTCTTTTCTCATGAATATGGCACTTCTGGCAAAATCAGCACGGTTTTAGCGGATACTGGCTCGAAATCGGCAATGTGGGAATCCGCTGCAACCCCAAAAGCTCCCATATCGACCTTGCCGTTGGACGAGTTTCCCTCCACACTTTGGGCAGACGCCTGTGTGGATGGCCTGCTTCATCGCCTTCGTATCCTTCTGAATTCGACGAACATGCTCTTTGTACGCCGTTTTGTCTACGACACGTATCTCTTTGAGTTTGGCATAGGCTTGTCCAACCTGCGCCTCGGTTAAACGCACCGTTTTTTGAGCCAGTATCCATCTTACCAAGTCTCTCATGTGGAGCACAGGAGACGAAGCACGAATACGAAGGCTTGTGGCGTTGGGAAAGACCACAATGGGCACAAACGCTGTTTCCGGCAATTCTGGCAAGACTTCCTGAAGCGTCCTGACATGCCCAAAATTCTGATGCAGTGGATTTTGAAGGGTGTGCCGTTGATGGCCCATTGATTGTGTCCACTGATTTTGGTGTTCTGTGCCTACAATTTGTCCACCACGGTTTTTTGTTTCGATCACGAATACACCAAATTTGGAAACCACAATATGATCGATTTGTGATGTGCGACCATCTTTCTTGCGAAGCAGCACATTGTCCAAGGTGTGATAGGTTGTAGACGGAAGTTTGACCAGCAATCCATCGACTTTCAATTCGCCCATTTTTCCCTTGAATTTTGCGCCAAACAACCGAAGTCCTACGAATAGAATAAAGATTATTGCCAATAAAATACCCAAATCTCCGCTCATTTGATGCATGACGGTCGATGTGTTCATGTTCATCCCCGCTTCAACCTACATGTTTTTGTTTTTCACTATACACACGAAACATTTCCAGCTTTTTTTCCAACCACACACGCACTTCTGGTTTTTGTAGCGCTTCTCTCCACTTGTCCGCCTGAAAGTTTTTCACCAAAATCTTGACGCGCTTCCGGGCGAATCGTTCCGTGAGCACGTCGGCTGCCATCCCGCGTGTCCATGTCTTGTTGTGTGGAATCCTGTATTTTTCGAGCATATAGCTCTGTTTCTCTGTTATTGGCAACGCGCGCCAATCAGCTTCTTTTTCCATCAGGCGGGTATCCAGCAAATCCAGAAAAGCTTCTGCCACACCTTGCGCATATTCCAACGGCAGCGCTGACGCATGCAAGGGCATGAAACGTTCGCCGTTCAATTCGAGCACAGGCCAGAAGTGCGTGTCTACCTGGAACAAATAGGCCCAACGGTGTTCACCAAAAGAGATGGCAAACACTTCCCGATCTTTTCTTCGAATGTGCTGCCAACGAAAACGACTGCGATTGGCAAAGAGATTTACAGCTTGTACCAGACGCTCTTCCGCTTGAGTTTTTGCCTGCTGGGTTTCGATTTCCTCTTGAATCCACTGGGCAACACTCTGATCTTCTCTAGGCTCACTCTCCAGAGCGTGTACAGATTTCGTTTGTTTCTTTTGGCTTTTCACGAGTTTCGTGAACGTTTGCAAGGACTTATCATCGCTTGCACCCACCAAATCCAGAATCAGCGCATCTCGTTTATTCGGATGTAACCGCAACGCTCTTCCAATCATCTGTGTATAGAGCGCCTGGGAGCGAGTGGGCCTGGCAATGACCACACAGTCCACATCCGGCTGGTCAAATCCTTCGGTCAGGATCTGACAGTTCACCACCACACGCAATCGATTCGCCGCGAAATCTTGGAGAACACGCGCACGCTCTTCCACCGACATCTGTCCATCTACTGCGGCAGCGGCTACTCCTCGATCCTGAAATCGTTTGGCTAACGCTTTCGCGTGGGCGATGTCGACAGCAAATACGATAGATTTACGCAGATCTGCAAACTCTACCACCGCATCTACAACTGCATCCAGCGCGCCGGATTGATTCATGACTTTCGCTAAATCCTTGGCATTGTAGTCACCAGCAGTGGTCCGAATATGTCCTAAATGCAGGTCGGGAATGACCACCTTTTGTCCACGCACATCCGACAAGTATCCGTCCACGATCATATCTAAAATTGTGCGCTCATACGTGAGATGCTCAAAAATGTCGCCCAGTTCATGCTTGTCTGCACGCTTTGGTGTAGCTGTCACACCGAGAAGTTTTGGGCCGTTCGGCTCAAACACACCCAAACGTTTCAGAACCTGCACAGCGCCGTCCGCTCGGCTGTGATGGCACTCATCATAGATGACAAGCGACGGCTCCCGAACCGCCCGCCCCATCACAAGGGTTTGCGTGGACGCAACCAGCACCTGGGCCAACTGCTCATTTTGTTGACCTTGGATGCGACCGACCACTACTTCTGGCCAAACCATACGGATTTTTTCTTCCGCCTGATCCAATAGTTCGGTTCGGTGAGCCAGTACCAGTACCGGCTTGTCCGTCCTCGTTTGTTCGCTATAGCGTCTCGCGATCTCTCCAAAAACAATCGTTTTTCCTGCGCCTGTTGGCAAGACCATTAATTGCCGTGAATGTTCAGGCAAGTCTCGAAAAAACGCTTCTACTGCTTCCACTTGATACGGACGAAGCCGGATACCATTCACCTTCCCACCTCCGAATCTTTTGAAAAAATCTAGTTTCATTTTACCGGATTTTGCTAATGAAATCCTTCGTCTGCATGATCATCTTTAAACGGATCGGGCGCATTCAACCAGGCCTTTTCCAAGGTTCTCATGATGTCATCTTCCATTTCTCTCATTTCGTCCTCATCCTGTTCTTCGCCTAAAACGCGCCGCATGCTGATCCGGGTCATATAGGCATCCACTTGCTCTTCCAAACGCTCCAGGTAGTATAGCCGCATCACCATGCGTGTCGGTTTGTGGTTGAGAATCGTTTGCAAGTCTTCATACAGCGCTTTCCAGCCTTTCACCTCCAGTAACCGTTCCATCATCATTTCATGCTCTGTTTTCGTTCGTTCCGCTTCTTGAGAGGCTTCATACTGGATTTTAGCGTCAATCCGCTCGATGAAACTTCTCATCTCGTGCATTTGATACCAATTGTTTAGGTATTCTTCTCGGGGGACGACCACTTTGTCTTTCGTGAGATGTTTCGCTACCTTTTTCTTGTCAAACGGTTTGTCCAATTCTTTGCCAACATCCTTTCTCTATCCAATGGCATCGCTATGTGCACTTCCTATCATCGCTGAAACCAGTGCAGACGTATAGAAGTTTTCTGCCGCCGTCCATTCGTCGTTGCGGTTTTCGATGAAATCGACCATTTTGAGGTACGCCTGCTCCCACTGGGCTAACTCACGCCTGTGCAGATGTTCTAGGGCTTCATGCCACAGATCAACCTGACGCTGGGAGAGAGGTGTGGGGTCGCTCATCAGATGTTGTCTGGCTCGTCCGATATCCAGACGCAACACGGATGGATTCGATACGAACGGTATGGTGGCTTCTGCCAGGGTCGCAGCATGTTCCAGTTCGTGACCAACGTTCAAGGGATGATGGCGCCAAACTTGCAACATGGTGGGGTCCCAAGCTTCTTCAATCATTTCCCAAGCACACCAAGGCAATTTTTTTTTGAAACGATAGAGCTTACGAGTGAGATGCATCCATCCGTTTTCTTCTGAATCTTCCCATAGACTCAGTTGTGTGAGTTCGAGCGTCCATTCGATCCGATTCAGTAGTGATCATTCCTTCCATGCTGTGTTTCTTCAGTTCGTCAAAAAAGTATCGTTCGTGATAAGGCTCTAATTTTCTTTGATAGTACTGCACTCGTTGAAGATGATGTTTGGACTGGTGATTGGGAGGATGGTATACCACGTAGGCTGCCAACATATCCAAGATCCAGAATGCGTCTGTATAGAGAATGGTCCATCGAGGAAATCTTCCGTCGTATCCATGCCGTTCCCAATAAGATTGAAAACTATCTCGAGTTTCGAGAATATCTTCAACCCATTTTTCTAGATGTGGCGACGGATAGCGTGGATCTTTTTTACATAAACCATCTAATGTCCAATTCAAAATATCGATCCAGAATGTCAAATCTTGATCAGGAATCTGTAGTTGGACATATACGGTTGTTCCTGGATAGTCATAAAACCTTTTTAAGATCGCTCTTGCTTTTGCACGCTCAGCTTGTTCTGTTTCTTGGGTAGACATTTCTCTTAGTACAGACACTGACATCACCTCTAGTTTTGCGTAAGGAAATAGATTCCTCTCTATCAATCTAACGCAAAACAAAAGAAAATAAGTGCCAAAAAAGTGCCAATATCAACTTAAAGCACGGATAAATCTCGACGTCACTTTCGCATCCCCACCATAGTGCTTCGCGGACAGCAGAAACAAGTTTTCTTTGGCTCGTGTGATACCCACATAGCAAAGTCTGGTTTCTTCTCTCAGCTCTTCAGGGGTCGTGGAACGACGATGAGGAAATACGCCTTCCACCATTCCCGCCAAAAAGACAGTGTGGTACTCCAACCCTTTGCTTTTGTGCAAAGTCGACAAGCACACCGCATTGCTTTTCTGTTCTCGTCCTTTTTCCACCATCCGATCCACGTAACGCAAATATTCGTGCAGTTGTCCAAATCGACGAGCCGACAAGATGAACGTATCCAGCCACGACTCGCCCTGCATAGATTCCGGGATCAATTCCGGTACATTTTGTACCAACCACTGTAGTGCGCCACCAGGTCCCGACTGTTGCGCCACCTTACCCAACGCGCGCAATACATCCGAAAACGGTTTGCATTTTGGATGATCCATCATGGACGCCCAGCCCCGTTCCGTCACTTCCGTCACCACAGAACGAGGAATTTTTCGGTTCGGTCTATTGATGAGCTTTCCCCACACCTGTGGCTCGGAATAGGGATTTAAGGCTCGTAGATAGTCCAACAGGCCCTTGACAACGTAGGACTCATAGAAGTGTTTGTCTCCGATCACTTGATACGGAATATCCGCTTCCTCCAGGGCTTCTTCAAAGACTTGAGATTGCAAATTCGAACGATACAAAATCGCCATTTCCTGCCACGGTAGTCCCGGATGTTGCTGGTGTATGCGCCTGATTTCAGCCACGATGAACCTGGCTTCTTCGACTTCGTTCTTAACCTCTACAGCTTGTACCACGGCGTCTTCCACGTCTCGCGCCGCAATGACCTGTTTCTCCAACTGGTATCCTCGATTGAGCGCGATAACTCGATGACCGAGCTCGACAATGAGATCGTGTGATCGGTAATTCATGACCAGACGAACAACCTTCGTTTCTGGAAATGTCCGTAAAAAAGTTTGCATGAGTTCTGGACGCGCACCACGAAAGCCGTAGATGGCTTGCCAGTCATCCCCGACGGCAAACAGATTGTGTGTCCGTTCCGACAGTCCGAGCAACAGCTGCCATTGTGCCCAGTTGGTATCCTGAAATTCATCCACCATGACATAGTCCCACCGGTTTTGCCAGAGTTGGCGCATCTCTTCTCTTGATTGCAAAAGCCGCACAGCGTCCTGGAGCATATCTTCCATGCCGTAGCACTTTTTTTCTTGCCTTAACGCTTCATAGGCGTAGTAGACTTTCCCAAGCCAACTATCCGCTTGAGGTACACGCAAATCTGCTTTCGCACGAGCGATTTCGGCTATGGCTTCGGACAGTTTCATCACTGGTCCTACCCCATGCGTATTATACGGACCAGCAGGCTCCAACACGCGTTCTACAAGCCAGGATGTATCGGCTTGGAGCTTCCAATCTGCCGCGTATACCCCACGCACCATTTGATAAGCCACGGCATGGAGTGTGCTGATGGTGACTTCTTCTGCTGCCTCCACACCGATCAGTTTGGCCAAGCGTATTCTCATCTCTTCCGCCGCTTTGCGCGTGAACGTACAGGCCAATATTTTCTTCGGGTGGACTTGCCAGGACTCAATCAAATACTGAATTCGAGCCATGAGCATCGCCGTTTTGCCTGAACCGGCTGCGGCCACAACCAGGCAAGGACCGTCTTTATGTTGGGCAGCTTCTTGCTGCGCTGGATTCAATTCCTGAAACGTTGGCATACATTCAACTCCATCTTTCCAGAAATGAGTACAACCATTGATTTCATCCAATTTCCCCTCTTTCTACCGTACCAAAAACAGCACAAAGAAAAGTGCTCATTTGGCACCAATTTTTTTGGAATCTTCCGTTCACCAAACAAATCAAAATAAAAAAGAAGTGTCTAGCAGATGGGATCAAAAAATGAAGATATTTAGCGGATATGTTGGAGAACCATTTCCTGTATGCAGCGACCCACGGGGTAATAGGACACTTCTATATCGTAGGCAGGGGCGGTATGAAGACCGTAGTGAGTTCTGCTCACCATCAGTCCTTGATGTTCTAAATCCTTGGCCAATTGGTGGATTGCCCAAGGCATGAGTTTGACATTGGGAATCGGCCGAGAGTTGCGCACTCGAATGAGACGTACACGAGCGGGCAACAATTCCGAGCGCAGATAAATACGAGCCACGCCGGTAACTTTGACGTGACAGGTGGCTTGAAAAACGCGTATAACTTGCCCAATTTGGCCGCAATATTCGTCTAGGGCAACAATCCGCACAAATTCGCCTACTTGAAACTCTCTCGCCAAACTTTCTCACTCCACAGGTTCTACACATTCCACACAATTATAGCGGAAATTCCCAACTTTCGGGGAGACTTTGTGACGGCGCATGTCGGATTCTCGAAACGGTTTCAACATCGACTTCAATTTGGCCAAAGGTATCTCTTGTCGGGATAGGTACTCCGGAACATGTCGCTCCTGCAAAATTACTGGCATCCGTGTGTGAATGTCACTGACGACCGCGTTGGCTTTCGTGGTGAGGATACTGCACGTACGGACGGTTTGGCCGTTTTCTGTGCGCCAAACATCATAGATTCCCGCCAAGGCGAACCAAGGTTGATCTTTGAGACTGAAGTAGTAGGGTTGTTTCTGACGATCCCATTCGTAGAATCCGGAGGCTGGGATCATAACCCTTTTGCGTTCGGCCAACTGACGCAGGACGATGTTCGTACGCAAGGTCTCCACACGAGTGTTGATTGGTTTCGGACCTTGTCCACACCAGGCTGCGGGTTGAAGTCCCCAATGTAGCGTCCCAAACCGATTTTTTTCTCCGTCCGATACAATCGCTGGAATCGCTTGACCTGGTGCTAGGTTGTAGTGCGATTGGGGAATTTCGGTGGCTACATCCACGTGGAAAAAACGTCTCACATCTGAAAAGTCGTCAAAGTAGAAAGCAAAACGTCCGCACAAAAGGTATCCTCACCTTCCCATGCCGTTTACATCCAGTTCAACCGCTTGACTAGGATCAGTTTGTTTAACCAGCGTCAATTTTTCATTGGATGCGTAGATTTTCTTCAAGGATTCCGCATCAATTTGAATGTTCAAAGAGTAATTGGGCACAACATATCCTCCTTCATTTTTTCTTCATGCTGTGAGTTCTTGGAAGCCTTTTCAATCTATGAAAGGAGGATAAAATGTATTCACGGGTAATTTTGCAATTTGATTTTTTCCAGAGGATACGATTGGCCAGGAATAATACTTTCCCTGGGCTAGGGAGCCTTCCGCTTTAGATAGAGTCATCCGAAATTTGCGTATAAAACGCCGAAAGCAGTTGTTCGCCTTGCGTACCGTTGCCTGTTGTTTATGGAATATTTTTTGGAATAATTTATATCAAATTTGATAAAGAAATGGTATATGATGGACTAGAAAGAAGAAATCGGGCATTTCAATCCACAAATTGTCTTAGTGTGGGTTTTGCGTCATTTTGTTGGCGGCCCCCATGTAGTTGTATTCATGGATGTCATTTTGTTTCCCGTCGCAACCGTTCCATCACACTTCCCACTTCGCCAATGATCCATACTATAGCAGCTACCAAAATGGCACCCGACAACAGTTCAACCAACTCAACCTTGGTGAAATACCACCATGCACTGCGGATGTGCGAACGGATATGAAAAACCAACCAGGCTATTGCCAACCACGCCAATACACACCATAGCACAACATGCCAGCGTGTCTTGAACACGTGGGTCACCTCCGATCCAACTCAACCAGCCAACCATACTTCTTTGCACACGAATCACACATGTCCGCATATATTTCCTTGCCTGTGAGTTTCTTTTCACAAAACGTGCAATATGTTGGATTCAACGGTTTGTTCATGTCCTACCCCTCCACCCAATAGCTATTCTTTCATCAGGATAGACAAACAACCTTGAATTTTTGTCATCTTTTTCATCATGCCATAGATTTCAGCCTGGATTTGGCTGATTCAGTTGCTTTTTCGCTTCAACTCTTGCAACGAGTGCAAAAAACGAACTTGTCCATCCTTTTCCTCAGCATCCCACTCAACGTAGTGAATCAGTCCTTCCCGTTGCAACGCCCGATAAAATTCGCGCTTGGCCTCTTTGTGGGCGTTGTACTTTTCGTCGCCCACACGTCCGTAGATTTCCACCACTACATCACGATCCAAACCATGCAACACAAAGTCCGGTCTCAATCCGCCGAGATCGTCACGTTTATGATACGGTTTTTCAATAGTCCAGCTCATTTTTTTTAGAAAAGCATAGGCCTGCTCTTCTATCTTTGACTCTACCCACATGGCGTCTGGTTGAGCCAAAAGCGCACCAAACGGTGCATGTGTAAGACGCCAATGATCACCTTTACGTATTACGCGAACGGCCGTTAAGGTTTTTCCTACAGAGTACCCAACAAACGATTTTGCGAATTGTTCCGGAATGTCTATTCGCCAACTAGCCGATTTCAGACCGCGAAGCTTCACAAATTTACCCGACTCGAAATTTCCATCATAGATACCCAACAAAATTTTCCTTGTTCCTTCTATGTGCCTTTTAACACTGGGATGGGGGATGTGTGCTATCGAGCGCAATTCCTTTCCATTCGCTGTGATTTTCCCTTCTAAAAGAGTCTTCAGCATAACACCTAAAATTAGCGCTGGCGTGATAGGAGTGGAAATATCAGATGCCGGTCGATTTTCCAGTAAGCAATGTCTAGCGATCAGATACCACTCACGAATGAGCCCACCAAATTCCACCTGTGATCGTACCGTACGGCGTCTTTCTGCCTCTTCTTTATTACCACGTACTCCGATTCTACTTTCATTCATTTCTACGTTATCCGACACCACATCATCTTCTGTCATTTCTCTTAATCCACCGGCAAAAAGTGAGACATGTACGTCCACTTGCATTTCACCGTTTTCATTCACACTCCATCGCACGGCATCATTTTTCGATAGAATCGGTGGAAGAGAAACCACCGATTCTAACTGTTTTTTGGGACAATCGGATGTATGTTGATAAGGGGAATTCGGATTGTTCGCAAGATAATATCTACGCTTACCTATCGGTCTCTCGACTACGTGCATGCTCACACGCTTGGAAGGGTTGGTCTGACAACAACACTCAACCAGCCAAGGTCGTTCAGGCTCTACAAGCTTCCTCAATACCTGTTGATTCCAAACTTTCTTTCCACGTTCACTAGGGACGATGATATCGCTATAGTTCCCATATTGAATACGGTTCCCACTGTAGTGGTAGATGAGTTCAGGCATTTTCCTCACCTGCCCCAAGAAGTCCCCTCAATTTTGAAGCTAGCCGCTCAAACTCCGTTATAACATCCATGAGTATGTTCCTATCTTGCTCTTCTAAATGATCGGCAAGAAGAATGCGGAGTGGGATAACTTCTTCCTCGCACCTTCGCATATCTGACAATAGTTTTTGGGCAGACGTTTCCATTTGTCGCCTTGTGAACGCAATTCTGGTTCGCTCATCATCCATAAGCACTACTTTTGCCGCTAAACTTCTTGTAGCTTCTTCTGTTCGTTTCCAATTTTTAGCCTGTTCCTCACTGTGTTCTCGATCTAACTGATAAGATTTCTGTAGATATTTGTTTCGTTCTTCCTGACCGATATATCCGTACGCTGACGCTCCTGCACTCATGTCTGGATCAGGTAGCATGGACATAGCCCATGCTTTCTTTTCGTCATATTCTCCTCCCTCTTCTATTTCAATGACTTTTATCGAGTTCGCCACATTCATTGCACTCTCGCTGTATCCTTCTTCTGACGTTTCTTGATGGCTAAAGATTTCCGCCAAGTTCTTCGCTTCACTTTCACTTAAACGATATTCCGCTTTTTCTCTTTCTTCTTTAGGAATGCTTGCGTATATTTTCATTTGTTGACTTTCGGATAGCTTTGATAGTATAGAGCCTGCTTTGATACCAATTTTCCCGCTTGAAACCATACTTTGTAAATCTGGAATTAGATTTAGTAATTCTAGATATCTGAAAAAATTCGATCTTGACATATCAAAATATTCCGCTATTTCCTTGATGCTTCGTTGTTTTGTTTTTTCAGAAAGAGTCCACCCGGTGGACTCTTTCTCTTTCTGGATGATCGATTCTCCTCCATTATTTTCTTTTCTTTTCCAATCGCCAACCATTTCATAACCCATTAATTGCACAATGGTACGAAACGTCTCCGCCATCTTGATAGGATCTTTCTCATCACCCGCACGAAGATGATTATCGATCACCATCGTAAACTCCGCCGTCTCATCATCGACGTCCATGTACTGTACTGGTACCATCTGCATGTCAAGCTCTATCGCGATGCGTTGACGTGTGTGCCCGGCCAGGATGATGTTCGTCCCTGCCTGCACCTTGAGCGGCACTTCGATTCCGTTCGCTGCTATGCTATCTCTCAATAGCTGATACTTCCCATCCGTTTTCTTCAATATCGTTCCCACACGTGCTCGTTCAGGATGTGGTGTGAGTTGATGCGGATTGACCCATGCAATGTTTGATGACATACCTATTCCTCCTTGCTTCCATTTTGAGGACTTGTACCCTAAACGCAGCGTCAAGTTTTCCTCAACTTTGAGCGGCGCTCACCTCTTTTTCCCCCTGTATGGATTGTCTCACGTCTCGTCTCCGAAAAAGCGCCAAAAAAATGCCAGGATTTTAGATAACAAAAAAGCATGGCTCTCACCACGCTCCTGCTCACCATCTTTTTAACTTTGTTTAGATTCCTATTTCTTTTAAAAATTCGCTTGGAGTACAAATAGAATATTGTCTCCTTGTATCTTGAAAATGTTCGTCACCCGATACAAGCCAATTCGCTTGACCAGAAATATATGTTGCTAAAATCGGATAATCCTTTTCATCACGCAACAATTCTCGTGGAATGCTGATTAACGTTTCTTCAATTGACACGAGTTCTGAATAAAACCTCAACAACGATACATATTGTTTAACTCTTTCAGACTCCCAATGTAACCGTCGCTGTATTTTCGGATAATTCAACACTCGTTCAATTTCATTCAACAACGCTTCTGACATTACGAGCGTGTATTGTGAATTTTTCCACGCTTGTACAATTCGTCCCGGAACACTTTTGGGCATTAAAAGTCCAGAAATAAAAACATTGGTATCCAGTACGACTTTCATTGATTTTTCAGTGCCTCAATTGCTTCCTGAATTTCTGCCTCAGCAACAATGGGATCGACACCTTCATACGCTTTTGCCAGTTCGTTGGTCATTCGATGAAACTCTGTCTCCATAAGACGAATTTTCTCAAATAGCTCAACATCGATAAGGGCTCCCATTGGTTTCCCTGCTTTGGTAATGAGTACAGTATTATGTCGATAATGTACATCATTTAACAAGTCCCCAAAGTGTTTACGAACGTCCATAGCAGATACCTTTTGAATCAAGTTCATCACCTCTATTGATATAATTATATCAATTTACCGATTACTCTTACCACTCCTCATTTAACTATATTTTTTCGCCTCGACCTTTCCCAACGTTCTCGGCGTATCATCGCTTGCTTCAACTGCTCTTCTTCTCGCATCGCACTCACCACCGCTGTCACCAAACGCAACAACATCAGCCGATTCATGTATTCGAGTTTGTCACCTTCGCGCACTTCTTGCAGACTCTGTTTGCGTTGTTTCGTCCTTTTCGCACATGCTTGACATATCTGTGTGAGCTGATTTTTTCGCCGCGAAAAATACTGCTCTGTCCAAGGCATTTCTCTTCCGCATTTCTTGCACGTTCGCTTCATGTTCACCTCTACCATCGTCCTGATCGCTCTCTTAACCGTTGCAACTCCGCAATCCGTCCCTTGTTCTCCATATACTCTCGCAGTCTATCATAGGGAAAATGCTCACTATCCACCGTTTCCGACATCAATTCCAACCGCAAGCGTTCTTGACAATGTTGCAAGTATTCCAGTCGATGCTCCACGTACCACTCCAACGATGCGTCATCCACGCTATTCCCGCCTCTCGTCATCAGACTCCTCTCGCTCCCGTTTCAAGTGAACGCGACGTCCCGTCCCCCCATCCACCACTTTAGCTTTGTATCCGGCCAAGTAAATCCGCGTCACAGCGTCCCGGCCATGGCCTAACTCCTCTGCCACCGCCAACCGCGCCCACTTCTCGTTCCCATCCAGGCGGCGCAAATGATACGCATACCGTTCTTGCGCGTATGTGTGACGCAATCCGTGATACGTAAGTTTTGTCTCTCCTTCTGTAAACTCCGATCGTCGGTTGTAAATCCAATTCTCCACCCGCTTTTGTACCTGGTGCGCTTTTTCATTCGAACGCACAAAAAGGCGTTCCTGTTGCGCCCATCCCAGCGCTGCCTTCAATGCCGTTCGCGCCTTCCCTGTTAACGGAACCTCCCGAACCAGACCGCCTTTCCCTTTGATCGTCAGATACCCCTCTGCCAAAGCCTGCTGAACTTGTCCTTGCCGCAAACGGATGGTTTCGTGTATCCGCAATCCCAACACCCGCGCCAGCTTGATGATCAATACCAAGTCCTCTTTCCCTTCTAACCGCGCCCACTTCAACGCGTTCTCTACCTCGCTGTCGCTCCACGCCCTTGGCACTTCACCAAATCGACGACGCTCTAATTTCTTCCCTAGTAATGCGCCAATTTCTTCGTTAGTCACTACCTCTACACCTAGCTCGTGACAGAAGTATCGTATTCCTGACAACTCTGTCTTCACATACCCGGCTGACTTCCCTGTCTCCTGCAATCGCTTCGCATACGCCACGATATGCTTCTCTTTCACATTCGCCAACTTCTGTAACTTGTACTCTTCTGCAACAAACCGGCAAAAACGATCCACCGCATGCATGTATCGATACCTTGTCTGCACACTCCCCTGTTTCGCATGCCTGCGCAACTTCTCTACTTGTGCCATCAAGTTACTATATGTACCTACCGTCACTTACCTGCCTCCTTGTGCGCCCTCATTTGAACGTCTCGCCCCAGCTCACGCTAGGGTCTGCGACGCTCAAACGAGGGCTTTTGGGCATAGCTTTCCTAAGGCTGCACAGAGCATTTCTACTCTATTACTTTTTCTAAATATAAATTTTTAAATGACAGTCTTTATATTATTTGATTTTTTTATCATCATACAAAACTGTCACCTTCTAATTGAAGGGTAAAAAAAATGGTGTTTAGCACCGATGCTGCATCACCCCGATGGGCCTCATGGAACGATGAGTGCAGCTTGCGAGCGATCCATAGATCAGCCACACACTTTGACCACTTCCGGTCAAACTCGCAATTCTAGTCCATTGATTCGGTAGACCATGCCCGATGGGATCGATGTCACGTTCGCGCCTAGCGCTTCGTTGCTCCTGTTCCAAAGAGTATCCCCGTGACCATTCTGGCAGTTCCTGTGATCCCAACTTCATCCGGCCAGTACAGATGAGACAGTTTCCCTGGTTTTTGCGGCTACTCCACGCACGACTTCTTGGCCTCCACTACTCCACCGCTAACTTCTTCGCTCCCGCTACTCCATTAGGGCTTCTTTGTTTTGGCTACTCCATCGAGGCTTCTTTACCGCCCGATGCTGCGCAACCAGGAACGTAGCACCGACCTCCCTGATGGTTGCCAGGTCAGTACTCTAGTGCTTCTTTGCCTCCGCTACTCCGCCTGACTTCTTCGCCTCCACTACTCCACCTATCCTTCACTTCTTCGCTCTCGCTACTCCATGATGGCAGGCTTCTTGGCTTCGGCTACTCCGACCAGGTTTCTTGGTTTTGGCTACTCCACACTTCCTGACCTGTATGAGACGTAGGAAGGAAAAATCTCATACTTAGGCAGGATTGCTTACAATGTATCATTACGTTTCTGTCAATTCAACCGATAGGCTATGCAGGAACTGTTATCTTACAATACAAACACAATTTTTTATACCTAAATGTCATATAGTATGTTTTAACGCACATATTTTGCGTGTTTCTGTTTTTACGAATCATAAAACATACTATAGTAACTCTAAACATGTTTATAATATGTTTAAAGTATCATTTTATTCTCCCATTGATAGTTTGTATGCTTTATTGTAATTTAAAGATACCTACAGTATTACTGAATATGTTTGAAGGAGTTGGCAGTGGTGATTATTGGACTCGATGTTGGCAATGGAAGTATAGGAATGGGAATTCACGATAATGGCAGCGTGCTTTATAATCTGATGCCTTCCGTTTATGGACGATTCGATAGTACACATGAAGTGCTGTCTGTATCCGGTAAATCTAAACAGCTACCAGATGTATTTACTTTGGGGTCGGAATCCTTTGTGCTTGGATATGAAAACATCCGCACCGTCCATAGTACTCCTATTGGGGCGTACGATCGTGAAAATCGATTTGAAAGTACTCAATTTGAAACACTCAGTAAATTGTCTTTGCTTGATGCTGCCACTCGTAACGGGAAGACAGGCGTACTAGAAGTTGATTTGGTTTTTGGCACACCCGCCGAAGACTATACCGCAAGAACAAAAGAAATTGTCCATCAGTGGTTCTCCACACCCGTAACTGGCGCAAAAAACGGTCAACAAGTTGTGATTATGGTTAAGCGAATTGAAATCACTCCACAGCCGTTTGCTGTATTCATTGACGCTTATGTAACAGAAGATGGCTTCGTCGATAAAGAGGAAATGGAAACGGAAGATATTCTTGTCATCGACAGTGGCTCGGGAACGCTCGATTTAAGTGAAATCCATCGTTTAGAACTTTCCAAGCAGAGTTCGATTCCAGCAGGCCTTAACGATGTGTATCAACATATTTTAGAATTAATACAGCAACGGGAACCCAAAGTTTATGCAACGACCTATGATTTAGAACATCAATTACGTGCTCAAGATGGCTCATCTCAGTTCCAATTTGAATATGGACGTGTAAAAATGGACATTACAAAATTTCGAGATCAGTCTATGCGACAAGTTTGGGATCGCATACAACAAGGAATACAACAACGCTATCCCGACAGGTCAATTTTCAAAAGAGTACTCTTAGCTGGCGGTTCGGGAGACGCATTTCGAAATTACTTTTTGAAATGGATGCCTACCATTGAGATTATGCCTGAACCTCAACTGTCTGTCGCACGTGGATTGATGAAATACGGCATATTGAAGTTTGGTGATACTCATGACAACTAAACGTTTCGTGTTTTCCTACGATGACGAATATGATGCAGATATATCAGCTATGCTAGAAAGCACTCCAAAACGACGTCAGTCCGAACGAGTCCGACAACTATTACGGACAGGCATGGAAGCTGAACAAAAAAACAGTTCTCTTTCACATCCGGTGAGTTCTTCACCATCCAATACTCAGCGTCCGGAGAAGAAACGCCCTTCAATCCCTCCGATACAACCACTGTAACTAACAAGGAGCCGCTTGGCTCCTCCTTTCACTCTTTGCCACGTTCCATCTCATCGAAAAAATCGATCAGTCAGCGCATGACCATACGATAAGCTTCTTCTTTGTCTCTTGGTCCAACGGAAATAACCATCCTTGATTCTACACAGGATTCAAGGGATTTTTATAGAATCATCAGCGAGGAGGTGGTGTAATACGTGACACATAACGATTCTTATAACCAATTTTCTTCTAGTGATATCGCAGAAATGATGGGTTTGGAAAGCGTTACGGTAAGGAAGTATGCTATTGCTCTTGAAAACGCAGGTTATGTATTTGTTCGTTCAAAAAACAATCCAACAGGGCATAGAAAATATTCCGAACAAGACGCTATGATATTCCAGCAATTAAAAACGCTTCGAGATAACAGCGGTTTATCCGTTGAAAAAGCAGCTGAAGTTGTAGTTGCCAAGCATTTCAATAGATTAAAAACGTCCGAAAGCATAGCACTTTCAAATAGCGAAGAAAAAACACTCGAATTTTATCGTTTTGAAGAACGTTATTCCGACTTATTAGAGAAAATAAATACTCTACCTACAATTCTAGATGAAATATCAACTATACGTAGAGAAAACGAGGAAATCAAGCAACTACTTACAGATAGAGATAAAATTTTGATGCAAACGCTTCGTCAAATGCAAGAAAACGCTACGGAAGCAGAGCGGAATGAACACAAAAAAGGTTTTTTAGGGTTCTTCCGCTCCAGGAAAAACTAAATTCCATGATATTTTGATTCAATTAAAAAACGCTATCCATGTTTTGTTTGCTTGGTAATTCAATATACCAGGCAACTCCAGCCACATATCTTTCGTCTTATGGTACGCAACAGGTGTAGCCAAGAACTGAGGATCATAGAAAGTCTTTTGAGAGGGCAGAGGATCGCCAGAAAATCCTTCGGTTTTCCAAGCTTTCTCTGCAATGACCTGGTCACATCCTACCCAAACTACGGCCGGTTCCGGCTTCAGTTTTGGCCAAACCGCCTCGTACTGTTGGATGGCAAAGCCTTCAAACGGTGACAGATACACGACATTCTCAGCATCCACCTTCGTGGGTAGATCTTTGACGTACATCTCTCGTTCTTTCACAGGAATGAGCTTATCGCTCACATTTTGCGGTGTTTGCTTGATGATCACATTGGAAACAGGCGTTGCCTTGCTTCCACAGCCAGTGATCATTCCAAGACCGATGATGAATGTACTGAAACCTATGAACCATTTGGACTTCATCTTCCGACACTCCTCTATTGGACTTTAGTTCTACGCTACCACAGGCGTGAACTTCACTTTGACTCAATCCGCAGTTTTTTGATGGCCGCCATTTGCAGGCGGCCCGTTGGTTAATACGTTTCATGGAGTTGGAAATAGGAACCCAGATTCCCACCTAGCCAAGGATGGAGAATCGTAAAACTGGCTGACGCTGTAGCAATTTGATTGTCCGAACTTTTAGCCCAGAACTGCACGGTATATGTCCCATTCGCAAGGAACTGGAACCAATCCGTCCAATCGCTTGAAGTGTGACCTTCCAGATAGCCTGTAGCCGCGTCATACGTCAGCGGAATTTCAAATGGCATGGTAAAGTCGATGGGCATGCCCCCTGGAACATCTGACCTAAAGGTCAATCCTTGCACAGTGACGTGGGCGGAAACGATATCTGGTCGACTTGGTTTAGCTTTGAACATCAGCATCTCTCCCGCCCAAAAATCACTTTCGGGCCGAATCATGCTTGGGTTGTTGATCTGCATGTACGAGTTATAGTCATCCAGGTTTTTCTGCCAACCTGGTGTGTGATAAACCTCTGCATCCGATAGCGTCAACGGCACCTGCGACCATGTGACTTGCACTTGATTACTCGCCGCATCCTGCCGGCCGTTTTGCGTATTGATCAAGTACGCTTCAAAGGTATCGGTTTGTGCAGAGTTTTCCGTCCACTGCCCCGTCCAAGACGTTGCACCAAGTGTACTTGTGCCAACGGTTTGACCTGTCGTTGTATCCACTACTTTGATTACATCCTGACTACCTGCACCGTTTGGCGCGGTTACAGAAAGAGTGGTTGGGTCTCCTGCACTTAGTGCAGTAGGCGAAGCCGATAAATCCAATACATACTGATACCACGTGATACTTTGTACTGTAGATGTCGCTGCCACGTTTTGTGCTGTTGTCGTGACGCTATAGGACTGTTGTTGATAGATAGGTTGACTCTGATTTTCTTGCAAAACGTACTCCGTCCAATTGTATGTTCCAACAGCGCCACTAAACCAACCTTGAGGTAGTTGTGTAATATATCCCGTTGTCATCCATGCAGACGGTGTATTGGGAACCAGAATTTGTCCATTCATCGTACTAATTTGTAAATCTGCTCTGGCGGGATTGTTAACAGCACTATAAAATCCATTGGTATTCATCGCCTCAATAATGACTTGATGTTCTCCCGCTGATAAATTGACATTTACTGAAGAAGTATTGGGAGCATTCAAATATCCAGCTGAATACCCATTTTGTAATACAGGTTGTCCATCCATATAAACTGCTTCAAAGTCGTCTGCTGTTGTTGGCACAGATACTTGTACTTCTTGGCTTGATGTCAAGTGGAAAGTGGACTCAAAAAATTCTGTTCCATTCGGAACATCCTCCTGGTTACTGGACCAAAAACCATAACCCTCACCGTTCGCCACCGCTTGATAAGGAAACAACGATTGAGGAATATAACTTGGCATCGACTGAAACGACCAATATGGAAAGTATTGATTGCCTGTACCCAGTTGAATTTGTACACCACTCCACTCAGCAGTCCAGTTGATCGCGCCATTATACCCACTGTTATAAACCCATCCAAACGCAAGGCTTGTTGTACCAGAAGGCGGCGTCCAATGCACACTTTGATCTCCGGGTGAATTAAACGTTGCCTGGATATTGTCGATTCCAATCTGTTGACCACTACTATTGAACGCTTTGATAAAAGGATTCGAATAATATGTGCCTCCGTTATACCCAAACATGTTGGTTTCCAAAGAGGCTGAAACCGACGATATGGTTTGTCCGGAAGGAGCAAAATACATATGTTCGGCATACTCACCTGTCTGTAAATTGACCTCTTGGTTCAACGGCGTATCTTCTGAAAACCCTGGATTAGGCGTTTCTTGCGGTATATTGCTTAGGATTTGATGACTATTACTGATAAAAGTCATAGGCGCTGTAGAAACAAGAGCCGTAATCGAACTCGAACCATTGACATCAGTTGGCGCCGGATAAGAAACTGAACCCGACCAAGGATTGTACTCATAAACACCATTTCCAGCTGTCCCTACCCAAACGGTACCTTTTGGCCCAATCGTCATGGAAATAGCGTCCGCACCTTGCGACGTTACCGCACTTGCACCACTTTGATTTTCATTCCAGGCATACAACTGATAGTTGTTATACGCTCCGTTATAAATAGTTCCACCTATCCCAGTAATGGCCTGAATTCCCCAATCTGCACCGGCATTTGAAACTGTTGTCCAATTCGATCCAAGCGCTGAAATATACCCAATGCCACCATACGTGTAACTTCCTGCATATATACGATTCATAGTCGGATCATAGTAGATTGGCCCATCTCCATGTTCATTTCCAGCACTTATCCAATTAGAGCCATTCCAATAGGCTACTTCTCCATTAGAGTCACTGGCGTACATTACATTATTTTCAAAATCATAGGCCAAACTGACGACTTGATTGGTTGCTTCCAAACCAATTGGACCGCCACCAGGTAGTGTTGGAATATTCGACCACGTTGTCCCATTCCAAACACCCACACCTTCATAGGTAGACGCCCACATTTCCCCTGTAGATGTGTCGTAAGCCAAAGCCTGAACAGGAACACCCGTCCCCCAGGGACTACCAACATCTACCCATTGATATCCATTCCAATAAGCGGCACCGTTTGAAGTTCCTGCCCATACCTGATTCGTCACAGGATCATCAGCGAGTGCCAAAATTTGACCCTGACCATTCGGATCTCCTACATCTACCCAAGTCGAACCATTCCAATAGGCGACGCCATGGTTGGAGGTACCCGCCCAAACGTCTCCTTGATCACCTAAATTGATCGTTTCACCACTAGCAGGTACGTTCATATTCGGGACGGTAGGATTACTCGGTTGAACCACTTGTGCCACATATTGATTTGTCAGTGGCGTGGTATACATCTGTGTTGTGACCAGTTCCGTTTGACCGGGTTGACCTGTTGCGATGACCTGGCCTGTCGTTTGATTCTCTATATCGAGAACATACCCACTTGGCAAGTCCTGTGCCGTTGCTGTCAATGTGCTGGTTTGACCCGTAGGCAAATAGGATGGATTCACCGTCAGCGTGACACCGTACCAATCCACAGCCACCATATTTGAAGAAGCATAAGCTCCACCATCCGAAGTATCCGAACTGATGTAGGCTATGAACTGATCCGTTTGCGGTGTCGGTTCCGTCACCGTCGTCGTATAGGGTGTTGAGTTGCTATATCCCACCACCTGACCCGTACTGGCGTTATAGAGCACCAGAAAATCACCGTTTGGAACATTCTCTCCCGTCACGGTTAATGTCGTGGTCTGACCTGACGGCAATTGTTGAGGGCTAGCCGATAAACTCAGTGCGCTCCACACCACTGTCTGCGTGTTGGAAGGGCTGCCTACATTTTCATAGCTGTCGGATATCTGCGCTACAAACTGTTCGGTTTCCGGTACACCACTACTGTATGGAGCCGTCAATGTGGATGACGTACCACTCGCTACAACTTGTCCAGTTGAAGCATCGTAGATGGTTAGTGCATAGCCATTTGGGATCGCTTCGCTCGATGTCGCTGTTAATGTCGTGCTCTGCCCTGTCGCCAGAAACTTCGGTTCTGCTGTAAGCGTGACATTGCCCGTCCAAGCGTTCACCCAGTCTACTTTCACCGTTGCGCTGGTTAAGGCATTGCCAGCATCATCATAGACCGTGGCTGTATACTCAATCGCGATGGTTTGTCCCTCCGGCGGGCTTTCCGTCTCCTGGTAACTCTCTGTTGCATTGGTTTGACCTTTCACGTCCCACATATCCGATCCATTACCATCAGGTACCACGCTGACGGTATCATTCGCCCCCAGGTTTGCCACGGTATACGTGAGGGTACTCGGTTGCCCAGGCTGCATCGAGGTTGGATTCGCCGTCAAAGTGATCGTTGGCATCTGACTCGTCCAGGTGTCGGTCGTGGTCGCTTGAGCAAGTTGTTGTCCAGACTCGCTATAAACCGTTGCCGTATAGTCAACTACAATTTTTTGTCCGTTTTCAGGGTTCTCTACTTCGGTATAGCTGGCAGAAGAAGCCGTATCTCTCGTTTCACTCCACATATCTTGCCCGCCTGTACCTTTGACCACCACATAGTCGCCAGAACCCAAGTTTTGCGTTTGATAACTCACCTGAATCGGTTGACCCGTTGTGGTTTGCGCGGGTGAAGACATGCTGATACTTGGCACAGAACTGGTCCAGGTGACTGTCACTGATGCTGTAGACTCAGCTTGACCTTCAGCATTGTAAACGGTCGCTGTATACGTCACTACTGTCGAATTTCCGTTCTCCGGAAACTCCACTTCATCGTAAGCTCCATAGGCAGAAGTGCTGCCTGTCACATGCCATTCGTCCGTTCCATCCCCTATGGCCGTGACATCTACAGTATCCCCTTGCGCCATATTGCTCACGCTGTACGAGATATAGGAAGTGTTCCCACTGGTGGTACGAAGCGGACTCGCGCCCATCGTAATGCTGGGCAACGCAGCCGCCCGCCAAGTGATCGTGCCGGATTCTGCCGTTGCCAATACCGCTCCCTCGCCGTTTTCTACATAGGCAATATAGGTTACATAGATGGATTGGCCAGGAGCTGGATGCTCTGTTTCGACATACGAGTCACTCGCGTTGGTATCGTAGCTGTTATTCCAGGTATCTGTGCCATCGCCAGCCGATAAGATGACGACATGGTAATACGGTTCCCAGTTCGTCACGTTGTAAGTGATGGTGGCACTCTGTCCACCGTTCAGATACTCACTTTGCGACGGAGACAGACTAATCGACGGCGGTGGGGGCGGTGGGGACGTTGGCACATAACTGCTTGTCCATTGAACTTGTACCGGACTCGACTCCGCTAAAACTTGCCCCGTGTTGAAATTGATCAACTCTGCTACATAGCTCACCGTTTGTGCATTGTTATCTGTGGCTTGCGCGGAACCGGATGTCGTATAGCTATCTGCCTCATTTTGACCACTCAAAGTGTGATCTCCTGACTCATCCATGATGGCCACATAGTCCATGTTGTTGCTCATTTGCGTATCAGACATACCCGTTACATTGTAGGTCAAGGTACTGGACTGCCCTGTCGGCAAGGACGTGGGAGACGCAGACAGTGTGATCCCGATACCGCCCCCTCCTCCTCCACCTGTGGGTGTGCCACCACCACTGTTTGTCACCGTAAAGGTGGTTGTGGCTGGCGCAGCCGCCAAACGGTGCACGGCGTCTTTGGTATAAAAGTAAGCGGTATAGTTGCCAGCGGGCAATGAGTTCGCTTGGAAACTTTCAGTCAGGTTTCCGTATGCCCCGCTCTCCTCTTGCATTTGTGAGGCGTGCTGATATCCACTGCCGACAACCCATGTGGCTTGACCCGTACTGTTGTTGACAATTTCCACAGCGTCGTAGTGATACTGATAGCTACCGTTGTTGACGTTTTGCTGTGACGTCAAACTAATGTAGAGTGGATCGTTGGTATAGATCGTGCCTGGTGCAGCGGAAGGATCGGATACCGTGATGCTTTCCGCCGTGGGAGGTGCGGAAGGGGTAACCGTATACTGACTGGACAAGATCTCGTTCCCCTCGGCATCATACTGCCCAGTCGGCGTGTTGTGGACGGTCATAGACCCGCCCGAAGTCATGACCACTGTGGCGAGATCGACGAGATCGTAATTTTGAAAATTCGAATTATCACGTGCTACAGTTGTTCCGCCATGCGATTGGATATAACTTTGGACATAGTTGATGTTCCCATCCAACCTGGAAACCCAAGAGTTAATGTCATAAGTATTGGAACCCAACCCACCAATCATGGGATAACCGTCGTTAGTAGTCGTGCCTTCAATATTGATATCTGGAATCTGCCAGTTCCCTTGACCATCTCCAGGTACATCCGCATGCGCAATGAAGGCATGTACAGTAGCATATGATAATCCCGGCTCTGTTCCTGGTCTTTCAATCGTCATAGTTGCCCCACCATCAATTTGCGTCTGGTTTTGCTGATTGAGCACCAGATTCCCGTATTGAAAGTTGGATGGATAAAAGGTGTAGGCCAACGCTTTTTCCGTCATAAAGGCGGTTAAGGCCACAACCGCCAGACCTATTGCACCGAGCGTGATCCACCATTTTTTACGTTTCTCCACAGCATACGCTCCTTTGGACTTATTTCTTTGAGCGTAGCATAATTTTCGTTTACTAAAGCGCCAAAAAAGTGCCATAATGTATCAAACGCTATTGCAGGAATATCTCAAAAGTCGTAAGCTAAAGATAATAAAAGCGGAAGGGCGAGGCTGGCTAGAACCAGCCCTTCCGCCGGAGTGCTAGGAACGGGGATTAGGTTGGACGCCATCCCCGTTTTCGCTTGTCTCCTTTTCCTGCATCTTCTTGATCGTCTGCCATTCAATCCATGCTTTGCACGTGTTTAGGATGGCAACTATCAAGTTGCAGAAAGATTCAACAACACGAAATATGTCCATGCACCCCTCACCCCCTTTCTTGCGGGAGTGAAGGCGGAAGTTACGCACCTTCCATGTGTCATTCTATCAAAAAAGCCCTACACGCGTAGGGCGGTTCTGTTAGTTTTAACTTATTTATCAAATAGTCACACCTCTAGGTAAATCTGAGGTCGATTGCGGAGTCATTGCATCTATTACATATATAGGCATTAAAGTAGTTTGGTTAGCTGGTATTCCAAATCCATCTCCAAATGCATTTTCATCCAGCGAATGTAACCCTATCGAAAATCCTATGCCTGGTTGAAAAGGTATGTTAAATGTTTTTCCACCGTAATCGCCAGCACCGTTTGGTCCTCCCTGATAGCCATAACTCCAGTTTCCGTAATACACAGACCAAACCGCATTCGTCGGACTCCCTTCGGTGTTAGGTAACGTCAACAACCAATCGTTCCCCGACTTTTGGAGCGTCACCTGGTCATAAAACTTCGCATCTTCCGTCAATACCGCCTCATAGTCCGCTAAGGTATAAGGCGACTGCGCATTCACTTCGTCTGCATACGACAAATAATAGGAGGCCAACGGGACATGCAGTTCATAGGCTCCATCAGACAACACTTTATATCCATTCAACCACCACTGAAGGTTAGACAATACCGTTTGCACTTGGCTGGGTGTTAAGGTTTGGTTGGCACTCGTAACCCCTGTATTGTCGTAGAGACCATAGATCTGCCCCCACGTAAATGGGTTGGTAGACGCTTCATATTGTAGGCTGAACCAATGAAAAGACGGAGCAGTTTCCCCATAACCTTGAGCCTCATACCCAATCGCATGAGATGCCCAATCAGACAGGTAATTGGCAACATCTCCTGCTGTGACGGGCGCAGTAGCACTTGGCATCACTCCAGCTTCGCTCATTGTTGGATGCGTATACACATCCCACGTTTTAGCGTCAAACATCGCCCACATCTGATCCGCCATCGCTTGCTGTGTCACCACGTTGCTATTGACCGTTGGACTACTTCCTGTCCCTGACGGCGTCGTCATGTTCCACATCGAACCGTTCCATGTGGGTGTAATCCCGACACGTTTCATCACCTGCATGATGTAGTAGATGGGGACATACGTCGTCTCGACGCCACTGTACGGGTCGGGTGCAACCAGGCGTGGTGCATACTCGACAATCGTTCCATTTAGCGCTATCGCCATGCGCCCGCTGTTGAGACTTTGATTCGCTGGTGGATTGGAGACATCAGGCGCAAGACGATACGTATTCGGAACCGTCAACGACCAAATATAGCTGTCGCCGTTCCAACTCGCTTGAAACCCCAACTTTTGCATGGCCTCATCCAGATAATAAACGGGCAACCAACTGGTACTGTCTCCAGCCCACGGGTCATTGGCGATCAAATGTACCGCATTCATCACCGAACTGTTGTTCAATGCGATTTCTGTGTTAGCACGCGCATATGTGTCCGCCATAGCACTGGGTGTTGCCCATAAATATAGAGTAGATAGTGTCGCGAGTGTCGCCGTTATGCCTACGATGCTTTTTTTCACATGGGTCAGTCCTTTCGATGTTCTTGACCAAATTGTACCAAGTTAGGGAAGTCTTCAACGGCTTTTCAAACACATTTTTGAAAAGCGAGCCGCCCCAGTCTTACCAAGGCGGCTGTTTGTGTTGAACTATCTCGTATAAGCCGAATCGTGATTCGGATGGAGAGACAAAAAAATCATCCATTCCTCTCGTCGATATACGATAGCACGATGCTCTTTTGTCACTCGAATGGTAAAGATATCTCGACCACCAGGGCCTTTTTTAGATAGGATTTTTTCCCATCTCAATCCCTGATCAGAGTATATTTGTTGCCAAGTCATTTGGCGGATCTTTTTTAAAGTCCGAAGTACATCCAGTTGTTGTTGTTTCTCAAGTGAAAGCCAGTGTTCCTGGAAAACTTCATTGTTCAAATCCAGTCTAACACTCATCGTCGTTTGGTACCTGCTTTCCCAACTCTTCTAAATCAGTCTCTTTAGGCTCATGATGTTCAGCCCATTCAATAGCTCTTTTTAAATCTTCAGATACATCCGGTTCGAATAACCATTCTTCACTCTTTGGTATAAACGTACCTTCTTTTAACTGTAAAATCCCATCACCCATATCGATGACACTGAATGTTTTACCCGCATATTTTTTCCCAATGGAAATTTGTCCATTTGAATTTACCAAACGCAAACTTTCTTGCTGCATGTCAGGCATCCCCTGTTATTAATTTTGTAATTTATTATATTCATAAATAACACCCTTGTATACTTGCGTATTTCACAAAAAAAAAGACAGAAACATGTTGGGCATCATCGCTTCCGTCTCACCTATCTTTGACTCAACGAATATTCCCTTTCACATCTCACCGTGGTAGCTTTCCACAACAGGTACCGCTTCGGTAATCGCTGGTACACCCGGCGCATGGCTTGG
>NZ_FRAF01000019.1:0-37610 GCF_900142255.1 Alicyclobacillus tolerans | reverse complement strand
ATGGTAAATTGCACCACTACCAGGATCGACGGAGCTGATACAGGCATATCCACCCCATAAGTGGTATCCACGATCGTGGTCGGGAAGGCCGTCACATCGCTCCAGTCAAAATACGATACCGTCAGAATTTTCGGGGCCTCGGTCAGCAGGGTGTTGGGATACGGTTGTAGTGTGGTTGGATTCAAGTCTAAATTTTGCGCCAACGACTGTTCAAACGTGGCCAGTGCAGCCGTTTGATCAAACACAGGCTCACCTGCTGCGACACTAGCCTCTGTCACATCCAGCGTGGCATCGTGATCGGCCAATCGCATGGCAGTTTCAATGCGTGTGTACGCGATTTCCTGCGTGGTCATGTTGAGCACTTGAATATGCGTCATCCCGTAGAGTACGACAAGAAACGTCACCATGAGTATCCACTTCATGAGATGGCCTCGCTATCCACCGTTTCAGAAGCTGTCAACCTTAACGCATTGGACGCACTACTCGAAAAGAGGCTGATCTGACTCGGTATCGAGATCGTCAGACTCATGGGAGAGCCGACTGTAGTAAACGTGGTTGTCCCTTGCACCAGCACATCCTGGGGCGGATAACCAAGCGTATCCGCCACTGTGGATTGAATATTATCCAGATCGGAGCTGGTGAACTCCCCCTTGATTTTCGCCTCGGAGAGGGCTGTATAGACGGCGGATTGGAGATACTGCTCTCTCACACCATTGATCATGTCCATATACGGCTGGTAGTTCCAAGCCAGAACGATGACCGAAAGCAAAATCACAATGAGGATATTTCGCAACCCAAAGCTCACCAGCTCCGCCCCCTACTCTTTACGATACACTGTACGTTTGTTCAGCTTTGGTTAATTGTTGCCCCGCATAATTTTGTGCACTGGATTGTTGGTTGTTACTCCAAGACATGTAGCCCGCTACCATGACCAAACCTGCCGCCAACGCAATTAACCCATATAGCAACCATCTGCTGACAGAACCCATAATTTCCTCTCCTCCATTATCTCGTCGCCAAATTTTGTTGCGTGATGTGTACCAAACTCTGACCTGCACTGGTGTTGGCGCTTTGCTGTTCCGCAGCAACCCCTCCCACCACATTTGATAGAACGGGTAATATCAACGCCAAAAGCAAAAGCAACCCCAGAATCGCCCGCCTAGTGATAGACACTTTCCTCCCTCCTTTCCGGCTATCTTTAGCGTAACAAATTTAATCAACAAAAAAGCGCCAAATTAGTGCCATCATTTCATAGCTGACTGTAAGATGTGCGACGTATAAATCTGCACCAACACATTGATGTCCCGATCAAGCGCCAGCAACCCCACCATCACTAACCCTGTTGCCAATAAAGATCTCGCACTGATCTTGGCTTTAAAGTCGGCCTTGCGATCAGCCTGAAAGCTCTCATAGTTCGCTTGGAACACATCCAGCGCGACCTTCGCGCCGCCTTCTTCCATTTGCCACAACATATCGGTCAGCGTTTTGGCCTGCTTCGTACCGACTTCTTCCGCAAACCGTTCCAGCGAGGCTTTGGGGTTCTCCACATACGTCAGTAAACAACGTTGCAAAAACGGAGCCAGACGAGGTACGCGCGGCCATTGGCGGCGCAACAAATCATAGACACTGACCGGACGGTCCTGAAACACCAACACTTCCTGATACAACAAGCGGTAGAGTAGATACACACTCCGATTGCGTTTTTTCGTCGCCTGTTTCTGAAGCAAAAGCAACAAAGAGTGCATGGGGAAACCTTTATGCGGTTCCGTCAACACCACAAAGAACAACGGCGGCAACACACCCCATAGTTGTCGATGAAAAACCTGAAACCCTGCCCAAACGAGAAGAAACGCCACGATCATCCAGCGCAACATCCGATAGGTGGAAACTTTCCAGGGAATATCGGCGGCATAAAATAGCGTTTGCAGTTCGCTCTCCTCGGATCTGGATCGCATCTTGGCTCTGGCCGCATACAACCTTCCCATCACGCGCGCGCGTAACCGTATCCGTTCCGATTCGGTCTGGACAGCCGATACAAAGAAAAAGACCGCCGGTATCACACCAAGCGCTAAAACCCACCAGGCTCCCATCTCCACTCACCTCCTATAAATCTTGCTTGGGACGAAAGAAGATGATCCCGATCGCAAACGATCCCAAAGTGGCAAAGAGTGTCAGTACAAACCACCGCAAACCTTCACGAGTGGCAAATTGGTCATAGAGCATATGATGGGAGAGTTTCAGTTGCAAAACGGCCAGGATGAGCGGCCAGAGCAAAAACGGCACAATCGCAATGAGAAGATTGTCCGAACTGACCCACTTCTCGTCCTTTCTGGCATCTTCGATGAACTGAAGCTCTTTTCTTGTCATGGCCAGCGACATCTCCACATCGAGTTGATCGAGAAGTGCATGCTCCAGATCGTTGGCCAGTTGAAGTGCCCAGCTCGTGGACATCTCCTCGGAAAATCGATGGAGGGCACGTCTGGCTTCTTCGGGCGTGGTATAGTTGGCCAACCGATCCGTCAGTCGAAACAGGGCCCGGCGAATGGGACGATCCGGCAAGATTTTGATCGTGGTTTCAAGCGCATGCATCATACTGTGATGGTGCTTGCGATATTCCGCCAACAGCGTATCGAGCAAAGTAGAGATTTCATAACTGTTTTGTACCCCAATTTGGTACCGCCTCACCTGCAACCATAGATAGGGCAGTCCTGTGACCAAAAGTCCAGCCAACAGCGCAAAACCTAAACTTTGTACACCCACCAGACAAAAGAGAAAAGTCAATCCTCCTAAACTCCCCGACGTGATGAGAAACCTTGGTACAACCGGACCTTTCGGACGTTTACGCACAGTAAAAATCAGCGTTTCCAGATGATGATGGATCCCATGCAACCATGTCTCTTGTTCCCGATCAGGAAGTGTGCGTTTTTGGAATCCTCCATGCACCCGCAGCAACTGCCGGTGACCAAACCCGTAATACATCCTGCGCAAACGTTCGATGGTATCCTGGCGCAGTGAACGAAAGAGTATCAAAAAACCTGCGACTGCCAGAGCGTACCAAAATCCTTGCAACGCCAGATTGAGCACACGGTAAATCACCTTTTCCCACCTCCAATGGAAAGACGCCGAACGCTGGTCTCTTCCATCCCCATCGGGAAGGCCGACGCCAGTGCTGCAAACTCGCTTTTAAACGCCTGGAGCAGTTGGGGCTGTACTTTTTGTCGCAGTCTGGTGAGCAATTGAGGCGGTATCTCATCATGAAACGTCCAGGTCTCGCTTGGCTTGTGGTAACGCATCCAAGGTGTTACGGTAAAACTTTCCGTGTCCGGATCATAGTCATACGCATGAACTTCGAGGACGCGTTTTTTTCCCTGCTCATCCTCCCCCATCACGATCACCACGTCGACACTTTGAGCCGCACGAATGTAGGCTGAACGAAAGTCCAGATTGGCTTGGCCTTCCAGCATCAAGTGCGCCAGCTCCAAAGGAATGTTTGCTACATACTGCCCGTGATAACTGCCCAACCATCCGTCCGCTCTTTCTCTGGACTGAATGGCCAGCCACACTTCCTGACTGCGAATTTCCGGAACCAAAATGTAGTGGGCATCCGAGCGTAAGAACGCTGGAAAAAGTGAATCCATTCCATCCAACTCCGACCGAAGCGCAATGATATGGGCCGCTCTTTCGGGGAAATCACGTCGAAGGTGCGCTTCAAACGTGCCTCGTTCCACCGTCAGTACATCGAGATTGGGATCGCGGGCTCCGTAGATAACCTTCAAAAATGTGGTCTTGCCCGAACGTCTATGTCCCGTCGTCAACATGGAGAGCATCAGCCGACTCAGTAGTTTCCACCACTCCACGCTCTCGGCAGGAATCGTCCCCATCTTCGCTTCCTCTTCAAAACTGTAGTTGCGAAAAAGGTATTGCCTGAAAACAAGCGCCAGGGTTTCCGATAAAGGCGGCGTAAAGATGGTCACGCGTGTCCCGTTCAACATATCCACTTGCGTCCAGTTCTGTTTGTGATTCACCTGGGTCGACGGGTCTTTCAGGGTCAGCGTACGGACCAACTTTTCAACTTGCTCGATGGAATCAAAACGATACGGTTGCAGTTCCTTCGTGTTTTTCCCAGGAACACCAAACAGGATATCGACGCCATTGACCATGGCAGACTCCGTCGGTTCTCGAAACCATGCGGCCATCGGCCCGAACCCGTACAAGTGCTCAAAAATCGCTTCTTCCAAGCTTCGATAGTAAGACGGATATTGGGTACGGCGATACACTGGCTCAGCTCGTAAAAAATCGCGAATCTGCTGAAAAAAATAGTGTTTCGCTGCCGCGTCTCCAACCATCGCCTGATGCTTTCTGGCCAAAAACGTCTCATCCTCCTGACCTTTGGCCCCTCTTTGCAACAGTTGCGCATCCATATACGCCGAAAACGCGTCCAACGCCTTATCAAAGGGGATATCCCCAAACATGCGCACTTGCTGTTCCTGTACCGTTTGCAGGTATTGATCGGCTCGAAAGGGGTGTGCGGGTAAAAGCGATTCAACCGATTTCATCCCACCACACGCTCCCTTTTGATATCGATGACGGAAGTCACAATAGTCTCCATAGACTTTTTCGTGCGTCGATCATCGAGAAAATACTGAATGGGATCGGGTTGTTGCTCAGCGTACATGTCGAATCGATCCTGATAAGCAATCCCTGCGACGGGTAACATTCCTAAGGACTTGGCCAGCACTTCCTGCTTCCCGTACAACTGATTGCCCACCAGCATCCAGTGTTCCGAACTCAGCCCCATCGGCTTCAAACAGTAGTCCATCTGCTGAAAGTATTGCTGTTGTGCCGAAAATCGATCACTGGACACACAGTACCGATGTGTCGCCTGACGAATTCCTTCGAGCGCAAGCGCCGTGTTCAGGACACTCCCCACATCCACGATCACGACATCAAACGTTCTTTTGGCCACGGACAAGAGGAATTGGACGTCCTCAGGCTGGAATTCCAGCGCATGTAAAGCGTTTCGCAAACCTGGCAAATAGGACAGCTTGTGGCTCATCGTCACCATGGCTGTTTGCAGTGTCGCCCCATCTATACGCTTCGTTCTGACGGATGAAAGCACATCGTCCAGTGCATGATCTTGTTCTTTGAGCATCCAAAATCCAGGATTGTAGCCGTTCAACCCGATGACCCCCACATGGCCCCCGTGCATCTCGGTCATGACACGTCCCAAGGCCAAGGCAAGCAAGGTCGTCCCTACACGCGGTACCACGCCCCACAAAGCCAGTACGGGTTGGTCTGATAGTGTTTGTCCACGCAGCAAGTGAGGAATGTCTCCCGGCAAGACCAGCTGTACGTCCTGCGCTCTCGCAAAAGCGTCCAGGACGGGATCTTTTTCCTCAACCAGATAGTAAACTTTCCCTGCTGGATGCTGTTGTCGCCAGGCGTAAAGTTCACTTTTGGACACCTTGCGGCTGTCAATGATCACATCCTCGCGCGTCGCACTCAACTCCTCCAATGAGGAGACGATCTCCATTCCTTGTATGCTTTCTAATTCCCCTAACACTTTCACGACGGTCGCCCTCCTTGAGCACTTCCGGATATCAGCAGTTTTTCTCCCTCTGCAATGGCTTGAGCCAATTGATTCGTTTCACTCGTGGTCAATTTCACATCGACTTCATTCGGTACACCTAAGCCATTGACAGGTGCTCCCACGCCAGAAGGCCCTGTCACTGGCGGCGTGGTGACAACTTCCTGATTGTTCGAGGTATGCACGGACAAAACCAATACGTGTGTCAAACTACTCAAAGTGGGCAAAGTCGTGGGTTTCCCAGTACCAGACCCCATCGTGGACGGTAAAAACGTGATGGTTACGAAATCTCCCGCACGAAGCGTGGGCGACATAGACGCAATCCAGGATTCAGCCAAAGGAACATCTCTCGTCCCCGGCGTAATCGTGAAAGGATTCGACTGAATCTCATCCACTGTAATGACCTGCTTAGGACCCAAATGAACCGAAGTATATAGACCTGCTAACGCCTGCATGTTCGTCACAGCTCCTACAGGCACATCCTGTCGCGGTAAAGACTCTTTCATCCAATCGCTTGGGGATAACGGTGTATCTGGACTCAAGTCGGTTTTCGCTACCCAAACTGTTTCACTGTCCAGTTTCGGAACGACGTAGGCGTTATACATCATGCTGCCTCCGACCCCAATGACAAACAATAAACCCGCCAACGTATACTTCATGGCTGCGTTCAACGTCTTTCCTCCCATCCCCATTTCACCAGTGGTTCCAAGACATCCAAGTGTTCCTCAACACGGAAAAATCGCCCTTCCCATAACGCCCGTTGCACTTTCTCCGGTGGCAAATAAGGGAGTGTAACGGGTGACTCAAACACGTCTCTAGGTATGCGCACCACACTCGTCCACTTGTTCATGACCGTGATGAGCTTGTCTTTGGCTAAATCACGCAATTTCTGATATTTCTCTCCCAAATCCGCCAAAGCCAGATAAGTGGGATCGCAATCGAGCACACACCACACTTGATCCGCTAGAGATAAAAGAGTTTCGTCGAGATCATCAGCATCCACAATCGTCAAACCTTGTTTCAAGTAACGCAATACAACCGGAATCCACTTTTCATCCCGAATACTCTTGCCAGGTGGTAAAGGAACCAACTGTACGCCTTCCTTGACAAAAGTTTCTCCCTTACCGTCTTGCGTCCAAAACTTGACCTTGTCTATGGGCTTTTCTATCTCCAGTTGAAAGTACTCCCAAAGACGCGGCCATGGCCTTGGCGCTTCCAGAATCGTCACCACATCCATCCCCGGCTGTGTTTCCACACACGTCTTGGCCAAAAGTTGTGCCACGGTTGAGACACCACTTCGAGGCCAAAGTCCCATGACCACCCAAAGCGCGGATGGAGGACGCGGGTTTAGAACCGGCGATTCCGGCACTTTGCGACTCGGCCAGCGAAAACGACTCCGTTTCCTCGTTTCTGCTTCTTCCACGATGGTCGGTACCGACGTTGCCTTGGACTCGGGAAGGTATCTCGCTACCTCTTGGGGGGAACGGGGATGCTCCAGGAGATCCTCCAGTTCTTTGAGCACCATCTCTTCCCCAAAGAAAAGAAAATCATAGACCCGATAAAGACACAGTTGTCGTTTCCACTCCTCTGTCTCTTCGGTCTTACTGCCGACATACACGATCCGAGCACCTTGTTTTTGCACGGTATGCAGCATTTGAAGCAATTCCGCCCGATCTTTGGCGATCCACTCCGAAAGAACCACGGTATCCTCTGGTGTAAAACGAGTTTCCTGCACTTGTTTGGGGTAGATCAGCCACTCACTCCCCGAAAAACGGTCCCGCAAATCTACAGGGAACGCCAAATACAACATGCGGTTCACCTCACCATGCGTCGTGCTTGATTTTTGTACTCTATTTGTAACTTCATAGTTCTAATGTAATCTATTTTTCTTCTATATAAGTGCCAGAAAAGTGCCAAATTATGCGCGCCCAAAATACGTTTGTAAAGCCGGTATCCAGCTGCCTGTAATCGCTTGGACATACTGTAGCGTTTGACTGTTTTGAGCCACCGTATAGCCTTGCGCCAAGGCTTCTTCTTCTGCTCCCCCACCTGCATTGTAGGCGGACAGCGTTTCCTCCACATTCTCCCCAAACTGGTGATAGAGTTCCGAGAGATAGAGGCTTCCAAGCAAGATGTTCATGCCCGAATTGGACAAATCGGACATAGCTTGATTGCCAACTGGAACACCATTGACGACCAGCCCAGCTGCCGTGGATGGTTCCACTTGCATCAGGCCCATCGCTCCCGCAGAAGAGGTTAAAATCCCCCCAGGTCCAAAGCCGTGTTCACGCCCGCCGGACTCTTGGTACATCACTCCTGCAATTAAAACCGCCGGAATCTGTACCTCATGGGCCACTTTCTCGATATACGAGCGATAGCGAAGAATGTTTTGAATGACGTTTCCGCTCGGTGGGGCAATGGGACCGATACCGCCTAATCCGGATACACCACTTGAATAATCCACGACATCCACCATCGCTTGTACATAGGGATCGGAAAGTGTGTCATCTACCGCAGCCATGAGTGCGGCTAACATCTGACGATTGGTCTTGGACTTTTGGAGCACCTGTGGATGTCCGCCCAAATGAGCAGGAATGTGTTGCAACAGCGACCATACCCTCGACCAACTATAGTTACGCTGGGTATTGGACCACTCTATCTGTCGTGTGTACGTGCCACGATCCGTATTGCCGACCATTCTCGATACCCAGTGATAGTGATTGGTTACAGTTCCATCCCAAACGTCGGCAGACATGAGTAAAGTGACCGGTGTCACTGTTTCTGAATGGTGATGTTGGAGATGGCCATTTTTCGAACGGGTCGTCCAATAGTGAATGGTGACATCGTCATAGGTTTGCCAAACAAATTGAGACTGGAGATACGATGCATACCGATGGGCATCAGGGGGAGAGAGATTGTTCTCCACTTTCCCCACCGCCAACAACACCGCCGCAGGTAAACCCGCCTGATCTTCCTGTACTTGAGAAATCTGCGCGGCGCTCAACCCTTGTTGCCAGGTATCGGCTACTTCCGTATCATGCGAAAAAAGCGCTTGTTCCTTCGCTTTTGTGGCACTGCTTAACAGGATGTTGCCGTTTTCTCCAACCGTTCCGTTCCCTGTGGACTGATAGTCCCCGACCAGAAATCCCAGGAGAGAGATTCCTGCCAAAACCAATAGCCCGATCCCCAAGACATTTCCAAGCCCCGCTGAAACAACCAATCTTTTGACTACCCATGGAAACAAGTCTTTCGGCTCTGTGGGTATCTCCAATAAGGACAGAATTCCTTTCTTCTTCATGCTTTGCGCCTCTGAAACTGCTCTGGATATCGGATAACCCAGCCAACGACACGCGCATCCAGATTTACTCCCGACAGACGCTTTAACTCTTCCAACGTATCCGTCCACAACCAAGCCTCTTTGTAGGTGCGCTTGCTCTGCAAAGCATCCAGTACATCGGCCACTTTGACGATTCTCGCATGCAAAGGAATCGCTTCACCGACCAGGCCATCTGGATAGCCGGAGCCATCCATGTTCTCGTGATGACTGCGCGCAATCTGCTTGGCATACTGAAACAGTAAGGGTTCCGGCAGATGATGGATCAAGGAAAGAGACCATTCTTCGATGAGTTGTTCGCCCACAATCGTGTGTTGCTGCATGCAGATTCGTTCTTCTAAACTGAGCGGATCAGGTTTGAGGAGAAGCTCGCGAGGAATGGCCACCTTGCCTACATCATGAAGCAATGAGGCGAGATATAACCGCTCCGTAGTCTGTGTATCTAGTCCCATATACTGTGCTAGCTTTTTGGCGTTGTCGGCTACCCGATGAACATGCCCCGTAGCATCCAAACGATACTCAGCCATATCCGCTAGATGGTGAAAAAAAGCCTCGTAAATCGCATACACATCGGTTGAGTGCGATGATAAAAGTGTGTTCACAGGCACATCCCTCCTCTCATTACAATAACAAAAATATATAATTTAAAAGTGCCAAAAAAACGCCAATTTTAGACAACTGTATTCTTGAGAAGAATGCTCCATTTTGGAGCAAGCAGACCCAAAAAATCCACCTGCATCTCCATGCAAGTGGAATCTACTGTTTCTATGCTACATGGGTACATCATGCGCCCTGAACCTCCCCATGGCTAAAGCCAGGGCGAGGTTCAGATATCCTCTAATCTGCCTTCCATGATGGCTTGCCACATCCGACGACGAATATGTCGAGTTCGATAGCGCCACTTGAAAAATCGATACCGTCGATAGAGATACACTGCCCAAATCAAAAACGCGATTCTTGGCCAAGGCAACGGTAACCAAAAGATATACACCGCCCATACCAGATAGTAGGACACTTTCCACAATTCGATTTCCACAAACCTGTAATATCGGGAAGCTTTGAACCATCGGAACTTCCCAAACATTTGATCTCCCATCCAGATGAGCAACACACTTGCAGGTGCAATTCCAAAAGCGATCATACCTGGCACATACCAGGGAATCACTCGATGAATCGTATGAAACACATGGGTCTCCCACGAAAAATCCGGAATGAGCAAATACAACCGCACCAACATATGCCAAAAAGCCATACTCGTTCACCCTCTCTTCCTTTTTCCGGGGATCACCTTAAAGCGACTGCGCTTGTCATACGCCGTCATTTCGGCCTCTTCTTCTGATGTTTCCTGCGAATGCGCTCGTACCCAAGCCGTTAATTCTTCTTGTTCGAGACGGGTTTTGAGTTGTTTTCTCTGTTCTTTGTACATCTCCCACTCTGGATAAGTCATACCTGACTTTAATCGATTTTCGTGGTCTTTTCCCCATTCTCCGCTTCGATAAAAACATTCCATCGCCGGCATGACCATTCCATAAAGCATATATATTCCAAGCCAAGGAAGAGAAAAAATATCAAATAATAATTCCGTTCCTGGATAAGGCAGCGCGAACCACAAAATGTAAAAAATGATCAGTGCAATGACCGATACCCAAATCGCCCCTTCCTGGATATCCGGAAATTGAACATAAGTCCCATCCGTGACGGCATATACGTAGCGTATAGGATAAAAGAAAACCCACAACATATAGCCCACATAAATCGCCAGTACTATCGGTCCCCACCACGGCAAAAACGAACGCATATGATGACACCACTGACTAAAGTAGAACATCCATCCATGCAACTGGATCATCTCCTACAGCTATCTTTGTTGTCTCTATCGTATCATCTGGATGAATTCACCATGGCTGGCATTAACACTTTTTTCACTTGTGGACAATGTTGAGTTCGTGATACGCTACTCCATCACCACCCACAAAAATGGCACCGAACCTCCGCCAGGTTCGGTGCCATCTGCTTTTTTCCTCACCGTCGATAGGCCACCGCATTTCGTGCGTCATTCAAAAATGCAGGTGTTTTCGCTTTGTGTTCGGCAACCGGATCTTTATAGACCGGAAGATTGACCTTGCCCTGAAGTATCAACTCTTTCGCCTGTTTATCCTTTTGGGCCGGGTGGTAGGCACTGTACGCCTGGCGATACGCTTGTTGAGTTTCGAGTGAGTAGCGAGATAAATGAGTCCAGTGTTTGCCTCGTTGCCAAAGTCGCTCAAACTGTTCCACTCGCCTTTGAGCCACCTCCGAAGACAATCCCGATCCTTGCAAAGCCTTGTGCAACTGTTCTCGCGCCGTATCGTATTTTTGCTCAGCTACGGACGGTTGAAACTCATGGGTTTGTGGATCGTAGAGATGACTCATCGCGGGAACTCGTTGCATGGCCTCGTTTCTCTGTAAGGCATCCTGAAGATGCGTACGCAAGGTATCCAGTTTCTCTTGCTTGTTTTCCGCTTGTAATAAGTGTCTTTGTACACCTGAAGCCAGCCCTTTTGCGCCGGGCAAGGCTTTCACTTTCTCATGATGCAATCCTTCCAGGATTTTGGGTGAAATCTTTCGGCTGACGAATCCTAACGTTCCACCTTCATTTTCCCAGGCTTGACGCTTGACAGCAGCCCACGTCCCAAAATGACTATTCTGAAGTCCTTGTCTCATGCCTTGATGCGTTCCTTTGATCGCGCTTGCCGTACGCGATTGAAGGATTGGCGTCAACGGATGACGATTTCCTGTCGCACCCGAACGTCCTCCAGCAACACCTGTTCCCATCGAACTTCCCGGCGAACCTCGACCTGCCGCTTCCATACCGGCCCCCCCTGCGCCAATGGCATCACCTGAAGCGCCTCCCATACTCTTCATCATGACGATATCATCAGCTGTGGCTCCTGCTTGAATCGCGCCTGCGTAAACTTCGCCATGTTTTTCAATGGCCTGTTTGGCTATTTTAGAACCCCACTTTTGATCGGCCATTTTCAACCCCTTGCCTACGGTTTGTTTGGCAGCGAACTTGCTGGAGTGGATGGCTGCCTTGCCTGTCACATCCATCGTGGCGGCGGCTCCCCCAGCCATAGCCAAGGTTCCCCACGCCATGCCATGTCCCGAACCGAGTACAGACGTGCCAAACCCTTGCGCCACCACGTCAATCAGCTTTCTGACATAAGTGGCCGACAGAAGAAGCCCTATCGTTCCCGAGAGGGCAACAAAAAGATCGGCAGCGGTCAAGGCCGCCCCACTTTTCGACGGCGACGCTACCGCAGAGGAAACCCCATAGACCACAGCCTGACCAAATGGTACCGCCATTTGGTAGATCCACTCCGTCCACCACATTTTCGTGATGCCACGAGTTTTATCGTTCGCGTAAAACGCCATCGCGAGCGGGAAAAAGATCATCCAGATATAGAGAAAGATGAGCCGAAATTGGTATACAATCCAAACGATGATCGAGAGTACCGATTGAATCAGGTTGACGATGGAATTGAGCAAGGCCTGGTTACCGCTCGTTTTGAGGCTGGTCCAATTTTCGATCGGATGGAGATTGATAAAATAATCGCTCAGGTAGAAAAATACCTGTGTGATGAGGACCGCAAAGTGGCTGCCACCCACGATGAGCACCATGGCCACAAACAAGCTCACGATCCCTTTTTTGAGACGATCCCGTTGTACGGCACTCTCTTCAGCTCGTACGATCTGCATCACCAGCAAGTACACGGAAGCCAGAAAAAACGCCCATCCAAACGCTTCAAAGGCTGTGGCAAATCCACTCAACGTCGATACGGCATGTTGATCGATGAGATCCGAGAAGTTCCCCTCTCCCCAACTCGGATAGTGATTCAAGTTTTCAAAAGGAAAGAACCCATGCAAAATCACATTCCCCATGGCGGTGTTGGTCAAGCCCCGCGTATTCGTAGCCGTGTTGACCAACAGCCCCACACCGTTCGCAACCAGATTGATGACGTTCGCTAAAATTCCCGCAAACCAGTTCATACCGCCACCCACCTTTGTCGCTGACGCATCCGTTCGGCTTCACTGACCACATACGTCGTGTTATAGAGTTCCATCTCCAGATCCGATGGATTCACGATGTTGCTAAAACGTTCCTCTCCTACGATCCACAACGCCTGACCTTTGCTGTAGAGCTTCAACATGTCAAACTCATGGTCTTCAATGCCCGTGATCTTCATCACCGCCTCACGGTCATTTTCAAGCTGTTTCAATAAAATCTTCATCGAGCTATTTTGTATGATCGCTCGACCATGTGTATTTTCCGAAAACTTGAGGAAGTCCTGGCTGGCAGCCATCGCAGATCCTGAATACTTGCGAAACCTTCTGTATATATCTTCAATCGCCGCAGCTTGATACGGCGAATCGAGAAGTTTTTGCGCTTCATCAATCACGACTCGCTTGCGCCGTTCCGGATTCTTCTTCATGAATTTTTCAATCAGCCATTCCAGAATCACCTGCATTCCCAGTTGTTTGGCCATCGATTTCTCGCTCAGACCGGAAACATCAAAATGGATGATTCGCTCCTTTTCCAGTTCGCTCATCGAAACCGTGCTGTAACAGTCAAACATCCCCTCTGTCCCGCCTTCTTTAAAGCGCCGAAGACGTAGCAGGAGATCTTTTAAGCGCGAGTCAGTTTCTGCGACCTGTTCCAACTTGCGATAAAAGTCAGAAAACCGAGGTTGAGGGCGGTACTTATATCGCAGCACCCGATCTCCTTTGATGTCCCTTTCAAACTCCGCTTCCTGTTCCCGTAAGGAAGCTGGATCTTCGGTAAAACCGAAGTCCACCTCATACATTTTTTGCAAAAGTTCATTCACCACTGCCGAGGTATAGGCATCCAGAGGATCGTGCTCTCCGTATAGATGAGCCATGGTCAGAATGAGCCGTTCCATCTCCGATATTTTGCCCTTCACATCGACATACGTGCGATAAGAACCATCGGGCATTTTTTCGGTTCCTTCTCCGATTTCAAACGGATTGAACCGATGTTCCGAGCGTTCGTGAATCCGATAGGATGTACCGCCTAAGGCTGCTGTTAAGGCACGGTACTCTCCATCGTAATCCAGGATCGCGTGCTGTACGCCAAAAACGGCCGAACGCGCGATGAGCGCTTTGGTCAAAAAGCTCTTGCCACCTCCTGAAGTGCCGATGACAAAGATGTTATGATTCACAAGGTCTTTGTGCCAACAGTCCAACCGATTCAAATGACCGCTCGTCCAGTCTATCCCAATGGGCACGCCATATTCGTGGCTGAAATGAGCATTACTAAAAGGAAACGCATTCGCCAAGGCCGATGAGGTCATCTCTATCGGATGCCGCAACACATTCAGCCCAATGGGAGCCACTGCTTTTAACCCCAAATCGTGTTCTTTGTAGGCTTCCCGGATGAGAAATCCATCAAATCCCTTGCGCTCGATCCGTTCACAAGCAGCTTCAAACTCATCCCGATCCGGTGAACTGACCGTAAAGATGATCGTCACATAAAACAAACGCTCCAACCCCAGCCGCAATTCCTCGCGCTCTTTTTCCAGTAGACTGTACTGTTGTTGCAAAAAGGCAATCTGCTTGTTGGTCCCTGCTTTTTGCTCCGCAAGAATATCCGACTCGATTTTGACCATCATTTTCGTTCGCTTACTCATAGCCAGAGAGGAATCGGCCGGTTCAACGTGGAGCGCCACATGCACATCCGCCCCTACCTGAAAAAAGCTCCGCAGATACCCAAAGTCGAGTTTAGAAGGTAGTGCCGTGACATAGTAGGTTTTGGTAAATCCGCTTGGAGAGATATACACTTCTGTGTCCTTGACTTCCAGTCCATCTGCGACTGTCATCAGATCGCGAAGAACAGGCGCGTGTTCCCCAAGAACGCTGGGATCTTCCCAAAGAACGGTTCTTTTTTTCTTATTTCTTCCAACAAAGGCCATGGGCTCAACCCCTTTCTTCCTCTGGAATGTCATCGGTACCGGTGACTCGTGGCGCATGCATTCCTCGTTCTAAAGCGTCTCGATAGCGTTGCGTGATGGCCCTTTGTCGATGCCAAAAGTTTTGAATCGCTTCTACTACCTGATGTGGCCGCAACAGTTCGTAACGGATACCCATATCCGACAGTCCCTCGACCATGATGCGTTCTTCATTGTGCAGCCGTTCCAACTGAACTTCTTCGCTTTCTCCTCCTACTTTCGGCAAAACACTCATGACCAGGAGGTTTTCGCGATCGGTTCTCGGTTTTTGAGCTTCCTGTTCGAGATGTTCCAGCAAATGTTCCGAAAAAGCCGAAAACGCCTCATTGTTCACATCGTTTATGGTTTCTTGCACCACTTCTTTGGCGTAGTTGAGATAGTCGGTATAGTTAGCTCTGCGGGCTTGAACCGATATTTGAAACGGATTCTCCATGCGTTGAAGCGTCTGTTTGAACGTTTCACGAAGTCGAAGAATATCTTGCATGGACAAGGCGAACAGATTGATGTCGCCTACGCGTAAAATCCGACGAAATTTCCCCTCTACCTCTAAGGTCCCATCTTCCCGAAAGGAATCCATCGGCAAAAAGTCTTGTAGCGCGCCCTGCACTTTCTTTCGAGATCGTGACGGTCGCTGTTTCTTTTGATCTCGCCAAACAAGCCAAACCATGACCAGGACCAGGACCGACCCAAGAATCAACCCCTTCATACCTTCCCCGCCTCCTCTCGATGCACACGGATACGATAGGTTCGGTCATACAAAAAGAGTTTGGGACGTACATAAAATCGAATGGAAAGCCATAGTATTTCTGCCACGGAACGCCCATTTTTCGTGGTCGTCGCAAACCACAGTCCGATACCTGCCCCGATTCCAAGCGATAGAAACCGGGAAACCCCCAAAAGCGGCGCAATGCCATAGGCTAACGCCATCACCGGAGTCGAGAACAGGACTCCGGTGAAAAAGTGTAGGAGATGTCGGGTGCGCAGGCCTGCCACAAGCGTTTCCCCTTCCGTCATAGGAACAGGTGAAATCACTTCAAGCATCCGATATCCCTTCTTTCTTATAAGTTGTGTTGCCCAAAGTTAAAGAGTGCGCCAGCAATGACACCAGCTCCCCCAAGCAACACACCGGAAATGACCACATACCAAAGATGCGTTTTGGCTTCTTCACGTTTTTGAGCGTGGTGGGAACCCGCCATAAACCCAATGATCGCCTTATACAAGTGGAATAAGAAAAAGGCACCCGCCACAGCGGCAATAGCCGTTAGACCCCAAGACACAAGACTGTTGATGATACCGGATACCGAACCCCCCTTCCCAGACAACGGATTGGTGATTTGCGACTGTGCATCTGCCGTCATGGTGGAACCCGCCACGATCACACTTACCGCTGCTGTGGTAGCCCACCCTCTGAGCGATTTCAACATGTTGTTCTCTCTCCTATCCATGCAAGTGATTGTTGATGGAAACCAATATGCCAGGCAAGATGATCGAGGCCACGAAGCCCAAAATGGCATAGAGGACAATGTGGGCACCCGTCCGTTTGATGCGACTGTTGTGTCCAATCGCACCCACCACAAAGACAAGCGCCCCGACCAGAACCGCAATTTCCGACAGATAGTAGATCCACGCAAACACGGTCTCGATGAGGGAACCAAAGCTGTGTGTGATCTGACTTAGAAAGGTAAAGGGATTGATGGGATGAAAACCTAACTGTCCTAGCGTGTTCGTGACATTGGGGATCTGTGGCGCAACATTATTCCCCACGTTCGCGCCTCCTTTAACGATCGTTTGCGAATTCCCTATCCTCCTTTCAACTTATCTTTAGAATATCAGTTGATTTCTTCTTAGAAGTGCCAAAAAAGTGCCATAATTGAGATGAAGGCACTTTCGAAATAAATTTCTGTGTAAGATGGAAATACATCGAATAAGGGGGAATTGAAATTGTCCGTGCAAACCACTTTTGTGGAGCGAGTCAAACACGTAACATCCGAACACCGTACGGTGGATGAGGCGCTTTCGTTCGCTCAAACGGTTGAGGAGAAGGCGGAGCAAATCCGTATTCTAACGGCCAACGAACATACCGAAGTCACGGTGTACACAGAAGCGGCGATTTATCACTTTGACCAGTTTCGCGCCGACTATGTGGGACATGCCTCAAAAGCTCTACTGTCTCTCTTAGAGCATTTTGGCGTATACTTGCCGATGACCTATTTGACCGCTCATCAAAGTATGGATATTTACCTTCAAGGCAATAAGATCGTCACAGCCGTAGATAAAGAGTATCCTATAGCTCGTCGAGGTGGTTTGTACGAGTTAGTCGAACCCGTCCAATGGATGATATCTTCAGAAGTGTTAGACACGATATACCAACTCGCACAAACCTATGATCTCTCTCCGGTTGAGCTCGTTGAGAGTGCCGTAGGTACACTCGTTCGATTGCAACAAATCTCACTTGAACAAAGTGTCACATTAGACGACTTATTCGATACATTACAATTGAGCTTGCAGCGCTAAATCTGCGACATACTCCCATCACCTACGCTAACGCTTAGAGGTCGTACTAGCCAAAGCCATGGCGATACCAAGCATTCGACAATCTCTATTTTTAATGTTGGTTGTAGCCCAGTATCTAAAACATTAACGGGATATATTCGACTCGTTATGGATGAATTTGAGCAAGGTCTGAATTTCTCCAGGTGGGAGCAGACGATAGAGCGCCGCTCCCACTTCAACGTACATCGCATCGATATATCGATTGGTATTGCGCTTAGAAGTAAAAAGATCAACAGCCACGTCCTCGACAGATTTACATTCCACAAACCGGTATTGAAGTACCAAGGTCCAATCCGGTTTTTGTTTGCAGACATGATCCACCAGAGTTAGGACATGTTGCAAGGTTTTTTGTAAAGACTTTTGCCCCTTTGTAGCTGCTTTAGCGTTCTCTTTCAAGATACTCTGAAGCACTCGGTTTTCCAGTAAGATTTTTGTATAGTGATGCAAAATCATTTTCCCCATACTTTTACATGTTTTCGTATCAATCTTCTCTTCTTCCACATCCAAATCCACGATAGGAATAAGACTAGGTTTATTGGAACAGGCGTTATGAACCCCGTACCACAACAAATTTTCCGGATCTTGATGGAGGATGGATAACCTTAACTCCTCCCAGTCATGTCCAAGCAATTCTGTGTATTTATGCAAATTTTCCTTTAAAACCTCCGGATCGTCCAAACTGATCAAAAAATCTGTATTTTGACACAGAGAGAGAAAATACTGTTGTTTGCTAACTGGATTCACCTGTTCCGATGATTTTTCTAATTTTTCTTCAAAGATCAAGTCCATTACCCCTCTCCTGAAAGTTCATTTATGCTTGCCCTACTATATGGACGAACATTGATTCACCCTTCACCAGGAGTTTCTCTTTGTATGAATTCGGACGACTTAACCGTCCGGAAAAAGTTCGTAAAAAGCCGGATACCTAGGATCTTTGGGCTTCGGTGAATTCATGGATAGGTGATCATCATTGGAACGATAGCTTGTCCTGAAACGAGGGTTTGCCTGGTCTCTGTTGTTGACCTTGGTTTCAAAGGATATCAGTGTCGGTTCAGAACGCTTGGCCAGTTCTAGTTCCCACTGGCTTTCGATGACTGCTAGGCAGTATGCTGCTGGTGCTCTCAGTTTCTTTCCAGGATGATACAGTTTAAACTGCTCGAAAGCATAATCCATGCCCTCCAGGATGAATGTTTGCGGTATACCACTCACAAGAAGACTCACCAGCTTTCTATAGTCTTCTTCTCGAACGACAAAAGGCCGACCGAGATAGATCATGATTTTTTGTTCAAAAGCTTGGCAAGCAGGTTCGACGACCTGTGAGTGAAAGTCTATAGGATTAGGTTCTTTCGGGTTAGGGATTTCTTCCCAAACAGGTTCCAGAGCAGCTTGTCCATTCATCGTATAGATAGGTTCCTGATTCATCTCTAAAGGTGCGGTTGTTTCTGGAATTTCGTTCTTATCCCAATCGTATTCTTTCATAGTGTTGCTAGGTGATGAAGAAGATGAAATAAGCATGTCAGAAAAAAGAGTCGATGTCGAAAAATCTTTTTCTTCAGCTTCTTGATTTTTTACGTTCATGTCTGTATAATTCGCGCGCGCATGCGCGTTATTATTATTCTTATTATTTATAGATCTATTCAAAGATCTATTCACTGGTACCTCAGGTCCGGTACCTACTGGTACTTCAAGTTCCACTGGATGATTCGGGCCCAGTGGAACCTCAGGTTCCAGTGGTACTTCAAGTTCCACTGGCTTTTGATATTCAACTTCCCAGTCGTCAACAGGATTAGGTAAGGGATGTTCCCCGACTAGTTTTAAAGCAGAATCAATCAAGGGTTTGAAATTGTAAACCATGGTTCCCAGTTGTTTATTGGTTTTGTTTCGCCGTCTACCAATCATGAGCAAATTTTTGGATTCCAAGCTGTCAATCCATTTTCGAACTTGCCTTGTACTGCATTGCAAATGGTCGGCTATCTTTTCGTGGCTTGGATAGGGATCTTGATAGTCATGCTTATACGTTAAAATGCAGCACAACAACCCAAACTCACCGTGTTCGATACCGAGTTTTCGATAATTACGAACAATGATATTAGGTATGCCAAGGAATCCTTCGTCTAAAAGTCGAGTCCCCCAAATAATTTCTAACGGAGATTTTTCGATGGAAGTGTTTGTGGAGTTCAAGCGATCCACCCCACTTTCCGGGCGGAACCTTTACTTAGTAGAGAAAGTATAGTGTTTATGTACGAGGTATATAAATTCAAAATTTTCAAAACAAAAACCTCCCTAGTGTTAGTTGTAAAAAAGAAATAAATACCAGGGAAGTTATCTATCTAAAGACCTTGTTTGACTAACGTTTTTTGAGTATAATTTAGTTACTGGTGGTCTTTGGTTAGATAACTTCCTCTTTTTTTGGAATCGGTCATATTGAACAACGCGACTTGTTCAATATGACCGATTTCCCTTAGGTGGACTTTTTGATCGAGGCATATGTGCTCACTCCTTTTTGGATTTAGAAATAACGAATATAGCAAAAAAACGGCTACCTGGGTGTCTTGAAACCAAGGAGCCGTCAACTTTTCAAAATCATCATCAGTATGTAAAAGGTTTTCGTATACCTTACATCGAATCTGATGGTGATCTTGGAGTCGGGCACTCCTTGATCGGTGATAATAGGTTAGTGTTGGAACCTATTCATCACACTCAGGTGGAGCTTATCAGCCTTCAGAGGCTGATAGCTTTTTTGGTTGTCCTCTGCTAGATCATGGCAGAGGATAGCTAACCTGAGTCTATCAGATTCGTGCTAAAATGTGAATATCTGCCCGAATTTTGTCGAACAAATATTCTCTTTATATCCATACTAACACATAGATTGAAAATAATAGTGCCAAAAAAGTGCCAACATTATAGAGTCCTTGATTTTTCTTCAATAGCTTTCTTGGCATCCACACACTCGATTTTGTAGGCAACGACACCGATTGACCCTTTCTCAACCATAAAATGAGGTTCGAGTAACAACTCCCCTTGAACGACAACTCGACTACCCTTCAGTTTGATCCGCGCTTCTTGATACTCTTTAGCCATTTGCTCCCATTGTTTATGGTTGACAAGGACTGTCCATTTGACTGTTTGGGAAGGCAATGGCAGACCCTTTGGAGCGTTTGGGGAACCTTTAGTTTCAAAACCTAGGGAGTGCATAACGACCTTATGACGTTCACCAGGTTTTTTGATTGAATAACTATGTGGATAATTACAAAAACTTCTTACGATATCCGATATCGTGATCTTCCCACTCATACTTCTCAATCCTTAGAATTTATTTTTGAAATACTAAATTTAATTTCCTTCCATTAGTTTGTAAAAAGCTTCATACCTAGGATCTCTTTTTTCTTTTTTGTTTACTTTAATTATCCCATTTCTAAGTAAGGAACCGATAAATCCTGCTGGATTTCTTATACTATCTTGAGTTGCAAGATCAGCAGCATATAGTACATCATCTGAATTTGCGATTTGTAGCCACGCTTTAATCGTTTTTAATTGAGCATTTATTCCCTTTTCTTGCAATATATTTTGTAATTCTTTACACACATTTATTTGTTCGTCATAATTTATTGTTTCAGAAGTTGAGGTAGCCGCAATTTCGTTATTCCATATAGTGTGTGTTGTTCTATATGTTTTGTTTAATGAGTTTTGTTTATTGTGTATTGTTTGTGTTCGCTTGACGGACGGGGCCCGTTCATCCTGCGGATGGGGGGGGTTCGCCTGGTGAACGGGGGTAGTTCGTGAGACGGATGGGGGCAGTCCGTCTGACGGACGGGGTTGATTATCTCCTAGTATGGCAACATCATCTGGATGAATGATGGTGTATAAGTTGGAATCTCTAGCTCCATTTTCTTTGTATTGTTCTTGACGTATAAGTAGGCCACTAGTTTCAAGTTCTTTAAGCGCTTCAGCAACCTTTGTTCTACCCCACCCAATGGCTTCTCCAATTGTTTTATAGCTTGGAAAACTTTGACCCTCTCTATCAGCGCATCTACAGAGAAATATATAAACAGCTTTTGCGCATGCGCTGATCGGCATTTCATAAATTCCATTGGGCGTTTGAAAAAAGTTACTAGTCCAGCCTTTTCTAACGCGATCTTGTTCGGCCATTTGTGTTCCTCCTTTAGGAGGACGAAAAAAACGCTTTCTAGCCTAAAAATATAGAAAGCGTCCCAGTTTCTCTCAGTTTGTAAATTTAGAGAAAGCATTGCATATGCCCTATAATTTGATATAATAAGCACATACAATTTAACAGCTGGGACAAGAAACTCCGTAGGCGGCCAAACCTTTAACGGGGTTTCTTTCTTTTTCCGTCCACTATTTTCTTGTCTCTTAATCTACCACAAAAAATTGATAACGTACATTACAACATTCGACAACTTAATTTTTTTTGTTTATCGAAGAGGAATGCCAACGTGTAAGAGTAGGAATCACTTGCTTTAGAAATGGGAAATGGTCATTTTTCTTCGAGTTGATTTAAACCCGCTTCCAACAACTCATTGATAAACTTAGTTTTAAATCCTCTTGAGTAACGTTTAGATATTTTTTCGAGTCGTGAAATCAGATCTTTTCTAATGACAAATGTGTGCTTAGCGTATAATTCGTCATAACTTTTTTTTGCTTTTTTTTCTTGCTCATATTGTTTGATAACGCTTGCAATATTAAAGTTTTTATCATCTTTATCTATGTCCACATCTTTAGTGTTTGTTAATGTACTTTCATAAACATTAACAGTAGTTGTTTTTGGATTAGTTAATATATTTGAGTCCTCTGTATTAATATTAGATATATCTATACCTTTGTCTATTTCGGTGTTGTATTTTGGTGTACTTGCACTGTGTACCGAAACAGTTTGATCTTTTGCAATTTCTAATCCCATTAGTCCATTTAAAACTTCTTTTTTGTGCGATGGTGTTTCTGTTCTGGAGGGTATTAAGCTTTCAAATCTTTTTTTCTTATCAGTCGGCGACACGATTTAACAGCTCCTTTACAAATTCCTCATACATAGCCAACGCTTCACGATCAGCACGACTTTTTGTTTGTATACCTTCAATACTAAATTCGATAATTCTGGATTTGCGTCGAATTACAGTATTGAATACGAAATCTTCATACTCTTCTTTAACCCTTTCCATAATATAATTTCCAATAGTTGTTCTTGCGTCTAGTAGGGAAGTTAGTATTCCTGCAATACGTAATCGAGGGTTTACCTTTTGTTGAGCTGCTTCTACTAATTCCATATATCTGTCTAGGGCGTCATAAGCAAATGGTTCTGACTGCATAACCACTACACAATAATCGCTTGCGCATACTCCGTTTAAAGTTAGCCCGCCAAGATTGGGAGGTAAATCGACAAATATGAAATCATATTGGTCTCGAATTATATTTAGAGTTCGTAGAAGAACCGTCATTTGTTGATTTACCGGAACCTCTGTATAAATCCACTTATCAAATTGTGATAAAAAGTCCTCGGCAGGAAGTAGATGGAGATTGTCGGATATTTGATATATGTATGGCCTAGGATCTCCATCTTTACAGGCTTCTAGTATAGTTTTATGTACAAAATCGTAAGGACTTCGCCTTGTAAGAAATTGTGTTAAATTGCCCTGGCTGTCGAAATCTACTCCTAGTACATGAAATCCTTGTTGAGCCAATAAGAATGAAGTAATCCCTGTTGTTGTGCTTTTGCCTACACCTCCTTTTTGGAGTCCGATGCTGATAATTTTACCCACAAAAACACCTCCGTATTCAATTGGATTATAATATAAGAACATTATACAGGTTTGTTTTAATAGTGTGAGTATTATTTTTATATAAACAGTGTACTATCACTAAAAAAGTGTACTAAATAAGTGTGTCATAAGTGTGGGTTAAACTCTGATATTATTGATTCAGGAAATTACTGTATCTAAGTAAAGCAATCGGTCAAAAAATCGTTGTCAAAATGATGCAGGATAACAGAATCAGGATCTGTACAGTGCGCAAATAAAAGGCGACGACGAACTCGAAGCACAATCAGTGCACGAGAACGTATTAAATTAGACGTTTCAAGCACAGCGTCCCAATCAGGTTTGGATGTCGGACATTACGTATGTCTGGACCGAGGAGGGATGGTTATTCCCGTCATATTCGTAGTAAGAGTTTGACGCTCGATCCTCCGTGTCCAATTTGTGAAGTGAATAGGTTCCTTGCGATATGGATGGCCGTTGAAACAAAAATGCCGTTCGCGCAAATAACCTGTGCGCTACTGACAGCTTTGTTGTATGTTGCGGCCTCCCTGTCCAATTCTTCGTTTGTGATAAAACCAAAACACTACATGCAGCAGGGTTGACCTAACAGACTATCGATGGGTGATAGTCGTAGTTATACCAATTGGTTGCTGTTGATAGCACTAGAGTTGAAGCAAGCAGTGAGTCGTATCGAACTAAGCAAAAATGGGCGATTCGGAGACATTCACATCAAGTTGCATGTGTTGTAAGGGAAAGCTGGTTCGTTCCAATATTAGGGTTAGTCCTTCTGGATTGACCCGTTTTCGTTTCTCGCTATTGTTTAATTTTTCAAGTCAGTGGGCAGGGACAGATACCACACCATGAAGAATATGCAAGAAGGCAGGTAGAAAGCATTCGGGTATAATATTACAAACATAAAGGGGTTTGCTTCACTATGTTAAAGAAAATCATGAACTTGTCAGAAGCTATCACATACAAACAAACACAGGAAATTTGTGAACGGAACGGTGCAGTTGCCTATCCGAAAGTAAGGCTTGCAGATATTCTGCCGATTGAAAACAGTGGTATTTCCGATGAGTTGTTTAAGTTTGCCTTGGCTTCACACTTTGACGTGATTGTTACGAATCGTGAAGGGTATCCGCTTTCTGCTGTTGAGTTTGACGGGGTACAACATGTCCAATCCCCAAAACAGATTGAACGTGATAAGAAGAAAGATGCGTTGTGTGAACGGTTTGACATGCCACTGTTAAGAATCAACACAGAATATTTAAACGATTATTACCGACAAATGAACTTGTTAAGCTGGTGTATTGAAACTTGGTTTGCTTTGCAATGGTTCAGCGAAGCACAAGAAAACGGTCAAATACCTTATGATGAACCATTTATGCCAACGAGTTTTAACCACATTCCGGGGTATAATAAGGATTTTCCTTTATGGCTTTCTAGGGATGCTTTAGGAAGGATTGCCAAACTACATGAACAAAACGTTATTGTGGATATGTCACCGTCAACCATAGTTTGGAATGACAAGTCAAATAACGAATATCACTCCCTTGCATGGGTGTTAATTGACGAAAATAGGGCGGTTCTCACAACGGCAAACATCAAGGGTCAAAACTTCCCTATTTCAATGGTAGACGTAGTGGAAGACATTGCGTTGATTCAACTGTATAACAAACTGGTTCAGACGTTGGATAACGAAGTCAGTGCAGTGTCACCTGAAGCTATAGACCAAGCCATTAGTGATATGGAAGCAAAAAAATACGTACTTTCAAGTTTAGCCATTAGCAGTCGTCCTAAAACAAAAAGTTAGTAGGTACAATTGAATTTTTATGGAATGGGTCCCTTAAGGCTTTAAGAGGTATGATTTGTGTTTCTTTCACAATTGAAATAGTGGTTGCATAAAATAAAACAAAATGTATATACTTGTTTATACAAAGGTTCCGCTTTGGGTTTTGCGCACGGTCCAATAATTGAATGTTTAAGAATGGCGCACAATAACACACACGCGTAAATAAAGGGCAGATGAAGAGTATGAGTGGCACTAGTCGTAAAACTAAGTGCAAAAAATGGTGAAGGTATAATACGCGCGAACAATTGCAATGCGCAAAAATTTCAGTACGAGAGTGGAAGGGACTGGATAGAGAGTGCAAACAAAGGCGAGAAAATGGGGGAACAGTTTAGGCGTACGTGTTCCCAATGCTTTTGCCGACAGTGCAAATATCCATGACGGAACCCTTGTTGAGGTTATATATCGCGAAGACGAGCAGGAAATCATTATTCGGCGCCTTAATCGATCTAAGAAGTATACTCTTGAAGAACTGCTCGCAAAGATGCCACGACAACCGGAGAAACTTCATGGTGAGACGGATTGGGGTAAACCAGTAGGAGATGAAGTTTGGTGAGTTATGTACCAGAACGTGGAGACCTTGTAAGACTTGATTTTAACCCCCAAGCTGGACACGAACAGGCTGGATGGCGACCCGCTGTGGTTATCTCGCCAAAGGCATATAATGAGACATTTGGATTAATGTTAGCGTGTCCAATCACAAATCAAGACAAGGGATTTCCGTTCGAAGTCCCGCTCCCTGATGGTGTACCCATTACGGGTGTGGTTCTAGCAGACCATTTAAAAAACGTAGATTGGCGAGCTAGAAAGGTTCAGTTTGTTTGTTCTATAGCTGAATCGCACGATGAATTTTTTGAGGAAATTGTTGAGCGAATCAAGCCGCTCATTTTCTGATTGAATCCTTGAATACGTCAAGGGCCACGGATAATCCGTGGCCCTCAGGCTGTTGAGATTTTCTCGACAACTTGCCGTCTCGAATGAGTTGACGGATTTGCTCCTTGGACAAAAGCTCCATGTCGCTTCACTCCCCTTGTAAGCTCCCACTCTGGGGCTTGGGGAGTTTACACAGATCATTTTACTCTCTCCCAGAGCCTGTACTGCATCATTTGGAATGATACTTGCACAACGTCACAAAACTTGCCATGCTTAACGCCTTTCGGCATCACCGCTTCGATCACAGCACCCTCAACGAACCAAGACAGGGAGCGGAATATTTTCGTCGGAATCCAATCTCATACAAAAAACACCAGCAGTTCTATTTCGGAACTCCTCACTCGTCAGATGCTGCGTTGCGGAATTTCCCGTGCCCACATCATTATACAGACGATCAACCATCGTTCACCATCCTTTCTCGTATCAATCCGCCCTGCACTTGAACCGAGGTCGATTCATTGCACATGTTTCTTCAAGAACGACCCTGATCCTTGAATCTTGTTTCGATTGGTCCGTTGCTCCACATCTCATAATAGTTCGAACCTGTCGTCACGGTAGGCAATGATATTTTTCACGTTGAGTTGAACAATCCGGTTGACGTCCGCATGGTGGATGGGAGCAATCACGTAGTGAACCCGATTTTGTCAAGACAGATGGGAAGGCTTTTAAGAGAGAAATGCAATTCAGATAAAAACCGTCTCACGCTGCGTTCCGTTTCATTTGCCAATTTCTGAATTCCAAAGGCGAGCGATAACCTAGTGCGGAGTGTGGTCGGTCCGTGTTGTAAAAGTGAATGTATGCATTGTTACAATTGCGTGGACAACTCTTTCTGACCCCACGAGTCGCACTCCTCCGATTAAAAGATAAACGTATAAGCGTATTACTTAACCTATCTGGTCTACATCATTTATCAACTATTCTAATTTAATAATTTCTATAATTTTCTTTCTCGTTGACGAAACTTTGACTGTCCCCTATTAGATAAAGTCAAACAAAGGGATAGCCAAGATGAATTTTTTTGGCTCGACCGTAGAGTTACAGATATTGATGAGTTGCTGACAATCTTAAATGCATATCCAGATGATGTTATGCACTGGTATCAGGTGAGTAAGCAGGTTGGGGATGTGAGGAATGAAGGATCAGAATGTGTGAAGGAAGTTATGGAATGACGTGTCGTCGGGATGTGCTTGAAATTGTACGAAACATATTACGTAAAATGTAGTGTATAATTTTGTTTGAGTGGAATACTATATGGGAGGTAGAGTAAAGGTGGAGGTCAAAACCGTGGATAAACCGACATTTACGACGGATCAACTCATTCCGTCTTCAATCGCCTCCAAAAGATTCGGTAAAATAAGGAAGAAAGCACAGAGCAGTCCGCAATATATCACAGACAACGGAGTCGTTGATACGGTTGTCATGGGATATAGTCAGTTTGAACGTATGTATCAACGGTTGCAAGAACTGGAGGAAAAGGAAGAGGCAAGGCTCCTGGAGGCTCGTATCGAACGCTTGGAAAATCATCCAGAAACCGCAGTTTCTTGGCGTAAGGTAAGACGCACCGGAAGAAGCGATGAATAAGCCACGTTTCGATGTAAGGTTTGATGAAGATGCGTACAAAGAATATATGAAACTGGACAATTCTGTTGCTGAGATCGTGGATAAAGCTCTTGAGGAACTCGAAGCTCGAGCTGATGAGGTTGGGAAAATCCTCGTCAATAAACAGTCTACTAAGCTACATGGTTGTAAAGAAATCAAGTTACGTGACGCCGGTATTCGAATCGTCTTTCGAGTGACAAACGAGAAGGTCAATGTTCTCCCAATTGTTTATGTGCTTTCTATCGAAAAACGTGCGGATGAAGTTGTTTTTAATTTGGCCGATAAACGCCTACGACGATTCAAGGTCAGACCTGATCTCAAGAAACATTTATCTCATTCAAAACGGTGGGAACTTCGGCGGCGTGGGGACAAGCGTCCTAATTAGTGGCCCCTGAAAAAGTCGTCGTTTGAGCTTACCTCTACCCTGCGGGGTAGCTGAAATAGAACTTTTTGTGGGATGACTGTTCTTTTTCGCACATTCAATCCCCAATTACTGGGTTACTTGGGCCGCTCTCCTTAGATTGTGGGCCAGGATGCCGTATCCAACCTACGTCGATGTGCCCGAGTGGCCTCGGAATCGGGATCGGCCCAGTCCGTACTTTTGCTTCAGCAGCCCGATTTTGGCTTCGCCACCAACTCGGAATCTCTGTAGGTTTATGAACCAAGGCTCCTTTTCGAACTCCGACCTTCACTTGCTCTTTTTGCCTCGGAATGGTGTGCTCACGCGATGAATGCCCAGTTCTTCTCTCATCATCTGCTCATTGTTGCGACTGCTGAACCCCCGATCCGTGGCCACCGCATGAGGCACTGAACCGAATACCTCTTGATGATGCTGTACAGCCGGAATAAGCAGGTCGTCATCGGATGGGTTGCCTGTATAGACGGCGTACCCGGTCACAAATCCACTTTCTGTCTCATCGATGCGAACTTTGTACCCGAACTCAACTTTCTTGGTGAGTTTTCCTTTTTTGATCGGCCGAGTTTCTGGGTCATGAATGCTGATGAGACGGTCCGGAATCATTCGATTTCCATCGATGACTTGCTTCGCTTGGTCGATCAACTGTTTTGTCTTGTTTACAAGGGATTGCAGCTTTTCCTTTTGTGCCTCTACCAACGGCTTCTTTGTCTGCTGCAACTTCTTAAGCACCGACTCAGCCTGCTGCAACACACTCTGTGTGATATCCACAACCTCTTGAGTCATCTGGTTGATCTCATCCCAGGATTGGCTCATCCGGCGGCGCAGTACCTTTGCAAACGCTAGAATCTTTTTCTTTACCGCATCCGTCTGATCAACGAAACCCTCTGTGGCGTGCGATGCCAGTTTACGAATGCGGTTGACTGTCCCGGTGATGGCACGAACGCCATCCTGAAGAAGCGTTGCACCGTTGGGGGATGGATGTCCGATTCGACCACCGTGGTATCCGTACGCAATTTGCGATGACGGATGATTTTCTGCTCATCAAGCTTCTTCACTAACAGTTCATTCACTTGCTCAATGATATTCTCACCATACCGCTTCCTGGCCTTGATGAGCGTACTGGCATCCGGCACTTTTCCGTCGATTGCGATATGGCAGAAACGCCGCCATGCGATACTGTCGCTGACTTCTTGAACGAGAGATTCGTACCCTAGCTGGTAACGGAACTTCAGGTACATGAGGCGCAAATAGGTTTGTACCAGGACCGTCGGACAACCTATGGAAGAGTTGAATTTCTCCAGGAACGAAGCCATAAACCGCTCGTCATTCAGGATTTCATCGATATATTCCAGTTCTGCCGGCAATTTGAGCAGCGATTCCGGCAAGATGGTATCCCAAAGTGTCGTCTGATTTTGGTCAGTCCGTAGCATTTTCCAGCACTCCTTAACAGGAATCCCGGGGTGTAATGACGAAACTCTCAGGCAAAGGAATTCGCAAAACACCCCGGTTGGCGTGTGTTTGTCTCGACAACAACCACTTCACCACCAGATCTTGAGATTCCTTTTTTATTGCCGCAAACGACGACTTTTTCAGGGGCCACTAATTAAGGCAAAGTTTTAGTTGATTTATTTTAAACTTAGTTCACTGAAATGAATGCAAACCACAGTTTGAGTTAAAAATACATCAGCTGATATGAGTGTAAGACAAAAATGTTTTATTAATAGTGAAGTTCTATGACCGCTGAAATCTTATTTCTCAGATACATACATGACTATAGTTGCATCCAAAAAGATATCGCAATTATTTATATACAGGCTAAGAGATTAGCAATAATCGACAAATTTTTTTTACTATCAATTATATTCAAATCAGTTATTTTCATTGATATCATTAACCATTCTTACTGAGTCTCTTTTTATAATTTCTGGTTCATAAATTTTTGATGTTACTGGTTGTTTATTAATCATATTTATAATCATTTTACCTGCATCGAGCCCCATTCTTTCTTGAGGATGGCGTATAGTTGTTAATGCTGGGCTAATAAACTGTGAAAATTGATAATCATCTACCCCCATGATGGAAAGATCTTCAGGAACTCTAAAACCAATTTCTTTTACAAAGTTGATGATTTGAATCGCTAACTGGTCGTTGTAACAAACAATCGCTGTCGGTACAAACTTGGGTCTCGTTAAAATAGTGTAGAGCTTCTTAAACAAATTGATTTTGTTTTCCTCAGTCTGGTACATCATAATTTCGCTTAGATTAGAAATATCAGGATGCTTTTGATATGCTTTCACAAAACCATTCATTCGATGAATTCCTTGCTTGTCATCAACTTTAAATATACCTACAATTTGTTTATGTCCTAGGGAGATTAAATAATTGGTCGCTATTTCTCCAATCTTCATATCATCCATAATTAAATATGGGATATCTAAATCGTCATAGACAGCATTAATGGAAAGCATAGGGATACCCAATGATTTAATATTTTCATAGATATGTTTATTGATATTATTTAAGGCACTTCTTGTAGGTTCAATGATTAATCCAGACAATTCATTTGTTAATAAATTAGTTAAGCTCTTCCGTTCTTTATCCGGATTATTTTGCGTACTAGTGATAAGAACAGAATACCCGTCATTAGAAATGTAGTTATCTATACCTGATATAATATTCGGAAAAATATAGTCTGCGATATGGGTAGTAATTAATCCAATTGTTTTATTACTAACGCCCGATCTTTTCTTGTTTTTCCAATCATTGACGAACATTCCTCCTCCTTGAATACGATAAACATAATTCTCTTTCTCTAATTCACCAATAGCATGCCGAATAGTAAATCGACTTACTTGATAAATCTCCATAAGTTCCGATTCTGTCGGTAACTTCTCATTAACTTTATATACCTCAGATAAAATTTTCTCGCTAATATCCTGTTTAACAAATTCGTATTTTTTCATTAGGTATTTTCCTTCAAAAAAATTATTGGTACTTAAAAGTTTTTATACGGTATTATTTACCATAAAATATCTATACAACTCTAGTTTGAAAATGGACTTTTTTAAAGAATAGTTTATCTAAATTAGAAAATTTTACACTTAGAGCCTCAACGAATTGAGGCTCTGTATACTATATACCAAACTCTTATAGGGGCAAAGTCCATTCAGAAACTTGATTAAACGCACTGAATTGCCATGGATTCTATAGGTAAACCAGCTTGATACTTTTTGATAAATTCCTCATATCCCGCAACGCCATTAGCCTCTGGATTCAAAGTGATACTGTAAGGATGTGTAAAAACCTCTTGATCTAAGAAGTCTTCAAGACTTATTTGTTCATTTCCGTATTTGCAGTAGACAGCCAATACGGCCATACCCCATGCTCCACCTTCGCCTGCCGTACTCATAACTGTCACAGGTATATTCAATACATTAGATAAAACTTGTTGGCCAATGCCATGCGTTTTTAGCAATCCTCCTTGTGCAACAAAAACATCAACATTGATTTGTTCTTCAGTTTTCAAAATATCCATTCCTATTTTAAGAGGCGCAAAAGCAGCGTACAAATGAGCTTGAATAAAATTTGCTAAAGTAAATGAACTATTGGGACTTCGAACAAAAAGTGGACGGCCGGCAGGCATTTTCGTAATGTTTTCACCCGATAAATAACTGTAATTGATCAAACCCCCCGCATCAGAGTCAGCTTTTGTAGCTGCCAAGAATAACGTTTCATATAGACGATCCACTCTTAAATCTACACCCAGACGCTCAGCGAATTCTTTAAATATGTTTGCCCATGCATCAATGTCAGAGGAACAGTTATTGATATGAACCATGGCAACAGGAGTACCACTTGGCGTAGCAACAATATCAATATCTCTATAAACCTTCTCTAAAGGTTTATCAAGTACAATCATAGAAAAAGCAGAGGTTCCTACTGAAATATTACCAGTTCGTTTACGAACACTATTAGTGCTGACCATACCTGTACCAGCATCACCTTCAGGAGGTGCCATTAAACTACCTCCCTGAAGATGACCACTGACATCCAGTAATTGAGCGCCTTCTTGAGTCAATGTTCCTGCAGGGCTTCCGGCTTTGAGGACTTTGGGCAAAATATCTCCTATATACCACTGGTAGCGTAGTACATTCTCCATTTTGCTAAATTTATCCATAAAGAGTGCAGAATACGTTCCAGTATTGTTATCTATAGGAAAAACTCCAGAAGCATCTCCAATTCCTAAAACCTTCTCTCCAGTTAATTTCCAATGAACATAACCAGCGAGAGTGGTAATATAACGAATCTCATTGACATGAGGTTCATTATTTAAAATGGCTTGATAGAGATGTGCAATACTCCATCGTTGCGGAATGTTGAATTGAAATAACTGTGTCAATTCTTCGGCTGCTGATTCCGTGATATTGTTACGCCAAGTCCTAAATGGGGTTAACAAGGTCCCATTCTCTGAAAAAGCTAAATATCCATGCATCATAGCGCTTACACCGATTGCACTAATTTTAGTTAAAGGAATATGGTACTTGCCTTGAACATCTGCAGCAATTTGAGCATAACTTCTTTGAATTCCAGTCCAAACATCTTTTAAAGAATACGTCCAGATTCCATTTTTAAATTGATTCTCCCAAACATAACTACCAGAAGCAATAATATTAAAATTATTAGATATCAAAACTGCTTTAATACGGGTTGAACCTAGCTCGATTCCTAGTGAAACATTTCCTTGTTGAATGGCCTTAGAAGTTTCAACTAAGTTCAATTCATCTTACCTCCCAACTTCATAGACCAGTGTTGCCTTTTTTCCTCCAACTTTTTCGATTTCTTCTAATGTATGGCCTCGAGTTTCAGGCACATACAATCTAATAAAGGTCACCCCAAGCAAACAAACTATGCCAAAGATTGCAAAGACAGCTTCTTGCGGCATAGAGGCGGTCATGATTGGAAATAGTAGGCCAACTAAAAAGGAGCCAATCCAATTAAAAGAAGAAGCTAATCCTGATGCACGGCCTCGAATTGCTAATGGGAAAATTTCACCAACGATTACCCAGGTTAGAGGAGCCCACGTAAAAGAATATAACGCTACATAGATACTTAAGAATACAACGATCATCATTGGGTTTGCATGAGGAATTAACAAGTTTAAAACCGCCGGTAAAATAAAGGACAATGCCATAATGGATCCACCTACGGTTAATAGGGTACGACGGTTAAATTTATCAGCAATCATAAGAAACACTAGAGAACCAACAACGAGAATAACACCTTGAATAATGGGCCACATTAATGCTGAACTTGCGGCATGCCCCGTTGCTTTTTGGACAATCAAAGGAATATAGTAGAAAATTGCGTTAGCCCCTTGGAATTGTTGAAATGCTGCTACGCCTACACCAGCAATCAATAAATATCGATATTTGCCGCCAAACATCGCACGTAATGACACGCGTCGATTCTCATTTGCTTCTAGTTGTAAGGTATCTTTTATCTGTAGAATCTCAGAATCTATTTCTTCTTGATTAGAGCGGATATAACCCAATATTTGGCGAGCCTCACTAAGTTTATTATTTTTCGCCAAAAAACGTGGTGATTCAGGCAAACGTAATACACCAACAAATAAAATTAAAGCTGGTACAGCTGCTAGACTCAGCATTAATCGCCAAGCCAATGTCTCAGGTAAACCTTTCAATAGGAAATCAACAATATACGAAAGGAGCATGCCAGAGACAATCATTGTTTGATTTATGCCTGACAAACGGCCGCGTAAACGTGCAGGCGCCATCTCGGACATATAGGCGGGTACGAGTGCAGAAGCGGCACCAACAGCTAATCCTAATAAAATTCGTACAGCAATCAAATAGTACTGCCCATTATGAGGAGCTATACCTGATAGAATAGAGCCAACAACAAAAATTAATGCAGATATTAAAATTGTTTTGCGTCTACCTAAACGGTCGGAAAGTTGACCAGCCAAAGCTCCTCCAAAAATCGCTCCGAACATCACTGCAGAAGTAATCCACCCAATTGTACTGGCGCTATTTTGTAGATGCCAAACGTTTTCAAGAAAAGGCAAGGCTCCTGTCATAACACCGATATCATAACCAAAAAGAATGCCTCCAAAAGCCCCGAAGAAATAAATAAATCCACTAGATACTTTCTTTCCTCCATCCATACAAATCCCTCCTTGAATTGAACAGTAATTTTAAATAAGACACGCTTTTTTCAACTTGTTTTGTTTACGTTTACATCAAGTGAGTAAAAGCGTTTTCAAAACGAAGGCTAACACGGTTATACTGATAAATCAATATACGAAAAATAATACGGATAATAATAATGATTCAAAAAAAAAATTGACACAATATTGACATAACTAAGAATAAGCATTAATCAAGCAGAAATTCCATTATCTCAAATGGCATTAAGTGTGTTAAAACGTTGTGGATTTGAAATAAGCGAGTGATTTAGCCTTAAATAAATTACTTATTGGCTTCTTTTTGAATATCTAAATTTATAATTTATCCGCATAAATAAATTTACATTTGACTTATCCGGACAATATATATAGCATTACATTCTGTAAACGGTTTATTGGTTGCAAAAGTTTTCATTTCAATTATTTGTAAACTTCAAAATTAATAGAAAAGGAGAGGTCGGGTGATGTTGGAAAAGTTAAAAAAAGAAGTCTATGAAGCTAACTTACTGCTCCCCCGATATAACCTGGTTACTTTTACATGGGGAAACGTAAGTGGAATTGATCGTGAAAGAAATCTTTTGGTAATTAAACCTAGCGGTGTTGAATATAACCAACTTACCCCTGACAAAATGGTAGTTGTCGATCTTGATGGAAATATTGTGGAAGGTGATTTAAAACCGTCAAGTGATACGCCTACTCATTGTGTTCTATATAAAGAGTTTACAAAGATTAAAGGGATTGTTCATACACATTCTTCTTGGGCTGTAACTTTTGCACAAGCAGGTATTGACATTCCAGCAGCAGGAACAACACATGCTGATACATTTTACGGTCCTATTCCAGTATCACGAGCAATGGAAAAAACCGAGATAGTTACGGAATATGAAAAACAAACTGGATATGTCATTGTTGAAACATTCCTGAAACGTCAAATTGATCCTTATCAAGTGCCAGCTGTTCTTGTTAATGATCATGGTCCTTTTACATGGGGCAAGTCTGCATTTGAAGCCGTACACAACGCAGTTGTTTTAGAGGAAGTAGCAAAAATGGCCTATCATACGCTACAGCTAAATCCTCATCAAATCGATATGGATCAGCATCTTCTAGATAAGCATTATCTAAGAAAGCATGGAAGAGATGCATATTATGGACAAAAAATTGATAAATAAAATTTGTTGTTAGGAGGTAAATCAAGTTGTTAAAGACAAGAAATTATGAGTTCTGGTTTATTGTCGGCAGTCAGCACTTATACGGAAAAGAGGTTCTGGAAGCCGTAAAAGAAAATACAGCAAAAATCATTGATGAGTTAAATAAAACCGGAAATTTACCTTATCCAATTATTTTTAAATTAGTTGCTACAACCGCGGATAGTATTTACCAAGTAATGAAAGAGGTTAACTACAATGACAATGTCGCGGGAGTAATAACTTGGATGCACACATTTTCTCCAGCTAAAAATTGGATCAAAGGCACTAAATTATTACAAAAACCGCTTCTTCATTTGGCTACACAATTTCTTGATCATATTCCTTGGCAAACCATTGATATGGACTATATGAATTTACATCAAAGTGCTCACGGCGATCGGGAATACGGTTATATCAATGCTAGATTAAAGAAAAACAATAAAGTTGTTGTTGGTCACTGGAAGGATAAGAACGTTAAAATACAAATCGCAAAATGGATGGATGTAGCTGTCGCTTACAATGAAAGCTTTAACATAAAAGTAGCAAGGTTTGGAGATAACATGCGAAATGTTGCTGTGACAGAAGGAGATAAAATTGAAGCACAAATTCAGTTTGGCTGGACGGTTGATTACTACGGCATTGGTGATCTTGTTGCTGAAATGAAAGAAGTTACACTTCAAGAAATCGAAGCAACTTTTGCAATGTGTAAAAATGATTATGAATTCATCATGGGAGATAACGATCCTGAATATTTCGAAGAACAGGTTAAAGAACAGATTAGAATAGAAATTGCTTTGCGTAAATTCTTACAAAAAGGTGGCTATACAGCATTTACTACGAATTTCGAAGACCTGTGGGGCATGAAGCAACTTCCTGGCATGGCGGTTCAAAGGTTGAATGCAGAAGGATATGGATTCGCGGGAGAAGGAGACTGGAAAACTGCAGCTCTAGTTCGTTTGCTTAAAATCATGGCTCATAATAAAAAGACAGGGTTTATGGAGGATTATACGTACCACTTAGTAACGGGCCATGAGAAGATTTTAGGAGCACATATGCTTGAAGTTGACCCAACTTTGGCAAGCACTAAAATCAGAGTCGAAGTCCATCCTTTGGGAATCGGTAGTCGTGAAGCTCCAGCACGACTTGTTTTTGATGGCTCAGACGGAAATGCAATTAATGTAACCATTTCCGACTTCGGAGACCACTTTAAACTGATAATGTATGAGGTAGAAGGAAAAAAGCCTACAGAACCAGCACCAAAACTTCCTGTAGCGCGTCAAATTTGGACTCCAAAAGCAGGTTTTTACGAAGGCGTACGTAAGTGGATTGAAAATGGAGGAGGCCATCATACGGTTTTCTCTTTTGCTGTAACTGCGGAACAGATAGAGGACTTTGCAAAAATGATAGAAGCTGATCTGGTCTCCATAAAATAATATAAATTACAGATACGTGAGAAAAATATTATATATTTCAGGTTGTAAACATCTAAAAAATTAAATAAGTGTGGTTCTTATGAGACACTATTCATAGGATAGTTTTACTTATATGATGCTTTTACAGACCTCTAGTTATTCAACGTAATTAAGGCAGAAGCCTACTTCTAAAGTGGAGCGCTTCTGCCTTAACTACCATATTTTTTTAACAACAGGTTTTCAAACCGAGATTTATAGGTTATTATCACGAGCGTTGCATTAATGTTTTCATAAGGTTCATATGATTTTGGGTTTTATTCACCTCAACAAATAAAAAGTTCCTTATCATGGAGGACAGGTAGCACTGTCCAAATCCACGAAAAGGAACATCAACCTGGACAACGCTACACTCTTAAGCCCCGAAATTGGATTTGAGTCTTCATCCCTTGTCCACTAAGCTTGAATTATCAGTGGGGGGGATTTATTGATGCAACGGAAACGATATACGTTGGAATTTAAAGAACAGATTCTTAAAGAGGTGCGTGAGGTGGGAAATGCCGCCCAGGTAGCGCGCCGCCACGGTATTGTCCCAAAAGTGGTTTATAACTGGATGTCTAAATCCAAGCATCAGGATTGGCAGTCCGCAGCCCCTGAGGCAAAGAAGGTTGCCAGCTACATCCCTTCCTCGTCGGAGTTCAAGGAGCTTGAGACGGAGAACGACAAGCTCAAGAGGATCTTGGGTGACAAGGATCTGGAGATT
>NZ_FRAF01000023.1 GCF_900142255.1 Alicyclobacillus tolerans | reverse complement strand
TGGGTTCAGAACGTCGTGAGACAGTTCGGTCCCTATCTGCCGTGGGCGGAGGATACGTGAGAGGGTTCGTCCTTAGTACGAGAGGACCGGGATGAACCGACCGCTGGTGGACCAGTTGTCCTGCCAAGGGCACAGCTGGGTAGCCAAGTCGGGGAGGGATAAGCGCTGAAAGCATCTAAGCGCGAAGCCTGCCTCAAGATAACGTATCCCATTCCGTCAAGGAAGGAAGACCCCTTATAGACGATAAGGTAGATCGGTCCGGCGTGGAAGCGTCGTGAGGCGTGGAGCGGACGGATACGAATCGGTCGAGGCCTTCACCAAGGAAAATCCCTCTTGCTGAGACAGTTGGAAAGGGAAGAAGAGTCTGGTGACCATAGCGGAGGGGATACACGCGTACCCATCCCGAACACGACCGTGAAGACCTCCAGCGCCGAGCATACTTGGGGTGAAGACCCCTGGGAACCTAGGTCGTTGCCAGGCAACAGGAGTACAGGTGGCTGTTAAGTGTAGAGTTTCCCTCCTTGGGGACTCTACCTTACGGCCATTTTTTCTTTGCCTCGATGTAAACACTAAATGTAAACAATAAAAAACCTCCTATCTTAGGATTGCCACAATGGGGCATCTCGGTAGGAGGCTTTTTATATCATGATATTTGAATTTAGTTGCTGAGAAGTCCATTTAAAAAGAGATCAGCAAAAATTTGCGAAATTTGTTGAACCGTAAGAGAACCATCAGTTTGATACCAACGATATAGCCAATTGCAGGCTCCCAGTATGGCAAGTGCAGAAATCTTAGGGTGTTTTACAGAAAACTCGCCTTTTTGTTGCCCTTCCTGGAGTATGGACGTAACGAGATCAGTATATTTATCGGTTAATTCAATAATTGTACGGTGTTGAGTTTCTTCTAGCGCAAACGCGTCTCGCAAGAGTACAGTAATGGCTTCTCGGTTGACGGCGGAAATAGTGAGGTGATTTTCAATCATCTTTGCTAATTTTTTTTGAGGAGAAATATTTTCGTGGTTAATTTTTTCTAATGTTCGGTTGAACTCGCTGATGGCCTGATGAGCAATCTGCATCAATAGGTCTTCTTTGCTGTGAATATAGTGATATAAGCTGCCTTTTTGCAATCCTACGGCATCGGCAATATCTTGGACGGATGTAGCTCTGTAACCCTTTTGTTCAAACAACCTGACGGCTGCTTGGGCAATTTCAGTATGTTTGCTGGAGGACATCGACGAATTCAACCTTTCCTTATCCATTGAATACACCTAATCATGGAGTGTTCAATGTTCGAACTTTCTTTTCGACAAAGTTTGCATGTATCGAAAAGTTTACTGCCAATATGATTAACTTGCAATGATCTGCAATTCCTTCCACAGCTAAACATGTATGCGATTCAGTATAGCAAAAAACGGTATGGGGAATTCTAAAAGGTATTGGATTATATCTTTTTTAACCAACCCTTGCATATCAAACCCGACGTGTTATAATAAAGTCAAGGAAAGTCAAAGTCAAAAGAATTCCCATTACACGTTTACCAAACAGCATACGTGTTTCTTATTCAATGGCTTGTTCCCTTCTGATGTTGTTTGATGAACCGTTGCTAAGCAAACATCTTGCAACAGTGGGCAGGGAGGTCTGCATGGCTAGAAATATTACAGATATCATCGAAAGTCACTTGAAATCCATTATGAATCAAAGTTGCAATGGCATTATTGAATTGCAACGCAGCGAGTTGGCCGATCTCTTTAAATGTGTTCCGTCGCAAATCAATTATGTCATCAGTACCCGATTTACACTTGAGAAAGGGTACATTGTGGAATCCAAGCGAGGTGGAGGAGGATATATTCGAATTCGCCAAATTGAATCTCTTGACGATCCGCTTATGCAGGTTTTACAAGATTGGCCGAGCGAGATAAGTCAAAGAGAAGCAGAAGACATGATTGAGCGCTTGGAAAGGGAACAAGTCATGACGGAGAGAGAGGCAAACTTGATGCGTATGATGGTGAAAAGGGAAGTTTTGGCTGTCGATCTTCCCATACGCGACAGGCTTCGATCCAGATTGCTGAAATTTGTCTTGCAGGTTTTTTTGATGGAAAACGGCAATGAGGAAGAAAAGCGTCAAAAGGATTAATGCTCTCAGTCTCACTCCGTTTAGGAGGGATATTCGTGCTATGTCAAAAATGTCATGAACGACAAGCGAATGTTCATGTCAATCAAATTATCAACGGAAAATTAAGTGCCCTACATCTTTGTGAACAATGCGCAAAAGAGAGTGGCGATTTTTTGACCCAGTTTACAGGGGGGCAAAATCCATTTGATTTTCATCAGTTGCTCAGTGGACTGCTGAATATGGAGTCACCGACAGGGGTGAGTTCACCAAGTGTTTCCACACAAGTGCAATGCCAAAACTGCGGTATGACATACGCCCAGTTTAGCAAAGTAGGACGATTTGGTTGTCCGGAATGCTATGACAACTTTGAACAGCGTCTGGAGCCGTTGCTCCGACGTATTCAAAGTAACACCATGCATACAGGAAAAGTTCCCAATAAATCGGGAGAGCGTGTGAAAATGCGCAAGACGCTGGAAACTTTGCGCAGAGAACTACAACAAGCAATAGCTGCAGAACAGTTTGAACAAGCTGCGCAGTTGCGTGACAAAATTCGCGCTCTCGAATCGCAGATGGGAGAATGAACGCGGTCAATGCTCTTATGAAAGGCTGAAAAGACTGCGAAGCAAGGAGATGAAGCAGCATGTCACTCGGTGATTTTTTGCAAAGAGCAACCAGCCGCTGGATGAAAGAAGGCGGTCCGGAAGACGATATTATTTTAACGAGTCGTATCCGTGTGGCACGCAATTTGCAAGGGATGCCTTTTCCTATACTCCAGACAGACTCTCATGCGCATCAGGTGTTGGAGTCTATTCATACTGCTGTACAGCATCCTAGTATGCAAAAACTGGGTAACTTTGAGTGGATTAACTGCAAGGATCTAAGTGCCATTGATCGCCAAGTATTTGTAGAAAAACACCTCATCAGTCCAGATTTAGCTGAGTCGTACAAGCATGGAGCCGTCGTTCTGCGTGAAGATGAAGTCATCTCCATTATGATTAATGAGGAAGATCATCTGCGGATTCAGGTGATTATGCCGGGATTCCGATTGCAAGACGCCTGGCAATTAGCAAGTTCCGTAGACGATGCGCTTGAACAAAATGTAATGTACGCGTTTCATGATCGATTTGGCTATTTAACCGCTTGTCCAACCAATGTAGGAACAGGCATTCGGGCTTCGGTCATGATGCACTTGCCAGGGTTGGTTTTATCAGGGAATATTCAGCGATTGTTAAATGCCGTCTCACATGTCGGGCTCGCGGTCAGAGGAATTTATGGCGAAGGAACCGAGTCCTACGGCAATCTATTTCAAGTTTCCAATCAAATTACATTAGGCGAGACGGAAGAAGAAATTATTGGAAACTTGTCAAGTGTTGTACAACAACTGATTGATCATGAGCGTGCAGCTCGCAAAATGCTGCTTCAGCAAAACCGGGAAGCTCTTGAAGATCGTATTTGTCGGTCTTTTGGAATTCTCGCCTATGCGCGCAGAATGGATTCCAAAGAGACGCTGGAACGTCTGTCGGACGTTCGGTTAGGTATCGATCTCGGTATTTTGAAAGGTGTGTCGGCGGGCATTTTAAAGGAATTGATGGTGATGACCCAGCCAGCCTTTTTACAAAAATATTTCCATGAAGATTTATCTCCCGGGGAACGGGATGTACGTCGCGCGGCGCTTATCCGCGAACGTTTGAGACTTGATGATTCGGAGGTGCGTTAACTATGTATGCACGATTTACTGAACGAGCTCAAAAAGTATTGGCACTTGCTCAAGAAGAGGCAACCCGTCTTCACCATCCTGGTGTAGGGACGGAACATATTCTGCTAGGATTGGTGCGCGAAGGTGAAGGTATAGCAGCCAAAGCTTTAGCTGCGCTTGGAGTCAGTACGGAGAAAGTGCAGACAGAAGTTGAAAAAATGATTGGCCAAGGTCAAGGGGCAATTTCTGGACTTACCTATACACCGCGCGCCAAAAAAGTCATTGAACTCTCTATTGATGAAGCTCGCAAATTGAATCATAGCTTTGTTGGGACAGAGCATCTTTTACTCGGACTGATCCGAGAAGGAGAAGGTGTGGCTGCTAGAGTTTTAAACAATATGGGTGTTGGCCTGAACAAGGCTCGCCAACAGGTACTGCAATTGCTCGGTGGGGATGCAGCAGATTTGAGTTCGGAAAAAGAAAATTCTGCTGGAACTCCGACCCTGGACAATTTAGCACGCGATTTGACGCAAATGGCAAGAGATGGGAAACTCGATCCGGTGATTGGCAGGGCTGAAGAAATTGAACGTGTGATTCAAGTTTTGTCGCGTCGAACCAAGAATAATCCAGTCCTCATTGGCGAACCAGGTGTGGGTAAAACTGCTATTGCAGAAGGCTTGGCACAGCGCATAGTGTTGGGGGATATTCCAGAGACACTGCGTAATAAGCGTGTCATGGTACTTGATATGGGGACTGTCGTAGCAGGAACCAAGTATCGCGGTGAGTTTGAAGATCGTTTGAAAAAAATTATGGAAGAGATTCGTCAGGCGGGTAATGTCATCCTTTTCATTGATGAATTGCATACATTGATTGGTGCAGGTGGCGCAGAAGGAGCGATTGACGCCTCCAATATTCTTAAACCGGCGTTAGCTCGCGGTGAATTGCAGTGCATTGGCGCGACAACATTGGATGAGTACCGGAAGCATATTGAAAAAGATGCAGCACTGGAACGCCGCTTTCAGCCCATCACTGTGGATCAGCCTACACCTGAGGAAGCCATTCAAATTTTACACGGACTACGTGACCGATACGAAGCCCATCATCGTGTGAAAATTACCGATGAGGCGTTAGAAGCAGCTGTACGACTGTCAGATCGATATATTACAGATAGATTCCTTCCAGATAAGGCGATTGACTTGATTGATGAAGCAGGTTCGCGTGTGCGCTTGCGTACGCATACGGCCCCACCGAATCTTAAGGAATTAGAGAAAAAATTAGAAAAAATACGCGGTGAAAAAGATGCTGCAGTGCAGGCTCAAGAGTTTGAAAAAGCTGCTGCATTGCGCGATCAGGAACAAAAGCTGAAAAAAGAATTGGAGTCTCTGAAGAATGAATGGCAGAAAAACCAAGATCATCATGATGTCAAAGTGACGGCTGACGATATTGCGCACATTGTTGCTTCGTGGACGGGAATCCCGGTGAAACAGTTGGCACAAGAAGAATCGGATCGGCTGATGAATATGGAGAATGTTTTGCATAACCGTGTTGTTGGTCAAGAAGAAGCGGTGACAGCGGTTGCTCGTGCAATTCGTCGTGCGCGGGCTGGATTAAAAGATCCGAAGCGGCCGATTGGTTCATTTATCTTTCTTGGGCCGACCGGGGTTGGTAAGACAGAACTTGCACGGGCGCTTGCCGAGTCCATGTTTGGCGATGAGGACGCCATGATTCGAATTGACATGTCGGAATTCATGGAACGTCACTCGACGGCGCGTCTCGTCGGTGCACCTCCAGGTTATGTCGGATTTGACGAGGGTGGTCAACTGACGGAAAAAGTTCGGCGTAAACCTTATTCTGTGGTTTTACTTGACGAAATTGAAAAAGCACATCCTGAAGTTTTCAATATTTTGCTCCAAGTACTGGATGATGGTCGCTTGACTGACGGTAAAGGAAGGACAGTAGATTTTCGGAACACGGTTATCATCATGACTTCAAACGTTGGAGCCGAGTCAGTACGCAAAGGTGGCACACTTGGATTCAAGCCAGATCGAAGCAGTGAATATGAAGGTATGAAAAATAAAGTAATGGATGATTTGAAAAGGTCGTTCCGTCCAGAGTTTCTTAACCGGATCGACGAAATCATTGTCTTTCATCCACTTGATGAGAACCAGATTGGCCATATTGTGGATCTGATGGTTATTGACCTGCAGAAACGTCTACGCGAGCAAGATATAGAATTTACGCTAACAGACGAAGCTAAGGCGTTCCTGGCAAAAGAGGGATTTGATCCGCAATACGGAGCTCGACCGTTAAAACGCGCTATCCAACGCCATATTGAAGATAAATTGTCTGAGGCGCTTTTGTCAGGCATGCTCAAGAAGGGACAACGCGTAAAAATTGGTGTGGGCCCGGGTGGCTTGCAATTACAGCCAGCTGACGAAACCAGTTTAGTATAAGTTGGGTTTCATATGAAAAGTCCGGCAGGAAAACCTGCTGGATTATTTTTTGAGACATACTTTGACAACCTTTTATCGACAATTTGTCTAGATACGTTATGATGAAGGATAGCAATAGGTAGGGTAACGGTTGGAGTGAGGTTGGTTGGTCAAAGTCAAAACAAAGTTTGTCTGTCGCGAATGTGGCACGGAGTCGGTCAAGTGGTTGGGGCGATGTCCGGGTTGCGGTGAATGGAACACATTTGATGAAGAGCGAATGTCGCTTCCAGATAAGCGTCGGCCGCAATTTGCAGCGGCAAACATTGGTGTTGTCCGGACATCGATTGTGGATATTGAAGGTCATACGGAAGAACGCTCATCCTGCGGACTGCGCGAATTGGATTTTGTACTCGGTGGAGGTATCGTACCAGGCTCGTTGCTACTCTTCGGAGGAGATCCTGGTATAGGTAAATCAACGCTTCTTTTACAAATTGCCTATCATATCTCACAGCAGGGGAAGCGAGTGCTTTATGTATCTGGGGAAGAATCTGCGGCACAAATTAAGATGCGGGCTGAGCGGCTGGGAGCGTTGGCTCAAAGTCTCTATGTATTGGCTGAAACCGATCTCGATATCATTTTGCAGCAGGTAGAGGAGATGCGACCAGAGTTCATGATTGTGGACTCTATTCAGACAGTCTATCTACCTTCTCTATCATCAGCAGCTGGGAGCGTTTCACAAGTCAGGGAGTGTACAGGACTGCTCATGCGAGTAGCCAAACAAAATCGAATAGCAACTTGTATTGTTGGTCATGTCACTAAGGATGGAATGTTGGCAGGTCCGCGCGTGCTTGAACATATGGTTGACACGGTACTATACTTTGAGGGTGATCGGCATCATGATCAACGTGTCGTGCGTGCTGTCAAGAATCGTTTTGGTTCCACGAATGAACTGGCAGTATTTGAGATGCGGGAAAATGGTTTGCAAGAAGTCGTCAATCCGTCTGAGCTTTTTCTAGCAGAAAGGCCAACCAAGACGCCAGGCTCTGCCGTGGTTGTTGCATTGGAAGGTAGTCGTCCACTGATGCTGGAAATACAGGCGCTTGTTGCAATGTCCAGTTTTGGGACACCGCGTCGTTTGGCGACTGGTGCTGACGGATTGCGAATGAATATGTTACTTGCAGTGTTGGAAAGACGACTGGACATGCATTTACAGACATCGGATGCATATGTCAATATAGCTGGCGGTGTTCGGTGTGATGAACCCGCTTTGGATTTGGGAATGGCGATGGCTTTGGTTTCAAGTCACCGCAATCGTCCATTGCCTACAGGGGATGTTTATTTAGGGGAAATTGGTCTGACGGGTGAAGTACGGCGGGTTTCCAAACTTGAACAGCGCATCAAGGAAGCGGAGCGGCTTGGATTTGAACGCTGCATAGTGCCTCGTCAGAATGGACAGAGCGTATCACGCACGCATGGAAGCATTGAAGTAGTAGGTGTTCAGTCGGTTGTAGATGCGTTGAATTTAGCCTTTTTGGGGTGAAAATATGCGGGAAGACGCAAAGCGCGAGGCCATGGTTACTAAAATTTTGCGCATGGTCGCGCCAGGGACAGTGCTTCGGGAAGGGATAGAAAACATCCTGCGTGCAAAAACGGGCGGTCTGATTGTGGTGGGTGCCTCCGATACCGTTCTGTCCATTATGGATGGAGGTTTTTCTATACAATGCGAACTCACGCCAGCCAGCCTTTACGAACTGGCTAAAATGGACGGCGCCATTATAGTCAGCGACGATTTGAAACGTGTGCTTTATGCTAACACGAATCTCAATCCAGACCATACGATTCAGACGTCGGAGACAGGCACGCGCCATCGTACAGCCGAGCGAGTCGCCAAGCAAACCAATCAATTGGTTGTCTGCATCTCGCAACGGCGCAATGTAATTACGCTTTATCACGGATCTTTCAAGTATAGCCTGAAAGACATTGGTGTCATTTTGACAAAGGCAAATCAGGCCATTCAGACACTTGAAAAATATAAAGCAGTGCTCGATCAGGCATTAACCAATCTCAGTGCTCTCGAATTCGAAGAATTGGTAACTTTGCATGAGGTGACCAATGTTTTACAACGTTTTGAAATGGTTTTAAGGGTGCGAGCAGAAATTCGCCGTTATATTACAGAGCTTGGCAGTGAGGGTCGCCTCATTTCCATGCAGCTAGATGAATTGGTTTCGCGGGTGGATGAAGAAGCATACTTGCTGGTTAAAGATTTTGCTGTTACAGATGCTGAAGTTACACCGCATCAAATTCTTTCAAAAGTTCACGATCTCGGCACAGAGGAACTGCATGATGATCTTACGTTATCTCGTCTCTTGGGATACAGTGCAAATGTAGATCTTGCCGACGAGATAGTTCCTTCGCGGGGATATCGCATACTGAATAAAATTTCCCGTTTGCCACAGCCTGTTATTGAGAATCTGGTCGAGTATTTTGAAACCTTGAGCAATGTTCTTGCGGCTTCGGTAGAGGAACTGGATGAAGTTGAAGGCATTGGCGCTGTTCGAGCACGCATGATTCAAGATGGATTAAAACGCATTCAGGAGCAAGTATTTATCGATCGCCACATATAAAAAATCTATGCGTAGAGACGCTTTTTTCATATGGGTTTGATGGCAGTTTGACGGGGATAGAATTTGCTATTTGGAGAGAGGGTGTCAGCATGAGCAGGTGGGTTCCTAGTCTATTGACCCTGACCAACCTCTTTTTTGGACTGATTGCCATAGCTTTGTCCGAAAATGGGCGTGTGGGGGCTGCCTCTATCCTTATACTTTCGGGAATGCTCATTGATGCGTTTGATGGTCGTGTTGCGCGTTTTCTAAAAGCGGAAAGCGAATTTGGTCGACAATTGGATTCTTTGGCTGATGTTGTGACGTTTGGAGTTGCGCCCATGGCAGTACTCTATTCTCTATGTTTACGCAATCTTGGAATTTTTGGGGCGCTCGTCGGTTTAATTTTTCCTGCTTGCGGTATTTTGCGTTTGGCGCGCTTTCATGTAGAAAATGGTCCGCGACGATATTTTATTGGACTTCCAATTACAGCAGCCGGAGGCGTTTCTGCAGCATTGGCACTTTGTTACAACCTGCTTCCAGAGCCATCTGTCTTTCTTCCTGTTTGTGTCCTTTTGCTTTCCTTTTTAATGGTAAGCCATGTGCGCTATCCAAATTTTAAACGTATCTCTTTCCCTCAGTCTGCCTTGATTGGTATTCCTCTTTTGGCTTTGGGGGTTTACCTGGTTGTTCGCTATGGCCATTCGTTTGCCGGAAGCCTTGTTGTTCTGGCCTTTCTAATCTATCTTGTGTTTGGAGCAGCACGTGCTCTTCGCAAGCAACGTTTTGACAAAGAAGAGAGCTTAGACGAAAAATCACTGCCACCATCGAATGTAAATCCTTAGGGGCGGATCAAAAAGTCGCAGTTGAACAGTAACCTTTGACGCTTATAGTTAGGCGTGATAGACTAAAATTGGTTGACCATAATATTCAAAATACTTTTCCATAGGCTCCAGCAAGCTCATGTAAAATACAGTGAGTTTTTATGGAGCTTATCACGTCTATATCCATAGTTTAATTTTACGGGTATGAAGATTAGCAGGGTAGGGTGTTTGACTATACTGATGGATAAGCTTGGTTAGCTGCAGGAGGTGACAGGAACGTGTTGAAAAAAGTCGTTCATCTGTTTTTTGCCATCATAGGTTTTGCTTTGGGGTATGCATTAATTCCGCACTTATTCCGCTCAATATTTCATATTGTGAAAAACCCGGTCCTGGACTCCCATCTTTTTGGAGCGGCACTGGGTGCGGCGATTTTCATTCTCGCTACCATGTGGCTGGTCAACTATGTAACAGCGCTCATTCGCTGGGTAGAAGAGCGACTGAAATTATCTCCTTTGGCCGATGTGCTGGGCGGTACGGTAGGTGTTGTTCTGGGGCTTTTGGTCGCCTATCTCTTTTCTGCAGAAATACGAGTGATTCCGATTGTTGGAATACCTTTGCAATTCTTTTTCTCCTTGCTATTGGCTTACCTTGGTTTGCGAATTGGGTTTACGAAAAGAGAAGATTTTATCAATCTTTTTTCCGGCAGGCTTGGTAATCGAGATCGGGATAAAGAAAAAGAGAGAGACAAGGATGCGAAAGAACGTGCAAAGAATCAAGGCTTTCGCGTTGGAGAAGCGAAGTTGCTTGACACTTCTGTCATTATTGATGGCCGTATAGCTGATTTGGTGCAAACAGGGTTTTTGGATGGCGTGCTCGTGATACCGTCGTTTGTGCTCAATGAATTGCAGCATATTGCCGACTCCTCTGATGTCCTCAAGCGCAATCGAGGTCGACGGGGATTGGATGTGCTCAATCGAATTCAGAAAGAATTGAAAGTGAAAGTTCAGGTTATGGAAATCGATTTTGAAGATATTCCAGAAGTGGATAGTAAACTTGTCAAATTGGCCAAACAGTTGAACGGCAAGGTTGTTACAAATGATTTCAATCTCAACAAGGTGTGTGAATTGCAAGGTGTTGCTGTCTTAAATATTAATGATTTAGCCAATGCACTTAAGCCTGTGGTGCTACCTGGAGAGGAGATGTGCGTGCAGGTGATAAAAGACGGCAAGGAACAGAATCAAGGTGTTGCTTATCTGGATGACGGAACCATGATTGTGATAGAAGGCGGTCGCGATTATATTGGTGGGAAGCTGGACGTTTTGGTGACGAGTGTCCTGCAAACTTCGGCGGGTCGAATGATTTTTGCTAAGCCCAAACTTTTGGAACGCGCGTTGTAATTCCGTTTTGCAATGGCTGGCCGCAGGAATCTGACAAAGGTTCCTGCGGCCATCTGTATGATGGAATATGTGCAGAACTTGCATCTTTGTACAAAGAAGTGTAGAAACGAGGATAGGTCTGTGAGGCTATCGGTATCCACGAGACAAATGCTGGAGAGGCGGGGGCAACAGCATGAGTTCGCGGCTGAGTGTATTGTTGGCTGCTGGCAGCGGTCGAAGAATGGGGTTTGTAAAACAGTTTCAAAAGCTTGGCAATCGTCCGGTTTGGAAGTGGTCGCTGGAAACGCTGTTTGCCGCTGGTGTGAGTCGCGTTGCCTTCATTGTGCCTGAAGATGATGTGCCTCTGATGGAAGAGGCTCTGCGAGATGATCCAAACAGTGAGCGGGTACTGGTTGCGGCGGGTGGCAACACGCGAGGGCAATCCAGCCAACGCGGTATTTTACGATTGTTAGCAGACATCGCCATCGAGAATTGGCAGAGCACGTATATTTGTGTTCATGATGCTGCGCGCCCCTTTTTAACCGTACACGATACGGTGCGGGTTTTTGAACGAGCAGAAGTAACAGGGGCTGCTATACTTGCGCAGCGTTGCAAAGACACTGTCAAAGAAGAACAAAACGGCGTAATTGTCCGGACGTTGCCGAGAGAAGCGCTCTGGTTAGCACAGACTCCGCAATGCGCTCGTGCGGATTGGTTTGTGGATGCTTATAAAAAGTGTGATGTGGACTGTGTTACAGATGAAGCGATGCTTCTTGAGGCTTGCGGGCGCAAGGTGGAACTTGTGGAAGTTCAATCATTTAACGGCAAGTTAACCGTTCCTGAAGATTGGAAATACGCGGAATGGCTTGTTATGGAAAAGGGGCAGAGCGAATGAGAATCGGATATGGTTTTGATGTTCATTCTTTTGCTGAAGAACGTCCCTTGTTACTAGGCGGGGTACGAATAGCTGAACATGGTGGTTTGTTGGGTCATTCCGATGCGGATGTACTTTTACACGCCATCATGGATGCTTTGCTCGGAGCCTTGGCGTTGGGAGATATCGGAAAACATTTCCCAAACACAGATCCGCAATATCGAGATGCTGACAGTTTATTACTCTTGCGCCACGTGTATGCTATGATTCGCAACGAGGGCTATAAACTTGGCAATTTGGATACGATGGTACTTGCAGAACAGCCTAAAATTGCACCGCATATTTCTGCCATGCAAAGACAAATTGCCCATGCTCTAGAGTCACACGAAGGCCAAATATCTATCAAGGCTACAACAATGGAAAAGATGGGGTTTGTAGGTCGTGGAGAAGGAATCGCTGCTCAAGCGGTTGTGCTCTTGTTGGCAGATACGGATTGACGTAAATGACTATGAGTCATGAGTCACTCTCAATAGGGAAAAGTATGAAAGGGGAAACATGATTGATGACAGTAAGAGTTCGTTACGCCCCGAGTCCCACGGGTCATTTACATATTGGTGGAGTGCGTACAGCCCTTTTTAACTATTTATTTGCTAAGCGGCACGGTGGAGACTTTATACTGCGCGTCGAAGATACGGATTTAGATCGCAATGTGCCTGGTGCTGAACAGGAAACAATGGAAGGCTTTCGTTGGTTAGGTCTTTCATGGCAGGAAGGTCCGGATATAGGTGGGCCGCATGCGCCGTATCGCTGCACAGAACGTCTTTCGCTCTATGAAGAAGCGTTGCAAAAACTTTTAAATACAGGCGCAGCTTATCCGTGTTTCTGCACAGAAGAAGAATTGGCAGCCGAGCGTGAACAAGCCGCCGCCGTTGGACAGATGCCCCGATATAGTGGAAAATGTCGGGGGTTGAGTGCTGAAAGGCAACAGGAGTTGATAGCACAAGGTAGAAAGCCAAGCTATCGACTGGCCGTGCCTCAAGGTATACAACTTTCTTTCGACGACCATATTCGTGGCCACGTAGAATTTTTAAGTGACGATCTCGGTGATTTTGTCATTTATAAATCGAATGGCATGCCTACGTATAATTTTCAAGTTGTCATTGACGATGCGGCCATGCAAATTACCCATGTGATTCGTGGTGAGGAACATTTATCCAATACTCCTCGCCAATTGCTTGTCTATCGAGCGTTGCAATTAACACCGCCTGTTTTTGCTCATTTACCCCAGGTATTAAATACGGATCGAAAGAAATTGAGCAAGCGCGATCCGAATGTACAGCCTGTAGATGCTTATCGGTATGAAGGGTACCTTCCTGCGGCGATTGTCAATTTTCTCGCTCTTCTTGGTTGGTCGCCGGGTGGAGAAGAAGAAATTCTCAGTTTACAGTCTCTAGAAGAAAAGTTTAGTTTAGAACGAGTCAATCGCAGCGGTGCTGTATTTGATGTGGACAAGCTGCGCTGGATGGCAGCTCAGTACATCAAAGCTTCAAGCCGTGAAGAACTTTTGCCCTTGGTAGAAAAACAATTGCATGAAAAGCACTGGCCGCTTCCGCAAGGCAAGGATTTGGACTGGTTGTGGGCAGTGGTGGAGCTTGTGCGTGAGGGGGCGGCTTCAGCTCGTCAAGTGATTGAAGCGGCTGCAGGTTTCTTCCAGACATCTGTCGATTATCCGGAAAGTATACGAATGGCGTTGCAAGAGACTACAGCGAAACAAGTGGTAGAACGATTTGCCGAGAAGTTTGCAGAAATTCCCTGTTGGACCCCTGAAGTGGGAAAAGAAGCTTTGAAAACTTTATCCAAAGAACTTTCCCTAAAAGGGAAACCACTTTTTATGCCCATTCGTATGGCGGTGACCGGAAGTGAACACGGACCTGATTTGCAACAAACATTAACGCTGCTTCCCCGAGAATGGGTTTTACAGCGATTAGCTGCTGCAAGCCAAGTTTGACAAAGGTTTGATTTCTGAACACAATAGGTATGAAATTGAGGAATGGATCGAAAACAGTGCGAAGAGTAGTTCAGAGAGAGTCAGGCAGAGAGACGGCGTCCCGTTGACTCAGTGGTGACGTGGGCTGTGAGCGCCGTTTGGCAACTTTGAATGAAGTGCGCGCGCTGCTTTATTGGGAGGAACGGCTGCTTGCTCAGTAAAACCCAACGGTAGGTCGACCCGTTATCGTCGCAGAAAGATTCACTGTGCTGTTATCACAGTGAAATCAGAGTGGAACCGCGATTGAGCCCGCCTCTGAATACAGGGGTGGGCTGTTTGCATGAAATGGACATCAAGCGGTGTGGCAGATATAGAATGAGGCAAGCAGGAAAGACGGAAAGGAGAGTTACACGGTGAGTATTCGCTTGTACAACACTTTGACGGGTGAAAAAGAGTTATTGGAGACTTTAGAACCAGGCGTAGTCAAGTTTTACGCCTGCGGTCCTACTGTTTATAACCTTTTTCATATTGGCAATGGCCGGATGTTTGTGGTTTTTGATACGATTCGCCGTTATTTGGAATATCGTGGCTATGAAGTGAGATATGTTCAAAATTTTACAGATGTGGATGATCGCATTATTCAACGTGCCAATGAGACCGGTGAAGGGGTGCGATCGGTTGCCAATCATTATATTGAAGCGTATTTTGAGGATGCCGATCGACTGAATATCCGCAGAGCGACGGTTCATCCACGTGTTACGGAATGCATCCCTGATATTATTCGCTTTATTGAGGAACTCATGGCTAAAGGGCATGCATACGAACGGGGTGGTACAGTCTATTTCGATACGTACACGTTTAGCGACTACGGTAAACTTTCAGGTCAGTCACTGGATAGCATGCGAGCAGGGTTTCGCGTTGACGTGATTGAAGATAAAAAACATCCAACAGATTTTGCTCTCTGGAAAGCAGCTAAACCAGATGAGGAATTTTGGCCGAGCCCATGGGGAAATGGGCGTCCAGGTTGGCACATTGAGTGCTCGGTGATGAATGAAAAATATCTTGGAGAGCAAATCGATATCCATGCTGGTGGACGTGACTTGGTCTTTCCTCATCATGAAAACGAGATCGCCCAAACGGAAGCGAAAACTGGAAAACTGTTTGCCCGATACTGGCTTCATAATGGCACGTTGAATATCAATGGCGAGAAAATGTCCAAATCAACCGGGAATTTCATTATGACGCGCGATTTGTTGAATCAAAAGGACCCTCGCGCCATTCGCTTGTTTTTGCTTAGTGCTCATTATCGTCATCCGTTGAACTATACGGAAGAAGCTCTCGGTCACTGGGAAAATGCGTTGGGCAGAATTGACCGTACACTGCGCAATTTGGAATTCCGTCGTCAAGCCATTCTCCAGGCTCCGGAGTTTCTCTCGATCCGTTCTGGGCCGCAGAAATCAACTGAGCAGGAAGTGGAATCCACGCGCAGTGCGTTTATACGTGAGATGGATGACGATTTTAATACTGCGGATGCCATTGCAGTCTTGTTTGAAGGGGTGCGTTTAGCGAATCAAACACTGGCCGATGATACGGCTACTTTAGGAGATGTGGAAATTTGGAGTCAGCTATTGACTGAATGCCTGGATGTTCTTGGAATTGGTCTGCCTCAAGAACAGTCGCAAGTAGAAGTTGCTGAGATTGAACAACTTTTGGAGGAGCGACGTCAGGCGCGTCTCCAACGTGATTTTGCGCGTGCTGATGAGATTCGGGCTTGGCTTTTGGAGCGGGGAATAGTGATTGAGGACACGGCGCAAGGCACGCGCTGGATACGCCAATGATAGGAGATGTATGGAGTGGATTGCGCAAGGATTGGATGACACCGCTGGTTTATGCGTTTGTTGGCGATGCCGTCTGGGAAGTGTATGTGCGGGCACATGTACTGGCCAAGGGAGCTGGCAAAATGCGCGATATTCATTTGCGGTGCAGCCGCTATTCGCGCGCGTCGGCGCAAGCATCGGTTTTGCGATTCTTGGAATCTAGGTTGACTGAGGAGGAAAAGGAATGGGTACGCCGTGGACGTAACGCCAAGTCAGGGCATGTTCCCAAAAACGCAGATCTGATGGAATATCGCTATAGCACAGCTTTTGAAGCCTTGCTCGGTCATCTTTCAGTAGATGGGCAGAATCAGCGTTTAGAATATATTGTCCAATCTGCGCTCGCTTGGTTGGATGAGCAAGATCATCATTAGGATTGGTGAACAATGGAATACAAAGGTGAGGAGGTCAAGGAATGCAAAAATCATATACAGGCAAAGAATCGAATCGGCGTCAAAGGGCGTCATCTTTGAATAAGAAAGAAGTGGGAGTTCTCTCAGAAAACGAAGCAAGTGATGTGTTGGTTGGGCGTCAACCTGTTTTGGAAGCGCTGAAGTCTGGTCGTTCAATGAACAAAATTATTTTAGCGGAAGGCGCAGAAGGTGGTTCTCTTAAGGAAATTATCGGTAAAGCCAAATCAGCGGGGGTGGTGCTACAAACTGCGCCGCGGGCAAGTCTTCAAGCTTATGGCGAGAATCATCAAGGTATAGTGGCGTTTGTCTCTCCATACAGTTATGTTGAACTGGAAGATATCGTGAAACGAGATACGGGATATGCTCCGCTCGTTGTACTTTTAGATGAATTGTCTGATCCGCATAATCTCGGCGCCATTTTGCGAACCGCTGAAGCGGCGGGTGTACAAGGTGTGATTATTCCTAAGCGTCGCGCAGTTCCATTGACAGGGACGGTAGCTAAAGCTGCAGCGGGAGCATTGGAGTATATGCCGGTATCTCGCGTCACGAATTTGGTGCAAGCCATGGAATGGCTTAAGGAACGCGGCTATTGGATAGTTGGTACGTCTATTGGCGCAACTGCCCGACCGAGTGACGTTGATATGAGAGGAAAGACGGCGATTGTGATAGGTGCGGAGGATAAGGGACTCGGTCGACTAGTGGCAGAACGCTGTGATTTTATGGTTTCCTTGCCCATGCTTGGTCACATGCAGAGTCTGAATGCGTCCGTGGCAGCGGGCGTCCTGCTTTATGAAGCGGTCAGACAGCGGACGTAATCGGACGATGGGACGCAGCGCGCTGTTGGTGGTAGATGGCTATAATCTATTGCCGGCACTTTTTTCAATGCCGCTTACCAAACTTTCGAATTTGGAATTGGCGCGTCAAGAATTGATTCATCGTCTTATTGAATATGCAGCGTTTGCGGATGAAGATGTATTGGTGGTTTTTGATGCTCACCATACTGGAGAGCAGGAGAAAAGTGAAAAACGGCGCGGTGTGGAAATTATTTTTACGGCCAAAGGAGAGACGGCGGACGAGCGTATTGAGCGTTTAATTCCGGATTTGTTGAAAGATTATCGGACTTTAACTGTTGCCACATCAGATGCTCTGGAGCAACAAATTACCTTTGGTGGAGGCGCTTTGCGCATATCGGCGAGAGAAATGGTAGAAAAACTGAATCGTATTCAGGAAAAAATTTCTGAGGTTGCTAAAAAAACACAAGTCAATTTAGGCAGAGACTGGACGCAAAATTTGTCAGACGATATTCTAAAAAAACTCGAAGCTTGGCGACGTAGTCAAAAAGATGATTGATTCTGTAGGGTTACATAATGTATAATTGCGGCATCTTACGCGGGCTCGGAGGGATTTTCTTGAGCATACAGCACGTTTCAGATTTCGCCGAGTTAGAGAACCTTCCAGACGAAACCCTCGTGGAACGTGTGCATGACGGTGATTCCCTAGCCCTTGAATACTTGATTCACAAGTATCGTAATTTTGTCCGCGCCAAAGCCAGATCGTATTTTTTGATTGGAGCGGATCGGGAAGATATTGTCCAAGAGGGAATGATTGGTCTCTATAAGTCGATTCGCGATTTCCGAGAGGACAAGCTTTCGTCATTTAAAGCGTTTGCAGAACTTTGCGTGACACGCCAAATTATAACTGCGATTAAGACAGCCACGCGTCAAAAGCATATCCCACTCAATTCTTATGTCTCATTGGACAAGCCTGTTTATGAAGGTGACTCAGACCGGACGTTGATGGACGTGATTTGTACGGCACGCGTCACCGATCCGGAAGAATTGGTCATACACCAGGAAGAGTTTGACGATATTGAGCTGAAGATGTCTGAGTTGTTGAGTGATTTGGAACGTAAAGTTTTGATGCTCTACTTAGACGGTCGATCTTACCAGGAAATTGCTGTCGATTTAGAACGTCATGTCAAGTCAATAGACAATGCGCTGCAGAGGGTCAAGCGTAAATTGGAAAAATACCTTGACTATCGAAATGTTTATGCGTGATGCCTAGAAGTGCTGTGTTCTCTAGCTTAGATGCTTGAGTTTCTAGTTGACGGTTTCCTATGACTATGCTAAAGTACTGTGGGTGCGCGAGTCCCTTGACTTGGGGTTCGTCTGTTTATGTTGGAGGACAGGTTTGCATCCTGCTAAAGGAGGTGCACCAACATGCGCGTCATCATTACGCTCGCTTGCACCGAGTGCAAACAGAGAAATTACACATCGATGAAGAACAAAAAGAATGACCCAGATCGGGTTGAACTGAAAAAGTTCTGCCGATACTGCAATGGACACACTGTTCATCGTGAAACGCGCTAATGCATGTTGAGATTCACTGAACGCTGCAATCGAAGAGGGGTTGTGCCAAATGGCGAAGCCAGACGAAACGACCTTGGAACCTCGCGAACAAAGCAGGGGTTTGCTTGCGTTCTTCTCTGATTCTTGGCGTGAACTTCGCAAGGTGCGCTGGCCCAATCGTCGTGAAGTGGTCAATTATACGGCGGCGGCGCTCATCACCTGTTTGGTCCTTGGACTGCTGGTCTGGGGATTTGATATCGGGATCGCCAAACTCTTATCTTTGATTGGCGTTGTCTAACCTAGGGTAAAAGGGGGTGCGGGGCAAACCGCCCTTCTCGTGATGGAGAATTTAGAAAAGAATTGGTACGTCATCCACACATACTCGGGCTATGAAAACAAGGTAAAAAACAACCTTGAGAGCCGGGTTCAGACAATGGGGATGGAAGACAAGATCTTTCGCATTCTCGTGCCAACCGAAGAAGAAATTGAAGTGAAGAATGGCAAGCGCAAGGTAGTGCAAAAAAAGGTGTTCCCTGGTTATGTGCTGGTGGAAATGATTATGACAGACGACTCATGGTATGTCGTCCGCAATACGCCAGGCGTCACTGGATTTGTGGGTTCGTCTGGAGCTGGTTCCAAGCCTACTCCTCTATTGATGGACGAGGTTCAGTCTATCATGCGCCAAATGGGCGTAGAGGAAGCCAGACTGCAATTGGAGTTTGCGGTTGGTGAGGCGGTTCGTCTTGTGGGCGGCGCGTTTGCAGACATGATTGGGACTGTGGAAGAGGTTCATGAAGAAACGCAGAAATTGCGCGTTTTAGTATCCATGTTTGGCAGAGACACGCCGATGGAACTAGATTATTCCCAGGTGGAAAAACTCACCTGAATTTCTGTTGGGTGAGTGTTGATTTGAGGCAGAAGAGAGCAAGGCGGTGGATACTCTCAGTTGAATCTGCTTTGGTCTTTCTGTGGCGTTGGACGGATAAAGTTCATCGCCCTATAGATGTAAGTGGCGCGCCTTATGGAGGTGTGCGAGTGGGAGGGTGGAAACCCGTTTCTACCACATCAAGCGGCAAAGGAGGTGGACGCGTTGCCGAAGAAGATTGTTAAAGTTGTAAAACTGCAGATTCCTGCGGGCAAGGCAACTCCGGCGCCGCCGGTTGGACCAGCGCTCGGTCAAGCTCAGGTAGGCAACATTATGGGCTTTTGTAAAGAATTTAATGCACGCACAGCCGATCAAGTTGGCTTGATTATTCCTGTCGTGCTCTATGTTTACGAAGATCGCTCTTACACTTTTGACCTTAAAACGCCTCCGGCGGCTGTGCTCCTGAAGAAAGCGGCTGGCATTGAGTCGGGTTCTTCAGAGCCTAACAAAAAGAAAGTTGCGACGGTTAAGCGTGCAAAAGTGCGTGAGATTGCTGAACAGAAAATGCCTGATTTGAATGCGGCTTCTGTGGAAGCGGCTATGCGCATGGTGGAAGGTACAGCGCGCAGTATGGGTATCGTCATTGAAGACTAGTTCATAACGGTCTCTCTTTTGACGGGCGTAAAAGTGGGAGGTCACTTGACCTTTGACCACAAGGAGGTGTAAGAGTATGGCGAAAAAATCAAAACGTATGCTGGAAGCTGCTAAGCTTATTGATCGCAGCCAGTTGTACGATGCTTCTGAGGCGCTTGGATTGGTGAAAAAGACGGCTACTGCCAAGTTTGATGAAACGGTCGAAGTTGCAGTTCGACTGGGTGTAGACCCGAAAAAACAAGATCAACAAGTGCGCGGAGCGGTTGTGCTTCCGCATGGTACTGGTAAAACAGTGCGCGTCTTGGTATTTGCTAAAGGCGACAAGGCGAAAGAAGCTGAAGCTGCGGGTGCTGACCATGTCGGGGACGACGATCTCATTCAGAAAATCAGTCAGGGGTGGCTGGATTTCGATGTGGCCATTGCCACACCGGATATGATGGGGGCGGTTGGTCGCCTTGGACGTGTGTTGGGTCCTAAAGGGTTGATGCCCAACCCCAAAACTGGCACGGTTACGTTTGAAGTTGGACGTGCAGTGCAAGAATCAAAAGCTGGTAAGATTGAATATCGCTTAGACAAAGCGGGTATTGTACACGTGCCGATTGGCAAGGTTTCCTTCGAGGTTTCCGCCTTGTTGGGTAACTTCCAGACCTTGCTGGATGCGTTGCAGAAGGCCAAGCCGTCAGGTGCCAAAGGTCAATATATCCGTAGCATAACGGTTGCCTCCACAATGGGACCGGGTGTGCGAGTCAATGCGTTGCGCGTTGGTGCGGTTGCTGAATGATTTTACGACAGTAATAGATTGGTTGGATGGATAGAAATTCATAATCCAGAACCGTAGACCGTAGGTCCGTTTTAACGGAGAATGGCTAAGCCGCCTACCGAGGTTCGTTCAAGTGGGTAGAGTTGTGCTTGGGCGTTCTCTCGGGTAGAGGGCGCCCATCTTTAATCTATTGGGCTAAGGTTCATGCAGGAGGTGTCAAAATGTCTGTTCAAGCTCATGAAGAAAAAGCTAAGTTGGTAGAAGAAATCGTCGATCGGTTGAATCGCAGTAAAGGAACTGTGGTAACTGACTATCGTGGACTCAATGTAGCTGAAATTACAGAGTTGCGTAAACAGTTGCGTGAAGCGGGTATAGAGTTTCAGGTGTTGAAAAACACGCTGACTCGTCGTGCCACAGAAAAGACATCGTTGACTGAGCTTGATGCTTATTTGACGGGTCCAACAGCCATTGCATTTGGGTATGACGATCCGGTCAAGCCTGCCAAGATTCTGAATGACTTTGCTAAAAAGCACAAAGCGCTTGAACTGAAAGGTGGAGTAGTGGAAGGCCGCGTCATTTCTTCGTCGGAAGTGGTAGCTTTGGCGGGTCTGCCTTCACGCGAAGGACTCCTTTCCATGTTGCTTAGTGTATTGCAGGCTCCGATGCGCAATTTGGCTTATGCTGTGAAGCAAATCGCTGAAAAACAGGAGACGGCTGCAGAGTAATTTCTCCATCAATGATATTTGCGTGCCATTAATTAAAGACAATAGCCTGTGATGCTATTGAATTGAGGAGGATCTATATCATGACAAAAGAAGAAATGATTGAAGCGATTAAATCCATGAGTGTTTTGGAATTGAATGATTTGGTAAAAGCCATTGAAGAAGAATTTGGTGTAACTGCTGCAGCTCCAGTAGCTATTATGGGTGGAGCAGCTGCTGGTAGCAGCGAGGAAGCTGCTGAACAAACAGAATTTGATGTAATTCTGGCTAACGCTGGTGGTTCTAAGATCAATGTTATCAAAGTTGTTCGTGAAATTACCGGTCTTGGCTTGAAAGAAGCGAAAGAATTGGTTGATGGAGCTCCGAAACCCATCAAAGAGAAAGTTTCCAAAGAGGATGCTGAAGGTATCAAAGCGAAACTTGAAGAAGCAGGAGCCACTGTGGAAATCAAGTAAGTTGGACGCACGAATTTGTTGTGAATGTAACGTAGGGCGGAGCTATCTCCGCCCTATGTCTTTCTGATCGACTCAAGAGGAGCGGGCGGTATGACTCAATATTTTGATAAACAGCCAGATGTCCCTTCCCACAAGCAAAAAATTGTTTTTCACGTAAGAGGACGCACGTATTCACTGTGGACGGATTCGGGAGTCTTTTCTAAGCGCGGGCTTGATTTTGGAACACGACTTTTGATAGAGTCAGCAGAATTGCAAAATGCTAGGAACGCCCTCGATCTTGGTTGTGGCTATGGGCCGGTCGTTGCTGTGCTGGCAGATCTATTTCCCAAAGTGCGCTGGCTGGCCGTCGATGTAAACGAGCGGGCTGTAGAGTTGGCTAAAGAAAATACATCACATTTTGCGCAAGTCCATTGCAAGGTCAGCGATGGTTATGCAGAAATTTCTTCAGAAACGTTCGATGCTATATTGTTAAATCCGCCGATACGCGCAGGAAAGAAAGTAGTTTATTCGCTTTTTGAAAACTCTTTACACCATCTATCGGATCAAGGAATTCTTTGGGTGGTTATGGCCAAAAAACAAGGCATGGAAAGTGCTGAAAAATTTTTAAAAAACTTGTTTAGAGCTGTAATCAGAGTGGCGCATGACGGAGGATACACGGTTTTGAGCTGCCAAAAATGAATTCTTCAATTATTTTTCTACTTCTCAATTATTTTGCGTGAGATTATCTTTAAAATCTCTTGTAAACTTCAAATCATTGTGCTATTATCATTTATTGCATACAATGATAGATGGGACGGTTGTTGCGAGCGAATGAATAAAAACCGTACCGACTGGAAATAGGTGAATAACGTGAAGTAAGCACCAAAATGTGGTTACCTGTAGCCTCATTTTCTTTTTTGTTTATATGCGTGCTTTTGCCAGACGGTGAAGACCACAGTTCAAGGGGTGAAGAGTTTGCGGGGTCACATGGTCAAGTACGGGTGGCGGGAGCGTCGCTCCTACTCCAGGATCCAGGAAGTGCTCGAGCTTCCGAATCTCATTGAGATTCAACAGAAGTCTTATGAATGGTTCTTGCGCGAAGGATTGAGAGAGATGTTTGCGGATATTTCTCCTATCCAAGATTTTACTGGCAACTTGGTTTTGGAATTTATTGATTACAGTCTTGGGGAGCCCAAATATGATGTGGATGAATCAAAAGAGCGTGATGTAACGTACGCTGCTCCACTTCGTGTTAAGGTTCGTCTCTTAAACAAGGAAACAGGGGAAGTGAAAGAGCAAGAGGTTTTCATGGGTGACTTCCCTCTGATGACTGAAACAGGAACTTTTATTATCAATGGCGCAGAACGTGTCATTGTCAGTCAGTTAGTTCGCTCTCCAAGTGTTTATTACAACGCTAAAATTGACAAAAATGGCAAACGGACATTTTCAGCCACAGTCATCCCTAATCGAGGAGCTTGGCTGGAATTTGAGACTGACGCCAAAGATGTGGTTTATGTACGTATTGACCGCACACGCAAACTACCCATCACTGTCTTGCTGCGGGCTCTGGGTCTATCAACAGATGCTGAAATCATCCAACTGTTGGGGGAGGATGAGTATCTGCAGAATACGCTCGATAAAGACACGACAGATTCCACTGAGCGTGCTTTGATTGAAATTTATGAGCGTTTACGCCCTGGAGAACCGCCAACTTATGAAAATGCTCGCGCTTTGTTGGCTGCTCGTTTCTTTGATCCAAAGCGATATGACTTGGCTAATGTAGGTCGCTACAAAATCAACAAAAAATTACACCTAAAAAATCGTTTATTGAATCAAAGGTTAGCCGAAACGTTGGTGAACTCAGAAACTGGAGAAATCATAGCGGAAGCCGGAGCGGTTATCGATCGGCGCTTGCTCGATCGCATTATTCCTGAGTTGGATGGAAGTGTTGGTCGCTTCAGTATTTCTGCTACTCCGGATTTGTCTGGCGCAGATACCATTCCGTTGCAGATGGTGAAAATTTTCTCGCCCAGTGAAGATGGTAAAGTATTGCACGTTATTTCTAACGGAGAACTTGACCGTTCCATTAAACATATCACGCCGAGCGATATTCTTGCAGCGGTTTCCTACTTTTTCAATTTGTTGCGCGGAGTGGGCACAACGGATGATATTGACCATCTTGGCAACCGTCGATTGCGCTCGGTGGGAGAATTGTTGCAAAACCAATTTCGGATTGGATTGTCTCGCATGGAACGTGTCGTTCGTGAGCGGATGTCCATCCAAGATGCTACAACAATTACACCGCAAGCTCTGATCAATATTCGGCCGGTTATTGCGGCGATTAAAGAATTTTTTGGTTCTAGCCAGCTTTCGCAATTTATGGATCAGACAAATCCGTTGGCGGAATTGACGCATAAAAGACGTTTGTCTGCGCTTGGGCCAGGAGGATTGACTCGAGAACGTGCTGGTTTTGAGGTTCGCGACGTGCACTATTCTCATTATGGTCGTATGTGTCCGATTGAGACTCCTGAAGGTCCAAACATTGGACTCATCAATTCATTGTCAACGTATGCGCGCATCAATGAATATGGCTTCATTGAAACGCCCTATCGTCGCGTTGATCCGGAAACGGGTGTGGTAACCAGTCAGATAGACTACTTGACAGCTGACGAAGAAGAGAATTACGTGGTTGCCCAAGCCAACGAGCCGCTGGATGAAAATGGACGTTTCAAATCGGAAGAAATTACAGTTCGCTATCGTGAAGATGTCATTACCGTGCCTCGGGAACGGATCGACTATATGGACGTCTCTCCGAAGCAGGTTGTTTCAGTGGCAACAGCGATGATTCCCTTTTTGGAGAATGACGATGCCAACCGGGCATTGATGGGCTCCAACATGCAACGTCAGGCAGTCCCCTTATTGGTGACAGATTCACCATATGTGGGCACAGGGATGGAATATCGAGCTGCGCTTGACTCGGGTGTCTGTGTAGTGGCGCGTCGTTCTGGTGTGGTTGAGCGGGTGACTGCTCGGGAAATCTGGGTACGTCATGAGCAAGTGGTGGATGGCAAACCGGTACGTGGTGACTTGGATAAATATAAACTGCAAAAGTTTACACGTTCCAACCAGAATACCTGTATCAATCAGAGGCCGATTGTTCGCGAAGGAATGCGAGTTGAAAAAGGCACAGTGCTGGCTGATGGACCGGCAACCGACCATGGCGAGATTGCCCTTGGACGCAACGTGCTCGTGGCCTTCATGACTTGGGAAGGCTACAACTACGAGGATGCTATTCTGCTCTCGGAAAAAATGGTGAAAGAAGATGTCTATACTTCTATTCACATTGAAGAGTATGAGCTTGAAGCGCGTGATACAAAGCTCGGTCCGGAAGAAATTACTCGTGACATACCCAATGTTGGCGAAGAAGCGTTAAAAAATCTGGACGATCGCGGTGTTATCCGTATTGGTGCTGAAATTCGCACGGGAGATATTTTGGTCGGCAAGGTTACTCCTAAAGGAGTAACAGAATTGACTGCTGAAGAACGTCTGTTGCATGCTATTTTCGGCGAAAAAGCTCGTGAAGTGCGAGACACCTCTTTGCGTGTGCCGCATGGCGGAGCTGGCATTGTGGTGGATGTTAAGGTCTTTACACGAGAAAATGGAGATGAATTGCCGGCTGGGGTCAACCAGTTGGTGCGCGTCTACATTGCTCAAAAGCGGAAAATTTCCGAAGGCGACAAAATGGCCGGGCGGCATGGAAATAAGGGTGTGGTAGCGCGGATTATGCCTGAGGAAGATATGCCGTTCCTGGAAGATGGAACGCCTGTGGAAATCGTTCTGAATCCTCTCGGTGTGCCATCGCGTATGAATATCGGTCAGGTATTGGAAACGCATTTGGGTATGGCGGCAAAGGCGCTTGGCATTCGTATCGCAACACCAGTCTTCGATGGTGCGCATGCGGAAGATGTTTTTGGCACACTTGAAGAAGCTGGATACGATCGCGATGGAAAACATGTTCTTTACGACGGGCGAACTGGAGAAGCGTTTGATAACCGGGTCACGGTTGGATATGTCTATATGCTGAAACTTCACCACTTGGTTGATGATAAGATTCACGCTCGTTCCACAGGGCCTTATTCGTTGGTCACTCAGCAGCCGTTGGGCGGTAAAGCGCAATTTGGCGGACAACGCTTTGGCGAAATGGAAGTTTGGGCGCTTGAAGCGTATGGCGCAGCCTATACCTTGCAAGAAATTCTCACCGTCAAGTCGGACGATGTGGTGGGACGCGTGAAAACGTACGAAGCGGTTGTCAAGGGAGAAAATGTTCCTGAGCCGGGTGTGCCAGAATCGTTTAAAGTGCTCATCAAAGAATTGCAGAGTCTTGGCATGGACGTCAAGATTCTCACAGGTGACGAAGAGGAGATTGTTATTCGCGAGTCGGACGAAGAAGAGGATGCCGGCGAAAAGCTCAATCTCAACTTGGAGTACCACGAAATTGGCGAGTAACAACGCTGCTGCTGGAAGGAAACGGAGGGTGCGCGGTTGCTGGATGTGAATAACTTCGAGTTTATGAAGATTGGCTTGGCTTCTCCGGAAAAAATCCGCTCCTGGTCACATGGCGAGGTCAAGAAACCGGAAACCATTAACTATCGTACGTTGCGACCAGAAAAAGAGGGTTTGTTTTGTGAGAAGATTTTTGGCCCCCAGCGTGACTGGGAGTGCCATTGCGGAAAGTATAAACGGATTCGTTATAAAGGTGTCGTCTGTGATCGATGTGGAGTTGAAGTTACACGCGCGAAAGTCCGTCGTGAACGGATGGGCCATATTGAACTAGCAGCGCCAGTATCTCACATCTGGTATTTCAAAGGCATACCCAGCCGGATGGGTCTTGTGCTGGACATGTCACCGAGATCGCTCGAAGAAGTGATTTATTTTGCTTCCTATGTTGTGACCGATCCGGGTGATACTCCGCTCGAGAAAAAGCAGTTGCTCAGCGAGAAAGAGTATCGCTCATATCGTGAAAAGTACGGCTATGCTTTTCAAGCGGGCATGGGTGCGGAAGCGATTCGCAAGCTTTTGCTTGAGATTGATTTGGACAAAGAGGTAGAAGTGCTCAAAGAGGAGTTGCGCAGCGCACAAGGTCAGCGCCGCAATCGTGCGGTTAAACGTTTGGAAGTGTTAGAAGCGTTTCGTTCTTCGGGAAATCACCCGAGTTGGATGATACTCGAAGCACTTCCTGTTATTCCGCCTGATTTGCGTCCAATGGTGCAATTGGATGGTGGCCGTTTTGCCACATCTGATTTAAACGATTTGTACCGTCGCGTGATTAATCGCAACAATCGTTTGAAACGCCTGCTCGATTTGGGTGCACCAGATATTATTGTTCAAAATGAAAAACGTATGTTGCAGGAAGCGGTGGATGCGCTGATTGACAACGGTCGCCGTGGCCGTCCGGTAACTGGCCCAGGCAATCGTCCGCTCAAATCGCTATCTCACATGCTGAAGGGAAAACAAGGGCGCTTCCGTCAGAATTTGCTTGGTAAACGCGTGGACTATTCGGGACGTTCGGTTATCGTGGTAGGTCCCGAACTGCGCATGTACCAGTGTGGATTACCAAAAGAAATGGCGCTTGAATTATTTAAACCATTTGTTATGAAAGAGCTGGTGGCTCGTGGACTGGCGCACAACATCAAAAGTGCCAAACGGAAAGTGGAGCGTGTTTCGCCGGAAGTTTGGGATGTGGTGGAAGATGTCATTAAAGAACATCCAGTGTTGCTGAATCGCGCTCCCACGCTTCACCGCTTGGGTATTCAAGCGTTTGAACCGATTCTCGTCGAAGGTCGCGCCATTAAGCTCCATCCGCTGGTCTGTACAGCGTATAATGCCGACTTTGATGGTGACCAAATGGCTGTACACGTACCGCTTTCTGCTGAAGCGCAGGCAGAAGCCAGACTCTTAATGTTGGCGGCTCATAACATTTTGAATCCGAAAGATGGAAAACCGGTTGTTACACCAACCCAGGACATGGTTCTCGGTCCCTACTATCTGACGGTAGAAAAAGAGAGCGCGCCAGGAGAAGGTTCCGTATTTGCCGATCCGGCAGAAGCGCATTACGCATACCAGCAACAGAAGATATCATTGCACTCACGCATCGCTTTACCAGCGCGATCGCTCAATAAATCATCCTTTGATGAGAAACATCAATCTGCATTTCTCATCACGACACTTGGTAAGTTGATTTTTAACGAGATATTCCCGGCCGATTTCCCCTATTTGCATTCAGGGAGTCGGACTAACTTGCTTGAAGGTCCGCCGGATGAGACGTTTGTGTTTGAAAAGGGTGTCGATTTGCGCGAGAGAATCGTGCAACGTCCCATCCCCAAAGCGGTCATTAAGAAAGACCTTGGCAATATTCTGGGTGAATGCTTCCGTCGTTACGGAACAACGATGACAGCAGAAATTCTCGATCGTGTGAAACGGCTAGGGTTCAACTATTCAACCAAAGCGGGTATTACAATCTCGGTTGCCGATATTATTGTTCCTGAAGAAAAATATCGGATTGTTGAAGAAGCAGATGCTCGTGAGCATAAATTGGCTCAGCAATACAGACGCGGATTGATAACCGAAGAAGAACGGTATATCAGCTTTAGTCAAATTTGGTCGGAAGCGAAAGAACAGATTTCCCAGACGCTGATGACCAGCATGGATCAATTTAACCCAATTTACATGATGGCTACCTCGGGTGCTCGTGGTTCTAATTCACAGATTACCCAATTGGCGGGTATGCGTGGACTTATGGCGAATCCTGCGGGTGAAATTATTCAGTTGGCTATTAAATCCAATTTCCGTGAAGGCTTGACGGTGTTGGAGTACTTTATCTCAACGCATGGTGCTCGTAAAGGGTTGGCGGATACAGCGCTGCGTACAGCTGATTCTGGTTATCTGACGCGCCGCTTGGTCGATGTTGCTCAGGATACAATTGTTCGCGAGCATGATTGCGGAACGGATAAAGGTATGAAAGTGGCGGAAATCCGTGACGGACGAGAAGTCATCGAAGAACTCGGCGATCGTCTCGAAGGACGCATTGCCTTTCAAGATGTGTATCATCCGGAAACAGGTAAATTGCTTGTTGCCAAGAATCAGTTAATTGATGAAGAAATCGCCAGTCAAATTATTAAAGCAGGCATCAAAGAGGTTTACATTCGCTCTGTACTCACTTGTCGAACACGTCACGGCGTATGTATCCAATGTTATGGACGAAATTTGGCTACTGGTAAAATGGTCGAAATTGGTGAAGCGGTAGGTATTATTGCAGCGCAATCCATTGGTGAACCGGGTACTCAGTTGACCATGCGCACGTTCCATACCGGCGGTGTTGCTGGCGACGATATTACCCAAGGTTTACCCCGTATTCAGGAACTGTTTGAAGCGCGTAATCCGAAGGGTCAAGCAGTGATTGCCGAATTTGATGGAAAGATTACAGAAATTCGTGATGGCAAAGACAAACGAGAAATTGAGTTGACAGGTGAAAGCGAAACAAAGGTATATCCAATTCCATATGGGTCTCGCATTCGTGTCCATCTCAATCAGGAAGTGGAAGCGGGCGATGAACTGACTGAAGGATCGGTCGATCCCAAAGAGATGTTGCGTGTCCGTGGCCTGCAAGGTGTGCAAAATTATTTGTTGCGCGAAGTTCAACGCGTCTATCGCTTGCAAGGTGTGGATATTAACGACAAACATATCGAAGTGATGGTACGCCAAATGCTTCGCAAAGTGCGTGTTTTGGATGCTGGCGATACAGAACTGTTGCCTGGCACTTACGTGGATTTGTTTGATTATGAAGCGGCAAACCGCACAGCATTGCTGTCGGGAGGAGAACCTGCGGTAGCGCGCCCAGCTCTGTTGGGCATTACAAAGGCTTCTCTGGAGACGGATTCATTCCTTTCCGCTGCCTCCTTCCAGGAAACAACACGTGTTCTTACTGAAGCAGCAATTAAGGGCAAGGTCGATCGTCTGCTCGGCTTGAAAGAAAATGTGATTATTGGTAAATTGATTCCTGCTGGAACGGGAATGGGGCGTTATCGCCATCTTCAGCTCATCGATACTAGAGAGCAGGAATCTGCAGAATTACAAGATAAAGAACAACAATTGACGGCAGTTGATTGACAATTTTCACTCTCATGTCAACAGGGCGTTAAGCTCTGTTGACATGGGCAAATATCAGATGATAGAATCACATGGTGTGCCAGGACATGGTTTGTATATCGAGGAGGCTGTTGCGGTGTCTCTAGATCGCATACGCCTTGCAAAAAAGCGAATCATTGGTACAAACCAAACGTTGAAAGCAGTGCAACAGTCTGCTGTAAAAGAAGTGTTTGTTGCCAAGGATGCTGAAGCGCGCGTTATCGGTCCGGTTCTGCACTATGCTGAACAGAACGGGATTCCAGTAACATGGGTGGAGACAATGAAAATGCTTGGCAAAGCATGCGGGATTGAAGTGGGAGCAGCAACTGCAGCCATCCTTGAGTAAAACCATAACGGTTTGCTGTGGCGAGTTGTGGCTTATGCTTTTTTGTGTTTGAGGATGAACCACCAGGCACTGTGGGCTTGAAAAGAGTTGAAAAGAAGGAGGTGCAGCAATGCCGACCATTAACCAGCTCGTGCGTAAAGGTCGCAAGCCGGTCATTGATAAGTCAACAGCTCCGGCGCTGCAAAAAGGTTATAACAGTTTTGAAAAAGAACAAACCGATTTACCTTCACCGCAAAAACGTGGAGTTTGCACGCGTGTGGGTACAATGACACCCAAAAAACCCAACTCAGCGCTTCGTAAATACGCTCGTGTGCGTCTTACCAATACCATTGAAGTGACTGCCTATATTCCGGGTATCGGTCATAACTTGCAGGAGCACTCTGTGGTGCTGGTGCGCGGAGGTCGTGTAAAGGACCTGCCGGGTGTCCGCTATCATATTGTTCGTGGAGCGCTTGATACTGCAGGCGTGAAAGATCGTATGCAAGGCCGTTCTAAGTACGGTGCTAAAAAACCGAAAGCAAAAAAGTAATCCATAAGCGTGTAGTGTTGATATTAAATCATGCAATCTGTGTTACATGGATTGAAAGGAGGCGTTATTATGCCGCGTAAAGGGCCTGTTCCAAAAAGGGATGTTATGCCCGACCCGATTTATGGGAACAAGCTGGTGACTCGTCTCATCAATAAAGTGATGTTGGACGGTAAACGTGGTGTAGCGCAGAAGATTGTTTATAATGCGCTAGATACAGTGCGTGAACGCACAGGGAAAGATCCAATGGAAGTTTTTGAGGGGGCAATGCGCAATATTATGCCCGTCCTTGAAGTTAAAGCTCGTCGTGTGGGTGGTTCCAATTATCAGGTTCCAGTAGAAGTACGTCCGGATAGACGTACAACATTGGGCTTGCGCTGGTTGGTGAATTATGCTCGCCTACGCAGTGAAAAGACGATGGAACAAAGATTGGCCAATGAATTGCTGGATGCCTTTAACAATGCGGGTGGAGCAGTGAAAAAACGCGAAGACACGCATCGTATGGCCGAGGCTAACAAAGCATTTGCTCATTATCGCTGGTAGAAGTTATTAAGAAGATGAGGGGGTTGGCTTGTGAGCCGCCAGTTTCCGCTGGAAAAAACCCGGAACATCGGTATTATTGCGCATATTGACGCCGGTAAAACAACCACGACTGAACGTATTCTGTTTTATACTGGCCGTGTCCATAAAATTGGCGAAGTTCATGAAGGTGCCGCTACGATGGACTGGATGGTGCAAGAACAGGAACGTGGAATTACTATCACTTCCGCAGCAACTACAGCGCAGTGGAAGGGTCATCGTATCAATATCATTGATACGCCAGGCCACGTGGACTTTACGGTAGAAGTGGAACGTTCCTTGCGCGTTCTTGATGGCGCCTGTGGCGTGTTCGATGCCAAGGGTGGCGTTGAACCGCAATCAGAAACAGTATGGCGCCAAGCTGATAAATACCATGTTCCGCGTATTGCTTATGTAAACAAAATGGATATCATTGGTGCAGACTTCTTGATGTGCGTGGAACAAATGCGTACACGCCTAGGGGCGAAAGCTGTGCCTATCCAATACCCGATTGGAGCGGAAGATAACTTCAAGGGTATGGTTGACTTGGTTGAAAACAAGGCCATCATCTATACCGACGATCTTGGTACGACATCAGATGTCGTTGATGTTCCGGAAGATCTCAAAGAGATTGTTGAGAAATTAAGGACGGAAATGATAGAGGCGTGTGCTGAAGTCGATGAAGATCTGATGGTCAAGTACTTGGAAGGTGAAGAAATTACTGTTCCTGAAATTAAAGCGGCACTTCGCAAAGGTACATGTAATGTGCAACTTTTTCCGGTGCTATGTGGATCTTCTTATAGAAATAAAGGTGTACAGCCGATGCTTGATGCTGTGGTCGATTATTTACCCTCGCCAATCGACGTTCCAGCTATTAAAGGCGTAACGGCTGACGGTGAAGAAATTGAACGCCATTCAAGTGATGAAGAGCCGTTCTCAGCGTTGGCGTTCAAGATTATGACCGATCCGTTTGTAGGTAAATTAGCTTTCTTCCGTGTATACTCTGGAATTCTCTCGAGTGGTTCTTATGTGCTGAACTCTACCAAGGGTAAGCGCGAACGTATTGGCCGTATTCTACAAATGCATGCCAATCACAGAGAAGAAATTGACAAAGTCTACGCTGGAGACATTGCTGCTGCGGTTGGTTTAAAAGATACAACCACGGGCGACACGCTTTGTGATGAAAAGAATGTAGTAGTATTGGAGTCAATGGAATTCCCTGATCCAGTTATCTCGGTATCTATTGAGCCGAAGACAAAAGCGGATCAGGACAAAATGGGTGTTGCACTAGGTAAGCTCACCGAGGAAGACCCAACATTCCGCACGTATACCGATCAAGAGACGGGTCAAACCATTATTTCGGGTATGGGTGAATTGCATCTCGAGATTATTGTTGACCGCCTTCAACGGGAATTCAAAGTAGAGTGTAATGTGGGTCGTCCGCAGGTTGCTTATAAAGAGACCATTACGCAACGTGTTGATCAGGAAGGCAAATTTGTTCGCCAATCTGGTGGTCGCGGTCAGTATGGTCATGTTAAAATCATCCTCGAGCCTCTCGAACGTGGCCAAGGCTACATGTTTGAGAATAAGGTTGTGGGTGGCGCAATTCCAAAAGAATATATTGCGCCAGTGGATGAAGGTATTCAGGAAGCAATGCGCAGTGGCGTGTTGGCTGGATACCCAATGGTTGACGTAAAGGTCACTCTCTATGATGGTTCGTACCACGATGTGGACTCCTCTGAGATGGCATTCAAGATTGCTGGTTCAATGGCGCTCAAAGAGGGTTCAAAGAAAGCTGGTCCAGTACTGCTTGAACCTATTATGAAAGTGGAAATTACGGTTCCGGAAGAGTATATGGGCGACATCATGGGCGACATCAATTCTCGCCGTGGCCGCATTGAAGGCATGGAACAGCGTGCTAACGCTCGTGTCATTCGCGGTTATGTGCCACTGGCAGAAATGTTTGGTTATTCGACATCACTTCGCTCTCGCACGCAGGGTCGTGGAACTTTCGCTATGGAACTTGCTGCGTATGAAGAAGTGCCAAAGTCGATAGCTCAAGAAATCATTGCCAAAAGTAAAGGCGAATAACACTAAGGAGTGAATCATTCAGATGTCAAAAGAAAAATTTGACCGTTCGAAACCCCACGTTAACGTTGGAACCATTGGTCACGTTGACCATGGCAAAACTACTTTGACTGCAGCTATTACTTCTGTACAGGCTTCGAAGGGTAAAGCAAAAGCCCAGAAGTATGATGAAATTGACAAAGCTCCAGAAGAGCGTGAACGTGGTATTACCATTAATACTGCACACGTTGAATATGAAACCGATGCACGCCACTACGCTCACGTTGACTGCCCAGGCCATGCTGACTATGTGAAAAACATGATTACCGGTGCAGCTCAAATGGATGGCGCTATTCTTGTTGTATCAGCTGCTGATGGTCCGATGCCGCAAACTCGTGAACATATTCTTCTTTCCCGCCAGGTTGGTGTGCCGCATTTGGTGGTATTCTTGAACAAATGTGACATGGTGGATGACGAAGAACTGTTGGAACTCGTTGAAATGGAAGTTCGTGAATTGTTGTCTGAGTATGAATTTCCTGGAGATGACATCCCGGTTATTCGTGGATCTGCATTGAAGGCTCTCGAAGGCGATCCGGCTTATGTTGCTAAAATTGAAGAATTGATGAACGCTGTGGATAGCTACATCCCAACCCCCGAGCGTGACACTGACAAGCCATTCTTGATGCCTGTTGAAGATGTGTTTACCATCACCGGGCGCGGAACCGTTGCTACCGGACGTGTCGAACGCGGTACGCTGAAAGTTGGCGATGAAGTAGAAATCGTTGGCTTAACGGAAGAAAGCCGTAAGACAGTTGCAACTGGTATTGAAATGTTCCGCAAACTGCTCGATCAAGCTCAGGCTGGTGACAATATTGGTGCGTTGTTGCGTGGTGTTGAGCGTAAAGATGTTGAACGCGGACAAGTGTTGGTCAAACCGGGATCCATTAAACCACACACAAAATTTAAAGCTGAGGTTTATGTTTTGACCAAAGAAGAAGGTGGCCGTCATACTCCTTTCTTCAACGGTTATCGTCCACAGTTCTATTTCCGTACAACCGACGTAACTGGTGTTGTAGAGTTACCGGAAGGTACTGAAATGGTAATGCCTGGCGATAATATCTCCATGGAAGTTGAATTGATTGCCCCAATCGCTCTGGAGGAAGGTACACGCTTCGCTATCCGCGAGGGTGGACGTACAGTTGGCGCTGGTGTAGTCGCTGCTATTGAGAAGTAAATCATTCAATAGAATGATATAAAAAGGGAGCTCTGAGTAGCTCCTTTTTTTATGAAAAATTTTTCTTGTACTTTTACCTGTCATTTAGTATAATATCGAACGTTGGTCTCAGACAGCGATGAGGCAGGAGGTTGCTTATGTGCTTTTAGCCATAAAGAGCACCGCTGAGGAAATTTCTGCTGAGTATGTCCATCAAATTGGGCGCTTACTCCTGATACGGTTTATGTATTGAGAGAGCCCGCCATGAAGAGGGGGGAAATGTTATGGCAAACCAAAAGATTCGCATCCGATTAAAAGCGTATGATCATCAAATTCTTGATCAGTCTGCTGAACGCATTGTAGAAACAGCTAAGCGTTCAGGCGCCGGAGTATCTGGCCCTATTCCGTTGCCCACAGAAAAGGCAATCTTTACGATTCTTCGCGCGCCTCACAAATATAAGGATTCGCGTGAACAATTTGAAATGAGAACACACAAGCGTTTAATTGATATTTTAAATCCTACGCCACAAACGGTTGATTCGTTAATGCGTCTAGATCTGCCATCCGGCGTTGATATTGAAATTAAACTTTAAATGAATTACAACCTAAGAAAGATTGAGGAGGTGTGCGCGTGAAAGGAATCCTTGGCAGAAAGCTTGGTATGACTCAAGTTTTTTCGGAAGATGGAATTGTCATTCCGGTCACAGTCATCGAAGCCGGACCGTGTACGGTTCTGCAAATTAAACAAAGCGAAATAGACGGATACGAGGCAGTTCAAATCGGGTTTGCCGATAAGAAGCCAAGCCGCTCAACCAAAGCCGAACAAGGGCACGCGCAAAAAGCTAATACTGCTGCAAAACGATATATTCGTGAACTGCGCGGCGTTGATGTTCAACAATATGAAATTGGTCAACAAATCAAAGCGGATGTTTTTGAGCCAGGAGAAATCGTGGATGTAATCGGTGTCTCCAAAGGTAAAGGCACAGCTGGTCCAATTAAGCGTCACAATCAGGCTCGTGGACCTATGGCTCACGGTTCGAAGTATCACCGTGGTGTGGGTTCGTTAGGCTCTATTGCGGCTAACAGAGTGTTTAAAGGACAAACCATGGCTGGACGTATGGGTCATGAAAAAGTGACTGTCCAAAACCTTGAGATTGTAAAAGTGGATGCCGATCGCAATTTATTGCTTGTGAAAGGCTCTGTTCCAGGTCCTAAAAACTCATTTGTTACAATACGTACGGCGACTAAGTCGAATTCGTAATTGATCTCAAAAGAAGGGAGGCAACTGGGATGCCGAAATTGCCTGTATATAATATGCAAGCTGAACAGGTTGGAGAAGTGGAACTGAATGAAAAGCTTTTTGCTGCACCTGTTCGCACGGATTTGATGCATGAAGTGGTATTGATGTACTTGGCTGGTCAAAGGCGTGGAACACATAAGGTCAAAGGCCGCTCTGAAGTGTCTGGCGGTGGTCGTAAACCATGGCGTCAGAAAGGTACGGGACGTGCAAGACAAGGTAGCATTCGCGCTCCGCAATGGAAAGGCGGCGGTGTTGTGTTTGGTCCAACACCACGCAGCTATAAATATAAACTCACGAAAAAAGTTCGTCGAGCTGCTCTTTATAGCGCATTGACATCCAAAATCGATGAGGGTAAAGTGATTGTTCTAGATCAACTAAACCTTTCTGATATTAAGACGAAACACATGGTCGCGTTGTTAAAGAGATTTGAATTAAACAAAGCGTTACTTGTGGATGCAGAAAAAATTGAGAACGTTTGGTTGTCGGCGCGTAATATTCCAGGAATCAAATATGTTCCGGCAAATGGTGTTAATGTATACGATTTGTTGAGACATGAGCACCTGGTTTTAACCAAGGACGCTGTTGCCAAAGTTGAGGAGGTGTTTGCTTAATGGATCCGCGTGATGTGATTAAACGCCCCATTATTACAGAAGCCTCGACTGCTGGCATGGAATTGAACAAGTACGTGTTTGAAGTCGATAAACGGGCGAACAAAGTTGAAATACGCCAAGCGGTCGAAAAAATCTTTGGTGTAAAAGTGTTGAAAGTAAATACAATGCGTACACCCGGTAAGAAAAAACGCGTAGGGCGTTTTGTGGGAATGACTTCGGAAAAGAAAAAAGCAATTGTAACATTGACAGCTGATTCGAAGCCGATTGAATTTTTTACACAAGGTTAATACGTTCGCATGACAGTCAAGAGGAGGAGTAAGAGTTGGCAATTAAAAAATATCGCCCAACTTCTCCTGGCCGCAGATTTATGTCTGTTTCTGCCTTTGATGAAATTACTACGGATACTCCTGAAAAATCTCTGCTGGCTCCATTGCATCGCAGAGCGGGACGAAATCATCAAGGCAAAATCACCGTGCGGCATCAGGGGGGCGGCCACAAGCGCCGTTATCGCTTGATTGATTTTAAACGCAATAAAGACAGTGTACCGGCTAAAGTGGCAACGATTGAGTACGATCCAAACCGTTCAGCTCGTATCGCGCTCTTGCACTACCTTGATGGAGAGAAAAGATACATTATTGCTCCTCATGGTTTAAAAGTAGGAGACAGGGTTGTTTCAGGTCCGGATGCTGACATTCGTGTAGGTAATGCCTTACCGTTAGCTAACATCCCGGTTGGTACAGTTGTGCACAATATTGAATTGCAACCTGGTAAAGGCGGTCAGTTAGCCCGCGCAGCTGGTGCGTCTGCACAGCTGATGGCGAAAGAAGGGGCGTATGCACAAGTGCGCTTATCTTCTGGAGAAGTGCGCCTAGTTCGTCTCGAATGCCGTGCAACCATTGGTCAAGTAGGCAATCTGGACCATGAAAATATCAATATAGGTAAAGCTGGTCGATCCCGTTGGCTAGGTCATCGTCCTACCGTTCGTGGTGTGGTTATGAACCCGGTTGATCACCCGCATGGTGGTGGTGAAGGGCGTGCGCCGATTGGACGCAAATCACCTATGTCACCTTGGGGTAAGCCGACTTTGGGTAAAAAGACTCGCAAAAAGAATCACCGTACGGACAAATACATTGTTCGTCGTCGTAAAAAGTAATCATTTTGCAATGTAAGGAAGGAGGTCAGGTAGTATGGGTCGTTCTTTGAAAAAAGGACCTTTTTGTGATCACCACGTGATGAAGAAAGTTGAAGCTTTAAACGAGTCCGGTGAAAAACGTGTTATTAAAACTTGGTCTCGCCGCTCCACCATTTTTCCGCAGTTTGTCGGTCATACATTCGCTGTGCATGATGGCCGAAAGCATGTGCCGGTCTATGTGACAGAAGATATGGTTGGACATAAGCTGGGTGAGTTTGTTCCCACTCGAACATTTAAAGGTCATGCGGGTGATGAGAAGACATCCCGTTCTCGTTAATGAACGCTATTTAGAAAGGAGGAACTGACATGCAAGCAACAGAGACACGTGCAGTTGCCAAGTACATCCGTATTGCGCCGCGAAAAGTGCGTCTTGTAGTCGATCTTATCCGCGGTAAAAACATTCCGGAAGCTTTGGCTATTTTGCAATTTACGCCCCGTGGAGCTTCACCTGTGGTGGCTAAAGTTGTTCGTTCAGCAGTCGCTAATGCGGAAAACAACCACAACATGGATGTCGATAAGTTGTATGTAAAAGAAATCTACGTTGATGAGGGACCGACACTGAAACGGTTCCATCCTCGTGCGCAAGGCCGTGCCTACAGCATTCTTAAGAGAACCAGTCACATTACTGTAGTTGTGGCGGAAAGATAAGGAGGGATAAGAGTTCATGGGTCAAAAAGTCAATCCAGTTGGTTTGCGTATTGGCATTATTCGTGACTGGGAATCCAAATGGTTTGCGAATAAAAAAGACTATCAGAATCTACTTCATGAAGATTTGCAAATTCGTAATTATGTGTTCCGTCGGCTGAAGGATGCTGCGGTAGCTCGTGTTGACATTGAAAGAGCTGCAAATCGCTTGAATATTACTGTACACACAGCCAAGCCTGGAATGGTGATTGGTAAGGGTGGTACAGAAGTAGACACTTTGCGGAACCAGTTGAATGCTTTGACAGGAAAAAGAGTTCATATCTCGATTTCAGAAATTAAAAATCCGGATCTTTCAGCTCAGCTGGTTGCTGATAATATTGCGTTGCAACTATCTCGCCGTGTATCGTTCCGTCGTGCTATGAAACAGGCGATTCAACGGACAATGCGTTCGGGAGCAAAAGGAATTCGCGTTCAGGTTTCAGGACGTCTAGGTGGCGCTGAAATTGCTCGTACAGAAGGATATGCCGAGGGAACTGTTCCGTTGCATACTCTTCGTGCAGATATTGACTATGCACTGAGTGAAGCCCACACCACGTACGGTAGAATTGGCGTCAAAGTATGGATTTATCGTGGCGAAGTTCTCCCGCAACGGACGAGAAAGGGCGCCGAAGAAGGGGGTAAGTAAGCAATGTTGATGCCGAAACGTGTAAAGTATCGCAAAGAACATCGCGGTCGCATGAAAGGTGAATCCAAAGGCGGCAATCAAGTTGCTTTTGGCGAATTTGGTCTACAAGCTTTAGAGCCAGCTTGGGTAACCAACAGGCAAATTGAAGCAGCTCGTATTGCAATGACACGTTATATCCGTCGTGGCGGTAAAGTTTGGATTAAAATTTTCCCGAGTAAGCCTGTAACGCAAAAACCTGCTGAAACTCGTATGGGTAGCGGTAAGGGTTCTCCTGAAAAATGGGTTGCTGTTGTCAAGCCGGGGCGTATCTTGTTTGAACTTGCGGGCGTTAGTGAAGAGGTAGCTCGTGAGGCCATGCGTCTCGCTGCGCACAAACTGCCCATTAAAACGAAATTTGTCAAGCGTGGCAGTGAGGTAGGTGAGTCTGATGAAAGCTAAGGATATTCGGGAATTGAGCACGGAAGAAATTGAAAAGCGCGTAGACTCCCTGAAAGATGAATTGTTTAATTTGCGTTTTCAACACGCCACAGGGCAATTGGAAAATCCGATGCGTATTCGTCAGGTTCGCAAAGATATTGCTCGTGCAAAAACAATTCTCAAGCAACGGGAACTAGGAATTAGCTGATTTCAACATTTGGTAAGTGAGGAGGGTGACAATGGAACGCAATGAAAGAAAAGTTCGTGTTGGCAAAGTTGTAAGCGACAAAATGGATAAGACGATTGTCGTAGCGGTAGAGGAGAATATCAAACATCGTCTCTACGGAAAAACCATTAAAAGAACAAAAAAGTTTAAAGCGCACGATGAAAATAATGAAGCAAAAATTGGTGATGTTGTGCGCATTATGGAAACCCGTCCACTTTCTAAAGAGAAGCGTTGGCGTCTTGTTGAAATCGTTGAAAAAGCTGTCATTATCTAATTTGTAAGCTTGGAAGGAGGTAACCGTCGTGATTCAACCACAAACCAGGTTGGTTGTTGCAGATAATTCTGGCGCCAAGGAAATTATGTGTTTCCGTGTGTTGGGAGGATCCAATCGCAAGACTGCTAATATTGGCGATATCATTGTTGCGTCTGTCAAAAGTGCAACACCAGGTGGCGTTGTCAAGAAGGGCGATGTTGTAAAGGCTGTTATTGTACGTACACGTCGTGGATTGCGCCGTCCAGACGGTTCGCATATTCGTTTTGATGAAAATGCGGCTGTTATCATTCGTGAAGATAAAAGTCCAAGAGGTACGCGTATTTTTGGACCTGTCGCTCGTGAGTTGCGTGAAAAAGATTTCATGAAGATTATTTCCTTGGCTCCTGAGGTACTGTAATTCGTTTGATGCAAAGGAGGTGCAGATCGTGGCAGGCATGTTTGTAAAAAAGGGCGATCAAGTTATTGTGATCAGCGGTAAAGATAAAAACAAAAAAGGGCAAGTATTAGCGGTTTTACCGAAGAAAAATCGTGTGATTGTTGAGGGTGTCAATGTGGTAAAGCGTCACACGAAACCAAACCCTAATCAACCTGAGGGCGGAATCATTGAAAAAGAAGCTTCCATTCATGCTTCGAATATCATGCTTGTTGACCCGAAAACAGGACAGGCAACAAGAATCGGTCATAAATTTTTGGAAGATGGAAAGAAAGTCCGTTACGCCAAAAAGTCTGGCGAAATTTTGGACTAAAGGTTTAGTTGAAAGGAGGTCCAGATATGAATCGTTTGCAAGAACGTTATCAACAACAGATTGTGCCTGAACTGATGAAAAAATTTAATTATACAACCGTCATGCAAGTTCCGCGTATTGAGAAAGTTGTTTTAAATATGGGGCTTGGTGAGGCGACTCAAAACCCTAAAATTATTGATTCAGCAGTTGGGGACTTGACTCTGATTACAGGACAAAAACCTGTTGTTACTCGGGCGAAAAAATCTATCGCTCAATTCCGTCTGCGTCAGGGAATGCCTATTGGTGCTAAAGTAACATTGCGTGGTGAGCGCATGTTTGAGTTTGTTGATAAATTAATTAATGTTGCATTGCCGCGCGTTCGAGATTTCCGCGGTGTTTCGCCTAAGGCGTTTGATGGTCGAGGCAATTATACGCTCGGGTTACGTGAGCAGCTCATATTCCCTGAAATTGACTACGATAAAGTAGACAAAGTACGTGGACTTGAAGTTGTATTTGTAACGACAGCCCGGTCAGATGAAGAAGCTCGCGAGTTACTCGGGTTACTTGGTATGCCGTTTCGACGTTCATAAATCCTGAAAAGAGGGAGGTAACAAGAATTGGCTAAAACCTCGATGATTGTTAAGGCACAGCGTAAGCCCAAATTCAGTACTCGCGCTTATACACGTTGTAGAATTTGTGGTCGTCCACACTCTGTGCTGCGCAAGTTTGGGATTTGCCGTATCTGCTTTAGAAACTTGGCTTATAAAGGTCAATTGCCAGGTGTTAAGAAGGCTAGCTGGTAAACGGTTGATTTGAAAGGAGGTTCGATTCATGGTAGTGAGTGATCCGATTGCTGACATGCTAACCCGTATTCGCAATGCGAATGAGGTGGGGCATGAAAAAGTTGAAATTCCAGGTTCTAACATTAAACGTTCGATTGCTGAAATTCTGAAGAACGAAGGTTTTATTCGTGATGCGGAATTCATTTCGGATGAAAAACAAGGCATTATACGTCTGTTCCTGAAATATGGAAAAGGTCAAGAGCGAGTCATTACAGGATTAAAGAGAATTTCTAAACCTGGTCTGCGTGTGTATGTCAATCATGACAATATTCCGCGCGTACTTGGTGGATTAGGTATCGCGATTCTTTCGACATCGTCGGGTGTAATGACTGATAAGGAAGCACGTAAGCGCCGCATTGGTGGAGAAGTGCTTTGTTATATCTGGTAATCCATTGGCTTTAAGAGGAGGTGCAAGCTATGTCACGTATTGGACGCAAACCCATCGCGATTCCAAATGGTGTGGAAGTTAAGATGGATGGTCAGCTTCTGAGCGTTAAAGGTCCCAAAGGGTCGCTTCAACGCAATATCCATCCAGACATGAAAATCGTGATCGGCGAAAATGAGTTGGTTGTGGAGCGCCCGAGCGACCAAAAATTGCATCGCAGTCTGCATGGAACTACGCGCAGTGTGATTCAAAATATGGTGCAAGGTGTCACGGAAGGTTTTACAAAAGGATTGGATTTGGTTGGCGTTGGCTATCGTGCTGCTAAATCTGGTAACAAAGTTACTTTATCGCTCGGATTTTCTCATCCTGTAGAATTGCCGGCTGTAGATGGTATTGAAGTGGATGTTCCTTCCCAGACAAAGTTGATTATTAAAGGAATCAGTAAAGAACTGGTTGGCGAGTATGCTGCAAAAGTTCGTGATATCCGTCGCCCTGAGCCGTACAAAGGCAAAGGTATTCGATATGAAAATGAAGTGGTACGTCGTAAGGTCGGTAAAACTGGCAAGAAATAATTTTAAAGAAAGGAGATTGAGACCTTGTTTACTAAAGAAAATCGCAACGTATCTCGGCAAAAGCGCCATCTGCGTGTTCGTGCCAAGGTTAACGGAACCGCTGAGCGTCCTAGGTTGAATGTGTTTCGTTCCAATAAACACATTTATGCACAAGTCATTGACGATGTACAGGGTGTTACCCTTTGCAGTGCGTCGTCTCTTGATAAAGAGTTGCGTGATGAATTGAGTAATGGTGGCAACGTGGATGCTGCGAAGAAAATAGGCGAATTGGTAGCGAAGCGAGCTCTAGCAAAAGGTATCCGTTCAGTAGTGTTCGATCGCGGAGGTTATCTTTATCATGGGCGTGTTCAGGCTCTAGCTGACGCTGCACGTGAAGCAGGGTTGGAATTCTAAAGGGAGGTAGGTGTAAGAATGCGGATTAATCCAAATGGCCTGGAGTTAACAGAACGCGTTGTTGCTGTAAATCGTGTGGCCAAAGTTGTTAAAGGTGGTCGTCGTTTTTCTTTCTCGGCACTCGTAGTTGTTGGAGATGGCAATGGCTATGTAGGGGCTGGATTAGGTAAGGCGCAAGAAGTGCCGGACGCGATTCGTAAAGGCGTAGAGGATGCGAAGAAAAATCTGATTCACGTTCCGATGAAAAATACTTCAATACCTCATGAGGCCTTGGGGCATTTTGGCGCAGGACGTGTACTGATTAAACCAGCCCCCGAAGGAAGCGGTGTAATCGCAGGTGGACCTGCACGTGCGGTATTGGAGTTGGCTGGAATTAAAGATATTGTGACAAAGTCTCTGGGTTCGAATAACCCGATTAACATGGTACATGCCACTTTGAACGCATTGTCGCAATTAAAACGGGCTGATGAAGTCGCTCGCTTACGCGGCAAAAGTGTTGAAGAGATTTTAGGCTAAGGAGGGTGCTGTATGGCAAACATGCTGTCGATTCGACTTGTCCGCAGTGTTATCGGAAGACCGGAAGCACAGCGGCAGGTGGTTGAAGCGCTTGGTTTACGCAAGTTGAACCAGACCGTTTTGCATGCGGATACTCCGACGATACGCGGTATGATTAATAAAATTCCGCACTTGTTAGAAGTACAGGAAACGGTTCTGTCGGATTCTGAGAAATAAGGAGGTGTCATACTGTGCAAATTCACGAACTAAAAGGTAACCCAGGATCTCGAAAAGCCCCAAAACGTGTAGGACGTGGAACGAGTTCTGGTCATGGTAAAACTTCTACTCGTGGGCATAAAGGCCAATGGGCAAGATCTGGCGGTGGTGTTCGTCCGGGGTTTGAAGGTGGACAGAATCCATTGTTTAAACGTCTTCCTAAACGGGGATTTTCTAATGAGCCATTTAAAAAAGTATATGCTGTTGTCAATCTTGAGAGTCTAAACCAGTTTTCTGAAGGTACAGTTGTCACACCTGAATTGCTCTTAGAAACACGTTTGGCGAGAAAGCTACTTGATGGCATTAAGATTCTCGGCGAAGGTGAATTGAATGTTAAATTGACCGTACAAGCACATGCCTTCTCTGCATCCGCTAAGGAAAAGATTGAGTCGGCTGGCGGCACGGTCGAGGTGATTTAAGATGGGAACGACCATCGCGAATTTGTGGCGACTGAAACATCTTCGCAATCGGATACTGTTTACCCTGTTCGTGCTGGCAGTTTATCGAATTGGATCTTACATTCCAATTCCAGGGATTAATCTCAATGCGCTGACGTCAGGGCAAAACAATGCTTTGTTCAATTTACTGAACATGTTTTCCGGTGGTGCGTTTTATCGATTCTCCATATTCGCGATGAGCGTTACCCCGTATATTACGGCGTCCATTATTGTTCAGCTTCTGCAATCAGGTGTAGTAGCCCGTTTTGAAGAGTGGCAGAAAGAAGGGGAATCTGGTCGGCAAAAACTGACTCAGGTAACTCGATATTTAACGGTAGTATTTGGTCTATTACAGGCTGGAGGACTAACGTTTACGTTTGCTCATAGTGGACTGCTCACCACCCATCAATGGTGGGGATATATCACCATTGTGATTGTACTGACAGCTGGTGATATTCTCTTAATGTGGTTTGGTGAGATGATAACAGAAAAGGGTGTTGGAAACGGTATATCGATTCTCATCTTTGTTGGTATCATCTCTCAGTTTGGCCAATTTGGTCAGGAAGTTTACTCCAAATGGTTTGTTGGTCAAAATCAGCATCTTTTTTTAAGTTTTCTACGAGTGGCTATACTGCTGATTGGGACCATCATTCTTTTTGCTGTAATCGTCTATGTTCAGCAGGCTGAACGAAGAATTCCAGTTCAATACGCAAAACGAGTTGTGGGTAGAACGGTTTACAGTGGTCAGCAAACGCATATTCCCTTAAAGGTTAATGCTGCTGGCGTAATTCCTGTAATTTTTGCAGTATCACTCTTAATTTTGCCTTACACAATTGCAACCTATTTTCAAGGTCGGGCTTGGTCGACTTTTATTTTACGCTATCTATACCCTTCATCCTGGTGGTTTATCGGCCTTGAAGTGCTGTTGATTATTGCGTTTACTTTCTTTTATACGCATGTGCAGATCAACCCACAACAATTGGCTGAACAGTTGCAGAAACATGCGGGATATATTCCTGGTGTTCGCCCCGGAGCTGAAACTGAAGCGTATATCGTATCAGTCGTGAATCGCATAACTGTGTTTGGTTCGCTTTTCTTAGGAGTGATTTCGGTTCTGCCCTTTGTGTTATTGGAAGGAATGAATCTTCAATCCTTCTCCATTACGGGAACGTCCTTGCTCATTATCGTTGGTGTGTCTTTGCAGACACTTCAGCAACTGGAAGGTCAATTGTTGCAACGTAACTATCGTGGCTTTATTCGCCAATAGAAAGAGGGGAAGATCAAAATGCAAATCATGTTGCTTGGATTGCCAGGGGCTGGCAAGGGTACACAGGCTGCCAAAATTCAAGAGCGTTATGGGATTCCCCATATTTCCACTGGCGATATGTTTCGGGCTGCGATAGCTGCAGGCACACCACTGGGGCTTGAAGTTCAAGACTATCTTAATAGTGGAAAATTGGTTCCTGATGAGCTAACCATCCGTGTTGTTCGAGATCGTTTAGAACAGCCAGATGCTAAAGATGGTTTTCTATTGGACGGATTTCCTCGTACTTTGCAACAAGCTGACGCGTTGCAAAAACTTCTGTCAGAATTAGAAAGAAATCTGAATGCGGTGCTGTACTTGCATGTCCCGCAAAACATCTTAATGGATCGACTGACAGGTAGGCGCATCTGTCGACAATGCGGCGCAACATATCACTTGGTAATGAATCCGCCTAAGGTGGAAGGTACCTGTGACGTTTGTGGCGGCGAACTTTATCAGCGAGCTGACGATACGCCTGAAGCAGTAAAGACACGTTTAGAACAATATGCTCAGACTGCGCCGCTCGTTGATTACTATCAATCTCAGGGTGTGCTGTATACTTTTGACGGCCTGCTTACGATTGATCATCTATTTGAGCAGATTGTGAATACCTTAGATAAGCTGCGAAAGTAGGGAACATCGCGTGGGTCATACTCGTGATTTGCCAGAACTCGCCAGCATCGTAGAGCTCTTGCGCGGTCGAGACAGTAAAAAACTTGCCGTTGTGATTGGCCATGACGGTGATCGTTTTGTGTGGGTCGCTGATGGGGATTTGCGCAAGGTTGAAAAACCTAAACGCAAAAACATCCTGCATATTCGTACTCTTGGATCGTACGCAGAGAGAACCAGGCAAACGCTTCAAGAAGGGAAGCAGGTCTCCAACGCCATGTTGCGATATGATTTACGCCGCTATTCAGAAGCAGGACAGGAGGAGAATGAAGTCCATGGCTAAGGATGATGTGATTGAAGTAGAAGGCAAGGTTATCGAGCCCCTACCCAATGCAATGTTTCGTGTTGAGTTAGAGAATGGTCACAAGATACTTGCCCATGTCTCTGGTAAAATACGCATGCATTATATTAAAATTCTTCCTGGCGATCGCGTTACTGTTGAATTATCGCCATATGATTTAAGTCGTGGTAGAATTACCTATCGTTACAAATAATGAAGTCTGGCTTGTAAAGTGATTTTACGTTATCATTTGGCGAGTGAGTTATGACACAGTTTCATAGAAACTGATGATAGAGCTTGCGAAACGAGGAGGGGAATTCCATGAAGGTGCGTCCGTCGGTGAAACCGATTTGCGAAAAATGCAAGGTCATCCGCCGCAAGGGCAACGTCATGGTGATTTGTGAAAACCCGAAACACAAACAGCGTCAGGGTTGATTTAGCTTCAATTTTGTATCAACCTTAGCTCTGCTTGATTCATGGATAGCAGCGCGGCTGCCCGATTACGGGGCTGTTTCCATGTTTTCAATATAGATTTTCTCATTGAATCTTGGAGGTGGACGATTGGCATGGCCCGTATTGCAGGTGTTGACTTGCCGCGCGATAAGCGCGTTGAAATTGGCCTGACTTATATTTATGGTATTGGCCGGACAACCTCAAACAAAATTTTGCAGGCTACCGGCATTGATCCTAACCGTCGAGTGAAAGATTTGACGGAGGACGAAGTCGTACAACTGCGTGATTATATTGACAAGAACATTAAAGTTGAAGGCGATCTTCGTCGCGAAATTGCTCTAAACATCAAACGTTTAGTTGAAATTGGATGTTATCGCGGCTATCGTCATCGCCGCGGATTGCCTGTGCGCGGTCAGCGTACAAAGACAAATGCACGTACGCGCAAAGGTCCACGTCGTACCGTTGCAGGTAAGAAGAAGTAAGGAGGAGTGTGACAAATGGCGAAGGTCAAGCAACAACGTAAAGGCGGGCCGGCGCCGCGCACCCGGCGCCGTGACAGAAAAAATGTCGAGGTGGGTGTCGCGCACGTCCGCTCCACATTCAATAACACAATTGTATCCATCACCGATCTTGCAGGTAATGTAATTTCTTGGTCGAGTGCTGGCAATGTTGGATTTAAGGGCTCGCGTAAAAGCACACCTTTTGCTGCCCAGATGGCGGCTGAGGCAGCTGCGCGCACAGCAATGGAACATGGCATGAAGCAAGTGGAAGTTTCTGTAAAAGGTCCTGGCGCTGGTCGTGAAGCAGCCATTCGTTCACTTCAAGCTGCTGGTCTAGAGGTAAGTGGTATTCGCGACGTTACGCCAATTCCGCATAATGGTTGCCGTCCACCCAAACGTCGCCGCGTGTAATTTAGAACAAGTCTTACGAAGAACGTATTATGATAGACAGTTATTAAAAAATTATGCATGAATTTGTATAAGCAATTATGGAGGTGTCAAGACTAGAATGGCAAGATACACCGGTCCAGTTTGTCGTCTTTGCCGCCGTGAGGGTATTAAGCTCTACTTGAAAGGTGAGCGGTGTTACAGCGAGAAATGCGGTGTCGACAAGCGCCCGTTTCCGCCTGGACAACACGGTCAGGGACGTAAAAAGTCGTCAGAGTATGGTATGCAATTGCGTGAAAAGCAAAAGGCAAGACGTTTTTATGGTGTTATGGAAAAGCAGTTTGAACGCTATTTTGAAGAAGCAGCACGTCATAGTGGCGTCACAGGTGAGAATTTGCTCGCCATCTTAGAGAGCCGCCTGGACAATGTTGTCCATCGCATTGGGTTGGGGGCTTCTCGTGCTGAAGCTCGCCAAATTGTTCGACATGGACATATTTTGGTAAATGGTCGGCGCGTAGACATACCATCCTATTTGCTTCGTCCTGGAGATGTTGTCGCTGTTGCAGAAAAGAGTGCGGGTCTTACCCGTATTAAGGAACTGCTTGAAGCTGCAGCCAGCAAAACCATTCCACAGTGGTTGGAATTTGACGCCGAGAAGGCGCAAGCAAAAGTTTTGCGCAAGCCTGTGCGTGATGAAATTGACACACCGGTTGCTGAACAGATGATCGTTGAACATTACTCGAGATAATTAAGTTGATTGGACGGTCAATCTGCAGCGTCGAAGAGGAGGGTATCGGATGATCGAAATGGAGAAGCCCAGCATTCAGACGGTCGAACACAGCCCGACGTATGGCAAGTTTGTCGTAGAGCCGCTTGAGCGGGGTTATGGAACGACACTGGGGAATTCACTGCGTCGCATTCTGCTCTCCTCTATCCCGGGCGCGGCGGTGCGCTCGGTGAAAATAGAGGGAGTTTTGCATGAATTCTCCACAGTGCCTGGTGTGGTTGAGGATACGACCGAAATCATTCTGAATCTGAAGCGCCTCTCGTTAAAGATTCACTCCGACGAGGAAAAATTATTAGTCATCGACGCGAATGAACCGGGCCCTGTGACAGCAGGAGACATTCGAGCAGATTCGGACGTGGATATCATCGATCCTGAAATGCACATTGCCACTTTAACTGAAGGTGGAAGAATTTATGCTGAATTACGTGCAGGACGGGGACGTGGTTACCATCCAGCCAATCGCAACAAGATGGATGAGCAAGAGATAGGAGTCATCCCTATTGACTCTTTGTACTCTCCCATCACTCGGGTGAACTTTACCGTTGAAAATACACGGGTTGGACAAATCACAGACTATGACAAGCTAACGCTGGAAGTGTGGACGGACGGGTCAGTGCAACCGGATGAAGCTGTTTCAATTGCTTCTCGTATTTTGGTTGAGCATCTTTCTCTGTTCACAGGTTTGTCTGATTCGGGGCGCGGTCACGAGCTTGCAGTTGAAAAAGAAGAGAGCACAAATGAGCGAGTCATGGATATGCCCATTGAAGAGCTTGATTTGTCGGTGCGTTCTTATAATTGCCTCAAACGAGCTGGTATCAATACGGTAGCGGAACTTTGTGCGCGTTCAGAAGATGAGATGATGAAAGTACGTAATTTGGGTCGCAAGTCATTAGAAGAGGTTATAGAAAAGCTAGAAGCTCTTGGCTTGCATTTGCGTCAAGAAGATTGATCGATTGCAGGTAGATGATGTTTTAACAAATTCATTAGACGAGATCGACAATATAAGATGTGCAGTACTTGTTTTCATTAAACTCGCTGAGTGAAGGAGGGTTTAAGGTGCCATACCGTAAATTAGGGAGAACGTCTTCGGCTCGTAAAGCGCTCTTTCGTTCTCTGGTCACCGATTTGTTCTTGTATGAGCGGATTCAAACAACTGAAGCAAAAGCCAAAGAGTTACGATCGATTGCTGAAAAATTAATTACGCTGGCAAAACGTGGCGACTTGCATGCACGCCGTCAGGTTGCGGCTTATGTTCGTCGAGAGTTTCTGAATGAGACAGCAGATCAGGACGCTATTCAAAAGTTGTTTTCTGAATTGGCTCCACGCTTTGCTGATCGCAATGGTGGCTATACCCGCATAACGAAAATTGGCCCAAGACGTGGCGACGCTGCGCCAATGGTTTTGCTGGAATTAGTTCGATAAAATGTTGTCCGGGACAGATAGGATGAATCAGTCAGTTGGTTAACTGTTGCCTATTTGTTTCGGACAAGACTTTTTTCTTGAGATGATACTTGTCCCCGCTTGGGGACAATGATTTTTTAGGTGTGACTGTATGCGAGTGAAACTACTGATTGCCTATGATGGAACGAATTTTCATGGATTTGCACGACAGAATAACTTGCGTACTGTACAGGGTGAGTTGGAAGCCTGTTTATCCAGGGTGACTGCAGCACCTGTACTTATCCACGGTTCCGGGAGAACTGATGCAGGTGTTCATGCTCGTGAACAAGTCGTTCATTGGGATCAGGAGCATGGTCCACCAGTTGAAAAATATCCGTACGTATTGCGGCGCATTTTACCGCCCGATCTGATTGCCATTCATGCAGAAGAAGCTACAGATCAGTTTCACTCAAGATTTTCTGCTGTAGGCAAAACCTATCGATATACCTTTCAAACTGCTCCAGTTGCAGATATTTTTACCCATCGTTTTACATGTCATTCACCAGGTCGTCTAGATTTGCAAAAAATGCGTGAGGCGGCTTGCCATTTGGTAGGTACGCACGATTTTACCAGTTTTTGTGCGGCTTCTACTCTAGTAGAAGATAAGATACGAACGATTTTTGATATCAGTGTGAAGGAATCTGGATCATACGTGTCACTTTATGTAACTGGAAATGGATTTTTACAAAATATGGTTCGTATCATTGCGGGGACTCTTCTTATGGTTGGGCAAGGTAAATTTACAGAACAACAAGTTATAAAGTCTATTCAAGCATGTGACAGAAGGACTGCTGGATGGACTGCACCGCCGTCTGGTTTGGCACTTTGGCAGGTTTATTATGAAGAATCGAATTTATGGCTTGCAGTTAAGCAAGGTTTTGAGTAAACTGAGGATTAGTGCATTCTGCCCACTTTAAGCCCCGTTAAAGTGGTTGATTAGCATGAACCGTTTTCGGGAGGGACTCATATGCGAACGACGTACATGGCGAAACCGAACGCTGTGGAACGTAAATGGTTGTTAATAGATGCAACCGGCTGGCGGGTAGGCCGCTTGGCCACAGAAATAGCAAAGCTATTACGCGGCAAACATAAACCTGAGTTTACGCCGCATGTGGATACTGGTGACTTTGTTGTAGTAACAAATGTTGAAAAAGTAGTATTCACAGGTCGTAAGTTACAAAAGAAATTATATCGCCGCCACTCCGGCTATCCTGGTGGACTCAAGGAAGTGCGTGCGGTCGATTTGTTAAAGAAACATCCTGAGCGAGTTCTGTATTTTGCAGTTCGTGGTATGTTGCCACATACATCGCTGGGAAGACAGCAACTGACTAAATTGCGTCTTTACGTGGGTCCGGAGCATCCGCATGCCGCTCAGAAACCGGAACCATATCAACTGACGAAGTGATAAGGAGGGGACTATAGGTGGCTCAATTACAATATTGGGGAACCGGACGTCGTAAGCACTCCGTCGCTCGCGTTCGGTTGATGCCTGGTGATGGTGAGATTCGTATTAATAATCGGGAAATGGACGATTATTTTGGACTAGAAACCTTAAAGCTGATTGTTAAGCAACCCCTGATGCTCACAGATACGCTTGGACGCTATAACGTGATTGCTAACGTTTATGGTGGAGGCATTTCAGGTCAGGCTGGTGCTATTCGTCATGGTATCGCTCGTGCTCTCTTGAGAGTAGATCCAGAATTGCGTCCTGTTCTCAAAAAAGCGGGTATGTTAACTCGTGACGCACGTATGAAGGAACGTAAGAAGTATGGTTTGAAGGCTGCACGCCGTGCACCTCAATTTTCAAAGCGCTAATCGTAAACATAATTTTTCCAACAATAGAGAGCCAGAGGCTCTCTTTTTCAGGCTGTCGAGAAAGTCTCGACAGCCATTCTGTGCGCCCGGCATGGGCGCTATCTATACGGTGAAAGTCCGGAATGGTGAAGGTAGCAGTAGCCATTAGCTTAAGTCAAGGGTGTCCTCCGTAAGGTGGAATCTGAAGGAAGGCGGCGGCAAACCTTCGGCCCGAGGGTCACGAACTTCAATTGAGGCTAGCAACAGTTGGGTGAGTCTGCAGAACAAGACAAAGCCCTTGCTACCGAAGGCTGTTGAAAGTAAATGGAGCGGGTATATGAAGGGAAAGACAGTGCTCTTACCCGGGGAGGTCTGCCGGCACGCCAGCAAGGCTGGTAACCATCGTCGCAAGGCGATGCTGAACGGCAGAAGTCAGCAGAGGTCATAGTACCTGCAAAGAGACGTCTAAGCAGGGAAGGACCGAACATGATAGTGAGGGTTGTTTATGGCAAGTTCGAGAGAGAAGCACAGACAGCCGAAAATCCCGACAGGGAGCTATCCTCAGGAAGAAGTGGTGAATCCACGGGGGACTGAGGAAGTGCCGAGTTTCTCTCCGGCACGACCCAATGAACCAGCCCGCGAGGAAAGTTGTATTGACCTGATGGAACAGGTAGTAGAGCGCGAAAACGTGCTCGGGGCCTTGCGCCGGGTAGAGGAGAACAAGGGTAAGCCCGGCGTAGACGGGATGGAAGTCACAGAACTTCGCCCGTTCTTAGTGCAACAATGGGCTAACATCCGAAGCGAACTCCTACAGGGTACCTACCAACCGACGCCTGTCCGCCGAGTCGAAATCCCGAAACCAGACGGTGGTGTTCGTTTGCTAGGAGTGCCCACGGTGCTCGACCGCCTGATTCAGCAGGCCCTTCAACAAGTACTAACACCCATCTTTGACCCGGAATTTTCACCACATAGCTACGGATTCCGAGCCGGATATAGTCAGCACAATGCAGTACAGCAAGCGCAAAACTATATCGCGCAGGGATACCGTTGGGTAGTAGACGTTGACTTAGCGCAATTCTTTGATCGAGTGAATCATGACATGTTGATGGCACGAATCGCCCGGAAGGTCAAGGACAAGCGAGTCCTCAAGCTCATCAGAAAGTACCTACAGGCAGGCGTTATGACTGGCGGTGTATGTGTGGTCTCCGAAGAGGGGGTTCCACAGGGAGGTCCGTTGAGTCCGTTACTCTCCAACATTATGTTGGATGACCTAGACGGAGAACTGATGAAACGAGGCCACCGATTCGTCAGATATGCTGATGACTGTAACGTCTACGTTCGAAGTAAACGAGCTGGAGAACGAGTCATGGAGAGTGTTACCCAATTTGTAGAAGGACGACTAAAGCTCAAGGTAAACAGGGAGAAAAGTGCCGTTGACAGGCCGTGGAAACGCAAGTTCCTTGGATTTTCCTTCACCCACCACCGACAACCCAAGGTTCGAGTATCTTCAAAATCCCTTAAACGCTTCAAGGACAAAGTCCGAATCACAACGAAGCGTAGCCGGGGTCAATCCATGGCAGAACGTCTCGATATACTCAACAAGTATCTGCACGGATGGAGTGGATATGACCGAAGGGCAGAGACGAGAAGTGTGTTTGTGGAACTGGATGAATGGATACGCCGGAGGCTTCGGATGTGCTTACTAAAACAGTGGAAGCAACCTAAAACGAAGCGCAAGAAACTGGTTTCTCTCGGCATCCCCGAGGAATGGGCTAGAAATATTAGCGGTTCTCGCAAGGGATACTGGCGTCTGGCATTGACTCCGCAAATGAACAAAGCCCTTGGCCTCGCCTTGTCCCGCTCTTCGTAGATTTTCGTGACGGCCTTTTTCTTCAATTTACGCAGTTATGGATGATTCTTCCTGGTATTGCTCCGGATGCGCACATTGATGTAGTGCTTTCATGAGCACCGGGATTTGACGATAGCCTTTCACGGTACGGAATTTGCTCTCTGCTTCAAGGAACCCCGCCGCCGCCCAACGCAGCACCTGTTCACCGTTTTGCCAACGCTTTACGTTCCTGCTAGCCATGCGCACCTTCTCGTTCGCTGATTCGATTGCGTTGGTTGAGCGTAGAGTCGTCCGCAACAGCTCCGGCACTCCGAGCCGGATGACCGTTACGGTCTCTTCCATGCCCTCTCGCAGACTTGCCGCAGCACCGGGGTACTCCTCTTCTCGAGGTGGCCAGCCAATCGCCTCAGTGACGCCAGTGCATCCTGTTCGTTGCCATGGCTCCAAGCCTCACGCAGCTTCCTCTTTACCCAATCCCGGTGCTTTTCCGGCAGGTGCTCCAGAACATTGAGCTCCTTGTGTACCTGGCAGCGTTGGACAATCGCCGTGTCACCTAGAACGTCTCGCACCGCCGCCCGCAGTGCCTTGCTTCCGTCAATTACGACCAGAATTCCGTCGTCGGTCTTCAGGCCACGTTCCACTAGGTCGGATAGGAGTGCCTTGCACACAGCGGCGTTCTCGGTGGCTCCGTGCCATACCCCAAGCATCTGCTTCTTGCCCTCTGCGTCAATACCCAGGGCCGCTACCACGGTGTGCTCTGCCATCACGATGCCGTCGATGATGAGGGCCACGTATCTACGACTGTCCAAGCGCCTTTGCATCAACTCAGCCAGCAGCTTCTTCGTGGCTACAATGAACCGACGGCTGACAGAGCTCTTACTCGTACCAGAGGACTCCAATTCCTCTCCGACCGGCTCCAGACCGTACGCGTAGTTGCGGGTGGACAGTCCATGGAGCATCCGCTCCAACGCAGCTTGCGTCAACAGCTCCGGATCTTGCAGGGCCTGATACGTCTCGAGTGGAATCTCCCGGCCATCCACGCTGCGTACTCGCACCTTCTCCACAGCCACCTTGCGACCGCCGAGGATGACGAAACCTTTCTCTTTTCCATGCCGTACGGCCTTGCGCTCCGGATTGTGCTTTCCCTTGGGACCGACGAGCGCATCCACTTCCTCCTGCATCATGGCCTGGATGACTCGCAAGCCGGTTTGTACCGCTAGTGTCAAGAGCAATTGAAAATTCCCCAAAAACATCAATCGAAAACTCCCCAGTTTCATCAACTAAGCGTCCGTAGATAGATTCGCTGGCGGGATCAATTGATCACCGTTTGAAGAGTCTATCTTGAAGAATCCAGCTTTCTTTTTTTCCCGTATCCGATAACTCTCACCCTTAATATTTACGGTACTGGAGTGATGCAAAAGACGGTCGAGAATTGCGGTTGCTAGCACGGTGTCACCAAAAATTTCTCCCCAAGCCCCATATGACTTGTTAGAGGTGAGAATAATCGCTCCCTTCTCATAA
>NZ_FRAF01000052.1 GCF_900142255.1 Alicyclobacillus tolerans | reverse complement strand
TCCACTCATCCTTTTAGATTTCCACTCCTTCATAGAAAGAAGGAGCATTTCTACCGCGATGCCTATGCGATCTACGAAAAATTGGGTTATCGGAATACGTGGTGGAATAACCGCTCTCGACACACTTAACAAATAGAATACAAAATCGGATTATATGGTGGACTTTTTTCTCGAAACGTGCTATTCTTGAATCAAGAGATAAGCATTCGAGGAGGAGCTAAGGTGGCAAAAGAAAACGTCATTTATCAAACTGGCGACATTGTAATCACCCGCCGTGAAGTGTTTGGGCAGATTGGTCTTGCTGGTCACAACAAAGCCAATAACGGTTCAATGACTCGCTTGGTGAGGAATGAATCAGACGTTGCTGAAGGCGTTGCAAAATTGGTCATCGGCTTAGAGAACTATCAACCGCCTATCGACCTCCTCACACGCTACGAAAACAGGAGGAGAGGATAATGACTTTCAGCGAAGCGCTTGAGCCATGAAGCAGGGCGAATGTGTAAAGCGTTCTTCGTGGGGTGGATATTGGTTCATCCATGAAGGTGTTCATCTTCATGGTAATGGGAAAGCCGCTCGGATGAACCATATGATCGTAGCCTATTTACGTGATGGTGCTGGCTATGCACCCGCACAACCATACCAACAAGACCTCCTTGCGGATGATTGGGAGATTGTTCGTGTTGATGTGTTTGACGAGAAGAAGACGGAACCTGAGACTTCTTCCCCTCCTGAGAGGCATTATTTCACTGAGGAAGATGTCAAAGGCAAGACGGGGCTGGAAATACTTGAAATGATTCGTAAACGATAAAGGGGCGACAATGTGAAATGAATCCGACATGCAAGAAATGCAATGTTGAAGGTGTGCGGCATGGTTCATCCGTAGATTGCCCAAACTGTGGAATGTTACTTGCGATCACAACCGCACCTCATTTACATGACGAGATCGAGACCTTGCGTGAAGAGAACCGCAAGTTACGTGAAATCGTCGAGCGTTACATGCAAATCGAACAAGACTTAATTGAAGATTGCGTAAGGATGGAGGCAAAACTGCGAGCGAAGTCTCCCGAAGAATACGACGGTATATACCGACAGTTACGTTCCGAACAGGCAACTGACCGCATTGATACCGAAGGTATGCCTGTATCGTTCCCTCGCAGTTATGAGGAACTCTTTGGTTGCTGGCATGCACTTCGTACATTGCATTATGACTTTGAACAAGATAATGACCACTTCATGGCGGCATTCATTGAAACAATAGAGCATGGTGATGCGATATCTGCTTTGAGGATTCATGAGTTGTATATGTGTTTCCTCAACGAAGATTGCCCTAACCGCGAAGAACTGATAGATGAACGTGAAACCATTCGAAAGAGGTTCTAAACCATGAAGATACTCCTAACGCAAGCCAGTAACCCTGACGACTTTGAAATCGTGGAAATGAACGAATCGGAAGTGTTGCAACTTCTTCAAGAGGGAGAAAATTTTATCGTTTCCACGGTTGGCAATTGGGATGGTTCATTCGACTTATCGATCATGTATTACGATGACTTCATAGAATAAGGTGCTTTTATGAACATACTCAACCTCCCAGAATTCAACATAATCGAACCACCGCAAGAGAACGAAACAGACATGCTGTTCAAGGTGGAGAAGGTGACTCCACCTTCTTACTGTGCTGAGTGTGGCTTTAATACGTTCTACAAGCATGGTAGCAGGACACATCTGGTCATGGATTTGCCCGTTAGAGCGAAACGTGTAGGGCTTCTTATATACCGTAAACGATACAAATGTCGGAACTGCAACACAACCTTTTGGGAGCATCTCAGCGACATCGATGAGAAACGTAGGATGACCAGACGGCTGGTTGAGTACATCGAACGCGAATCACTCAAGAAAGAGTTCGTGGAAGTCGCGGAAACTGTTGGTGTGACAGAGAAGACGGTGCGTAATGTGTTCCATGATTACGTCAAAATTAAAGAGTATGAGCACGTTTTCTACACTCCTCGTTGGCTTGGTCTTGATGAGATATACATCATCAAGAAAGCACGTCTTATCATGACCAACATCGAGGAACACACCATCTTCGACATTCGTGAGAACCGTAACAAAGAAACGGTTATCAATCGCCTGATGCAGATTCCAGACCGTCATATCATCGAGTATGTGACTATGGATATGTGGAATCCGTACCGCGATGCAGTACGTGAATGCCTTCCGCAAGCCCGAATCATCGTCGATAAGTATCATGTCGTTCGCATGGCTAACAACGCCTTGGAGACGGTCAGGAAGAGCCTACGGAAGCATGCTACGGCCAAGGAACGCAAAGCATTGATGCATGACCGTAAGATACTCTTGAAACGCAATAAGGACTTAGATATGCAGGGTCAGATCCTTCTCGGTGCATGGTTAGGAATGTACCCCGATCTGAAAGAAGCATACGATCTGAAAGAAGCGTTCTACGAAATCTGGGATGCACAAAACATTGAGGAAGCCGAGAAACTATACGTGCAGTGGCTTAAACGACTCGAATCATCTAATGTCCACAAGGCATTCAGTGACCTTACAAAAGCGGTTCGCAATTGGTATGCTGAGATACTGGGTTACTTCCACAAACGGCTCACGAACGCTTACACAGAGTCGTTCAACAACATTGTCAGATACACTGACCGTAGTGCACGTGGTTACAGCTATGACGTGTTACGAGCCAAACTGATGTTCAACGAAGAACTGCACAAAGGACGCAAACCACGTTTTAATGCTGATGCGTTTTACTACAAAGTTGGGACGGGTATTCAGATTGAGGAGTCATACGGTGTGGACTTTTCCACCCTTATTGCGAAATTGGAAGAGGGCTATCTATAAGCCCCTTTCCACCATCAAATCCGAATACCCGAAAAATTTTTGTTGCCTTAACATCTTCTGTATCGATCCGTGGGTCATAGACCCCACGCCTAAAGGCGGGGGCTTCCGCGCGAAGAAAATGGTG